>JBMOIG010000183.1:0-7907 GCA_049317445.1 Myxococcota bacterium | reverse complement strand
CGCCGACCCGCAGCCGCCCGTCATACCCGCCCGGACAGCCGACCGCGTGCGCACCGCCGCGGGTCGCCGCACGCAGCGCCTCTTGCGGCGTCAGTCGCGCGTTCAACACCGCCACCTGCAGGGTCAGGATCAGGTTGGTGGTCATCGACGACCCGGGGTTGCAGTCGGTGCCGAGCGCCACCCGCGCGCCCGCGTCCACCAGCGCGCGCAACGGCGCCACCGGCTCGCGCAGGTACAGCGACGTCAACGGCAAGCCCACCGCCACGGTGTCCGACGCCGCCAACAGCGCCACGTCCTCGGGCGTGGTCTGCAGCAGGTGCTCGACACTGGTCGCGCCTGCCGCCACTGCCCACGGCACACCGCCGATCGACGCGAATTCGTCCACATGCGCCTTGAGTTGCAGGCCCAGCCGCCGCCGTGCCTCGTCGACCCGCTGCGCCTGAGCCACCGAGAAGTAGCCCTGCTCGACGAACACGTCCACGAACGCAAGCTGCGGGTCGGCTTGCGCCAGCGCGGGCAGGATCTGGCGCACTACCTGGTCGACGTAGCGGTCCGGGGTCGCCTTGTGCTCCGGCGGAACGGCGTGGGCGGGCATGGCAGTGGCGACGACGTGCACCCGGCCGGCCCACGCCTCACGCAACGCGCGAATCGATTGCAAAATGCGCACTTCCGACTCGAGGTCCAGACCGTAGCCCGTCTTGACCTCGACCACCCGCACGCCTTGGGCGGCCAGCTCGCGCAGACGGGCGTCCGCGGACTGGACCAAGGATTCCTGCGTCGCTGCGCGGGTTTGGCGCACGGTGTGCAGGATCCCGCCGCCCTCGCTGGCGATCTGTGCGTACGAAGTGCCAGCCATTCGCCGCACGAACTCGCCAGAGCGGTCGCCGGCGAACACCAGATGCGTGTGGGCGTCGACCAGCCCCGGCAGCACCAGCTGCCCCTCCAGATCGACCGTGTGCTCTGCAGGCGGCGCGCCCGAGGAAGGCCCCAACCACTCGATCCGCCAAGGGAAAAGCTGTCCCTTCGGTGCCGACTCGATCACCACGTCCCAGCCGCGCTGCAGCCCCAGCTGGTCCCACGAGCCGATGGGCCCCCGCTCGGGCCCTTCGCCCGTCAGCAGCACGGCCCCGGTCAGTCGGATGCGCATGATTCGCTCACTTCGCCATGGGAATGTTCAGGTCGTGCTCGGCGGCGCAGGCCACCGCATCGTCATAGCCCGCGTCGACGTGACGCAGCACGCCCATCGCCGGGTCGGTCGTCAGCACGCGCTGGATTCTTCTTGCTGCTTCAGGCGTTCCGTCTGCCACGATGACCATGCCCGCGTGCTGGCTGTAGCCCATGCCGACGCCGCCGCCGTGGTGCACGCTGATCCACGACGCGCCGCCCACCGCATTCACCATCGCGTTGAGGAACACCCAGTCGCTGACGGCGTCCGACCCGTCCTTCATCGCTTCGGTCTCCCGGTTGGGCGAGGCCACGCTGCCGCAGTCCAGATGGTCGCGCCCGATCACGATGGGAGCCTTCACCCGGCCCTGCGCCACCAGATCGTTGAAGAGAATTCCGGCCTTGGCCCGCTCGCCCAGCCCCAGCCAGCAGATGCGCGCCGGCAGGCCCTGAAACGCGATGCGCGGCGCCCCCTCGCGCAACCACTGCTGCACGCCGGCGTTGTCGGGGAACAGCTCGAGCAACGCCTGGTCCGTCACCGCGATGTCCTGCGGGTCGCCCGACAGCGCCACCCAGCGAAACGGCCCTTCGCCCCTGCAGAAACGCGGGCGGATGTAGGCAGGGACGAAGCCAGGGAACGAAAATGCGACCTCGCGCCGCAGCCCGCCCTCGACCGCCTCTGCGCGCAGGTTGTTGCCGTAGTCGAAGACGTGCACGCCCGCGTCACGCAGCGCCGCCATCCGCGACACGTGCTCGACGATGTCCTGCCGCACCAGCCGCAGCCACGCGACCGGATCGGATTGCCGAAGCTCTGCCGCCTGTTGCAGCGTGTGACCGGTGGGGTGATAGCCGACCAGCGGGTCGTGGGCAGAGGTCTGGTCGGTCAGCAGGTCGGGCCGCACGCCGCGCGCCTCCAGCCGCCGCAGCAGCTCGACCGCCGTGCAGCACACCGCAAACGACCTCGCCTCCCCTGCCGCTCTGGCCTGCAGCGCCCGGTCGATGCCCTGATCCAAGTCCTGCACCCACTCGTCCACGTACTTCGTCTGCAGTCGCCGCTGGATGCGCGTGGGGTCGACCTCTGCCGCCAGCATCACGCCGCCCGCCAACGCCGCCGCCAACGGTTGCGCGCCGCCCATGCCGCCCAGCCCCGCCGTGACGACGAGCTTGCCGCCCAATGGCCGTCGCGGGTCGAAGCCCGCTTCGTGTCCGTAGTGCTGGCGACCGGCTTCGGCAAAGGTCTCGTACGTGCCCTGCACGATTCCCTGAGTGCCGATGTAGATCCACGACCCGGCCGTCATCTGGCCGAACATCATCAGGCCCTTGGCGTCCAGCTCGCGAAAGTGATCCCAGGTCGCCCAGCGCGGCACCAGATTCGAGTTGGCGATTAGCACGCGCGGCGCATCGGGATGGGTCGTCAGGACGCCGACGGGCTTGCCGGACTGCACCAGCAGCGTCTCGTCGTCCTCCAGCTCGCGCAGGCACTTGACGATTGCGTGGAACGACGGCCAGTTGCGCGCGGCACGGCCGATGCCGCCGTAGACGACCAGGTCCTGCCAGCGCTCGGCGATGTCGGGGTCGAGGTTGTTGCAGAGCATCCGCAGCGCCGCTTCTTGCACCCAGCCCTTGCAGGTCAGCTGGTTGCCGCGCGGGGCGTGGATCGGTTCCGACGGACGAGAAGCGGTGTCGGACATGACGGGGCCTCCGGAGGGGTGGCCCTGTTGTCGCAGATTGCGCGCGGCGGGGCTACCCCTCGGCCTGATCCGCCATCGTCACGTCGTCGTCGCCACCGCCGCTGGACAGCGTGGGCGTGGCGTCGGGAGCGAACGCAATCTCGCGCACCCGCACGTCGATCTTCTTGAACAGCGCGGGCTCGTCCTTCAGCAGAGCGCGAACCTTCTCGCGTCCCTGCCCCAGGCGCTCGCCCTCGAAGCTGTACCACGCGCCGATCTTGTCGAGCACGCCCATCTCGGTCGCCTGATCGATCAGGTCACCGGCCGAGCAGATGCCCTCGCCATACATGATGTCGAACTCGACTTGGCGGAACGGCGGCGCCACCTTGTTCTTGACGATCTTCACGCGGGTGCGGCTGCCGATGCTCTCTTCGCCGTTCTTCAGCGAGCCGATGCGGCGGACGTCGATGCGCACCGACGCGTAGAACTTCAGGGCGTTGCCGCCGGTCGTCGTCTCGGGGCTGCCGAACATCACGCCGATCTTCATGCGCAGCTGGTTGATGAAGAGCACGCAGGTGTTCGACTTGGAGATCGACGCCGTCAGCTTGCGCAACGCCTGGCTCATCAGCCGCGCCTGCGCGCCGACCTGACTGTCGCCCATCGCGCCTTCGATCTCGGCCTTGGGGACCAGCGCCGCCACCGAGTCGACCACGATGATGTCCACCGCGCCCGACCGGACCAGCGTGTCGACGATCTCGAGGGCCTGCTCGCCACTGTCGGGCTGGCTGCACAGCAGGTCGTCGACGCGCACGCCCAGCTTGCGGGCATAGGTCACGTCCAGGGCGTGTTCCGCGTCCACGAACGCCGCGATGCCGCCGGTCTTCTGGGCCTCGGCAATGGCGTGCAGCGCCAGGGTCGTCTTGCCGCTGGACTCGGGCCCGAAGATCTCGACGATGCGGCCGCGCGGAATGCCGCCGATGCCGAGGGCGATATCCATGCCGATAGATCCGGTTGGAATCACTTCGATGTCCTTGAACATCGCACCGTGGTCGCCCAGCCGCACCATGACGCCCTTGCCGAAGGTGCGCTCGATCGAGGCGAGGGCGGTGGCGATGGCCTGCTGCTTGTCGCTGGTGTAGACGTTCTCAGTCGTATCCTTCTTGCCGCGCGCCATGTTCAAGGCTCCTGTAGGGGGTGTTCCGGGGGTACTGGTAGAAGAAGTCGGGTGCCCATAGGCTGTACAGATGTTCAGGTATCCAGATCCGGAATGCAAGCTTTTTGGCTGCGCGAGCCTCCCCGAGCGGTCGGCAGGATTGTGCCGACGTCGGCAGCGATTCCCCAGCGATGGATGTCAACACAAGGTTTTTTCATTGGTTTTAGGAGTTGTTCGTCTTGTGATGCCTCGTGACCTTGACTCCCCTGTTGCTGGAGGCGACCACTTGCACCCCCCGTCCCCAGACCCGGGTCTACGCGGGACCACGCGGTATTCGCTGCCATTTTCGCTGAACGCCGCGATTGCGCCCGGATCAGCGACGTGGCAAGCTCTTTGACTTGCGAGGGCCTCACTGTGAGCCAGCCGCTCCCCCCCCATGATCCTGATCAGCCGAGCGCACCCGACGCTGCGGTGAACGCTGACGCCGACGCCTCTGCCGGCGCAACGATCATGCAGCGATTCCGCGTGACGCAGCAGATCAGCGACTCCGTGGTCGCTCGGGTACAGCGACGGGCGCGGGAAGCTCAGGGCGCGCCTGAAGTTGCCGCAACCGGCGAGCACGCAACACCCGAAGCGGAGGCGCCGCCGCAACTCCCGGATCTCCCGCACTCGCACTCCGGCGACACCGCTCGCACGCATGTCGAGCGGGCTCGCACGACGGGTCCGACGGCCGATGCGGCAGAGGCGAATCCCGGCGCCGAGGCCCCGTGGCGGTTCACGCCGCCCGCCCGACTGGTCGGCGCACGGCCCGCGACCAGCAACCACAACGCCATGATCGACCAGGAGCGCACCGACGCCGACGCGCTGTGCAACCTGACTTCGGCTCCGATGTTGGAACTGGCCGACGACGAGCACCAACCGCTGCCCCACGAGTGCGAAGGCCGCTACGAAGTGGTCGAGGCTTTGGGCCACGGCGGCATGGGCACAGTGCTGCGGGTGCGCGACACGGGGCTGAAGCGCGACGTGGCGATGAAGGTGCTGCGCGACGACCTGGCCCACAAGGTCGAGTACGTCAACGCCCTGCGGCGCGAGGCGCGCATCATCGGCGGTCTGGAACACCCTTCGATCATTCCGTTGCATGAGTTGGGGACGCGGCTGGACGGGGCGTCGTACTACACGATGAAGCTGATGCCCTCGCGTTCGCTGGGGGAGGTGATCCAGCACCTGCAGCTGGGCGATCAGGGGGAGGGAGACCAGTTCTCGCTGCGGCGGCTGGTCGGTGTGTTCATCCAGATGGCGCAGGGCATGGAGTACGCGCACAGCAAGGGCGTGGTCCACCGAGACCTGAAGCCAGAGAACGTGCTGCTGGGCGACTTCGGCGAAGTGCAGATCACGGACTGGGGCATCGCCAAGCGCTTGGCGTCGCCGCGCCCTCCCAACGCCGAAGGACTGATCGTCGGTACGCCCGCCTACATGAGCCCGGAGCAGGCCGCCGGCCACGACAGCGAGGTGGACCACCGGTCGGACATCTACGCGCTGGGCGTGATGCTGTACGAGGTGCTGGCGCTGAAGCGTCCGTACGGCGGCGAGAATTCCCAGCAGCAGCTGGAAGCCACCAAGAACGTCGTGCCTCTGCCGCCCTCCGTCGTTGCCCGCGACCGCTCTGTCCCGCTGGACCTCGAAGCCGTGGCGATGCGGATGCTGGAGAAGAAGCGCGAGCGGCGTCCCCAGTCGATGCGAGAGGTGTGGCAGGCGCTGGAACGCTATCTGGCGGGCGAGCAGGAGCGTGAGCGGCTGCGGGAGCGAGCCGACCAGTGCTACCGCCATGGCTTGGAAGAGCTGGCCCAGTACGAGGCGCTACGGTTCGAGCGCGAATTCGCGATGCAGGAGGAGCGCGACCTGTGCCGCGACGTGCGGCCCTGGCACAGCCAAGCGCAGAAGCAGAGCGTGTGGGCCGTGCGTCATCGGCTGCAGATGCTGGAAGTGCTGTACGCACACGCGTTTGCGACGGCCTCGGACTACCTGCGCCAGGCCATCGATCAGGGAGACGGCCACACCAAAGCGCGTGAGAAGCTGATCGAGCTGTACTGGCTTCGACACGACGAGGCCGCAGCTGCCGGGGACAACGCCACCAAGCTGTTCTTCGCCCGTCAGGCCCACGACCTGTCGGAACACAGCGGCCGCCAGACCGGCGTCCTGCACATTCGCTCGCAGCCCCCGGGCGCCCGCATCTACGCGATCCCGTTCGACGAGATTCGCGGCAGTGTGGGGCGTCCCTCCCCGCAGTACGAGATCGGTTGCGCGCCGCTCAATGGAATCGAGCTGCCGCTGGGGCCGTACGTGCTGATGGCCCGTTTGGACGGCCACCGCGATGCGCTGGAGACCCTCTATGTCCGCGAGACCAATGGCGACATCCTGCTGCTGTGCTATCCGTGGTCCAGCGAGCTGCCGCTGATCGGCCGAGAGGTCGAGCTGGGTCAGCTGTGGCTGCTGCTGCAGGACGCAGAGGTGCGGTCGCGACCGGTCATCTGTCTGGTGGCCGGTGCCATGGGCATGGGCAAGAACGTGCTGATGGACGCCTTTCGCCGCTCCGTCGAGCAGCACCCGACCAAGACCTACTTCCTGCTCGAGGTCAGCTGCAACCGCCTGCGCCGCGACCTGCCCTACGCGACGCTGGCCGACCTGATTCGCCTGCGCGCAGGCATCCTCGAGACCGACTCGGCCGACCAAGCCCGCGCCAAGCTGCAGCGTATGGTCGCTCAGGCCTTCTCGCGGCTGGGCCAGCGCAAGCTGACCCCGGACCGTCTGGCTGAAGCGGACAGAATTGCAAACACGATCGCGGCCTTGCCAGCTTTTGACATCGAAGATCCGACGCGCATGGGCATCCGCGAAGAGATGGCCACAGTGGGTCGTCGCGCCCTGACCGAGGCGCTGGCCACGTACTTCCAGGCCGTCGCCGTCGCCACGCCGGTGCTGATGCTGATCCGCCACGCACAGCACATGGACGCGTCCAGCCGCTCGTTCTTCAATGATCTCCTGTCACTGCTGAAGGGATCGCCGCTGCTGATGGTGGCCAGCTCGACCGAGGCCGACGACGTCGAGGGGCTGCAGTCTTCCGCGCTGCGCCACTTGGTGCCCCACCAGCCGCCGTTCCACTTCGACCAGCAGCTTGCGCTCGATTCGCTCTCAGAGCGCGCCGTCGCGTGCCTGGTGCGCGACATGCTCGCCGCGCCGGTCGACGCCGAGTTGATGGCGTGGATTCAGGCACATGCGCTGGGTGCGCCGTTCCTGACCGGAGAGCTGGTGCACATGCTCGCGCGCACGGGCGCCATGGAGCTGCGGGCGTCCGAGTGGCGTCTGGTCCGCGAGCGCCTGCCCGCCGAAGTCCGGCCGGGCAATCTGGAGAGCGTGCTGCGCGTGCTGGTGAGCACTCTGCCGTCTCACGTCCAACGCGCCCTGTCGGCTGCGGTGGTGGTCGGTGCCGAATTCTGGGCCGGCTGCCTGCAGGACTTGGGCGTGCAGCAGGTCGACGACGCCCTGGAGCAGCTGGTGCAGGCCGGCATCGTCGTGCGCAACGCCACTTGCCGTTATCCTGGCGACCGCGAGTACCGCCTGAGCTCCAACCTGCGCCGCCGCGTCGCCTACGACAAGCTGGCCCCCCGCGATCGCCGCGCAATGCACCGCAGGATCGCCGCCTGGATCGCCCGCCACGGCCGCACCGACCTCGAAGAGAGCGCGCGCTTGGCCCACCACCTCGAGATGGGCGGACAGCCCGAGGAAGCGGCACTGCTGTATGCCCGCATCGGCAAGGCTGCGACGTCGGTGGGAGCGGAAGAAGAGGCCGAGCGCCTGTACACCCACGCCCACGTGCTGAGCACCGATGCAGAGCTTCAGGGCGGCATCGAGGTGGCGCTGCGGGC
>JBMOIG010000182.1:0-7942 GCA_049317445.1 Myxococcota bacterium | reverse complement strand
GCTTTCGTAACACTGCGAGGTATGCGGTGGAACGCGCCGACACGCAAGACTTCTCGCGTACAAAGGAAGGTCGCCGGAGGGTGTGCCGGACCTGACGTCGTGGGGGTCAGACGCGAGCGTGCGCGGCATGCACGATATAACATGTTGAAACAAAGCGAGATTATGCGTCGCGGCCGCGCACGCTCCCGTTCACCCCAGGCAGGCCCCGCGGCCGTGATCGCGGATGATCGTCGGCGGAATTCCCTTGATCGCATCGGCGTGTCGCGATCGAGTTCGCCCAGAAAGTTCCCGCCGCGCGGGTGCGTGTTACGGTGCGCGCTGGAGGACTTCGGATGCCCCGTGCCGTACTCGTCATCGCCTTGTCGCTGCTTTGGTCGGTGTGGTCCGCGCCGACGGTGGCCTTGCCGTGGAGTCGCCTGCACTCGGCGGTTCAGCGGTTGCGGGTGGCGGACCTGGACGGACTGGACAAGACGCTGATCGCGGTCGAAGAAGAGAGCAAATCCACGGACATGGACGCGTTGGTGGCGTATCTGCGTGCTCGTTTGGCGGTACGGCGCGGCGACGGCGACAAGGCGCGAGCTCAGCTGGCCAAGGCCCAACGGATGCGGCAGGTGGCGCCTGAGGCTTGGGATTGGGCAGAGATCGAGGTGCTGGTGGCCGACGGCAAGCCGGGCACCGCGCTGGTCAAGCTCGAGGCATTCCGCAAGGCGTGGCCGCAGTTCCGGTGGGCGGCGGCGGACCTGCTGTACTCCCGGCTACTGGAACGCGTGGGCCCTGCCGAGACGACTGCTGAGCTGTCGCTGCAGCTGTACGAGAAGACCCAGCTGCACCTGCCGCGCGACGAGCTGTTGGCAAGGGCCGCGCGGGTGCTGGCCGTCAACGCGCCGGAGCGGTCGCGGGAGCTGTGGAAGCGCCTGCTGATGAAGCACCCGGAGAGCGACTTTGCCGGAGAAGCCGCCAAGTCCTGGAACCCAGAGCAGTTTTCCGATGCTGAGCAGTTTGCGCGCATGGAGTTGCTGTTCGCCCGTCGCGCCTACGAGCGGTGCCGCGAGATCGCCTTGCGCTTGTGGCTCCGCGAGCATCGGCCCGCGGAAGTGGGCTATTACCTTGGCAAGATCGGCTCCGAGCGGCTGCGCGACGACTATCCGGGCGCGACGCGGATGCTGGAAGTGGCGAGCGCCGACGGTGCGCCGTTGCAGAAATCCGCTCTGATCTCCTATGGCATCGTGCTGATGAAGGTGAACCGGCCCAACGACGCGGTGGCGGCCTTCGACAAGTGGCTGGCGCTGTATCCCGACGAGCCGTTGGCCAAGCGCGTCGAGACCCAGTACGACCGCGGTCGTGTGCTGCACGGGGCGGGTCTGTCGCTGGACGCGGCGCGCGATCTCGAGACCTTCCTGAACACCTGCAAGAACGGCAACTTCGACTTCCCCAAGTACTGGTGGTTCGTCGGCTGGTGGCGCTACCGCGGTGGCGACATGGCAGGCGCAGTCGAGGCCTTCAAGCCCCTGCTCGCCTTCAAGAATCCGCTGGTGGGTGGCAAGGCGCGCTACTGGACCGGACGGGCACTGGACAAGCTGGGCAATCGCAACGAGGCGGTGGAGGTCCTGGCCAGCCTGGTGCACGACGACCCGTTGACCTACTACACCGCCCTTGCCGAGCTGCGGCTGCAAGAGTGGGGGCAGGGCAAGCGCGTCAAGAAGCTGCCGGACCTGTCGCACGTGCCGCACAAGGCCAGCGACGCGTTTGCGGGGCTCAAGGCATCGCCCGAGCTCGACCGACTGCGCCTGGCGGTCCACATGGGCGAGGCGGACACCGCGAACGACGTGCTGGAAGAGGTGCGCAAGCCACTGGAGAAGCAGCTGGGTAAGGCGCGGTTCGAGCGTCTTGTCGAGGACTTGGCCGACCCGCTGGAGGACTACGCCAATCCGCGGCAAGAGGCGGTGCGCCAGTGGGGCTCTGTGCTGGACGAGCCGCCGTCCGCCAAGAACGTGGACAAGTGGCGCGCCATCTATCCTCGCGCCTACGAGACGCATGTGGTGGCAGCGTCAAAGGAATTCGGCGCGCCGGAGTGGATGGTCTACGCGCACATGCTGCAGGAGTCGCGGTACAAGCCGTGGCTGATCTCCCATGCCCCCGCCTACGGCCTGCTGGAACTGCTGGACCGCACCGCGGCGCGTCTGGCGAAGGACGCGGGCGACGACTACCAGCTGTGGAAGCTGATGGTGCCGGCGTGGAACGTGCGCTGGGGCTCGCAGTACCTTGGGGCGCTCTACAAGAAGTTCGACAAGCAACTACCTTTCGCGATAGGCAGTTACAACGGTGGGCCGATGCTGTTCGAGCAGCACACCCGCAACAACGCCAAGCTGGAACTGGACGAGCTGATCGACGATCTGGGCCCGCACGAGAGCCGCAACTACGTCCGCATGGTCATCGGCCACTTCCTGCGCTATCTGGCGATCTACGAGAAGCCCGCCAAGGCGCGGGAGTACCGCGAGCAGCTGTTCCCGATGCAGTGGCACGGCAAGTTCTTGGCGCAGCCGGACTTCTGAGTCCTACAGCACCCTCTGCACCAGACCCACGACCACCAGTACCAGCCCGATGACGGCCGTCGCGAGCCCGCCGATCTTCAGCCACTTGGCGTTCTTCTGACCGGCGGCGACCAGCTCTTCCTCACTCTTGACCGACAGCACGTAGGGCTTGGTCGTCTCGCCTTCCTTGGCCGCCGTCGGCTTGTGCAGCGACAGGCCCTCGTCGGTGTCGGCGATCTCTCCCAGCGCGTACACCCGGCCGCCGACCGGCAGGATCGACTCGCGGAAGCGGTAACCCTTGACGCGGTAGTTGGACCCCATCGACCCGTAGCCGCCATAGCCGCCGCCAAACCCCACCTGGAACGAGCCGAAGCGCAGCATGGAACCGCCCGCTTCCACCGAATTCGGGGCTTCGAATCGATCCACCACTTGCTGCAGCGTGAAGTCTGCGCCATCTGCCCGCACCTCGATCTGGCCGGTGCCGTCGTCCAGCACGAACGGCGTCTTCAGGCTGGTCTGGTGGACGCTTTCAGACCGCGTTTCCCAGTGTTGCGTGACCCGGCCGTTGGCGTCGCGGTCCTCTCGCATGAACTCGGTCTCGCGCACCACCGACGTCTCGACGACCGCCGCCGCCTGGCCGCTCAGCTCGCCTTTCAGCGGCTGGTCGCAACGCACGGTGCCCTTGAGTTCCACGTACTCGCGCAGCTCCGACGGCCCGCCGCCCAGCTCGTCGCGCACCTGCTTGATGGTCTCCAACAGCGTCCCGAGCTTGGTCGTCTCGGTCGCCCGCATGAACAGCACCTTGTCCGCGGCGCGCTTGGCCAGCCAGACCAGCAGGCCGGCAAGGGCGATCAGGATCAGTCCGAACCACAACATGAGAGCCTCCAAGTCGTTTGCGCGCAGACGTTTGCCGCAGGGGTGACAGTGCAGGACGGTGGGGGGGGCGGTCAAGATGCCTCGCTTGACGCCTCTTGCCACCGCGCACACCATCCGGCCGCCCATGGACCGCCCCGCCCGCATCGCCGATTCGTTCTCCCGCGCCGCTGAGCACTACGACTCTGCCGCTGAGGTGCAGCGCATGGCGGCGGATCGCGTCGTGGACGTCGCGCTGCGGCACTTGGCTGGCGTCCCGCAACCGCGCATTCTGGAAGTGGGTTGCGGCACCGGCTATGTCTCGCAGCGACTGTTGCAGGCCATTCCTGGCGGCACTTTTCTGGTCACCGACCTTGCTCAGGGCATGGTCGACGAGGCGCAGCGGCGCTTGGGCGGCGACCCACGGACCACCTTTTCGCTCCTGAACGGCGAGCACCCCGATGCGCCGCAGGCCGGGACCTTCGACCTCATCGTCTCGAGCCTGGCGGTGCAGTGGTTCGCAGGGCTGGGTCAAGGGTTGCGCGGGCTGGCCGGACTGCTGGCTCCCGGCGGGCGGCTGGTCGTGTCGACGCTGGGGCAGGGCGCGCTGCAGCAGTGGCGTGACGCCCACCGGGTCCACAACCTGCCGTGTTCGACACCGGAGTACCCGAGTCCCGAGTGGTTTCGAACGGTCTGGCCCCCCCACGGTCACGGCTCGCTGGAGGCCGACTTGGTGCGCGACGTGTGTTACGCCGATGGCAGAGCGTTCGTCGAGACCTTGCAGGTGCTGGGGGCCGCGACGCCGATGATCGGCGAGGTCCGTTTGGGGCCGGGGCAGTTGCGTCGCGTCTTCCGCGAGCTGGGCACGGCGTGCAGCGTGACGTGGCGCGTGCTGGTGTTCGAGTTTCACGACGGACGGTCGGCCGAAAGTTGACAGCCCCGGATCTGGCCTTCAGCATCGCGGCTTGCGTGGCCCTCGACTTCGGTGGGCCGCGTCAGGTGTCGGGGCGAACCGGGGAAGGGACGCCCAGCCACGAACCACAACGAGCCTTTTCAGCCGACCCCCCGTTGTTGGCGGAGACCTCTGCATGTCGAATTCTGCCGTCGTGTTCCCCGGGCAGGGGGCACAGCGACGTGGCATGGCCATGGACTTCCTCGCCGAGCTCCCTGAGTCCCGCGAGGCGTTTGCCCAAGCCGCCGCCGTCCTTCCGTTCGACCCCATCGCGCTCTGCACCGACGAAGACCCGCGTCTGGACCGGACCGAGTATGCGCAACCCTGCATCCTGACGGCAGAAATCGCGATGCTTTGGGGCCTTCGTGCGCGCTTCGGCTTCCGGCCCGAGTGGTTCGGGGGGCACAGCCTGGGCGAGTACAGCGCTCTAGTGGCGGCCGACGTGATGCCGCTGCCCACGGCGGTGCGACTGGTGCACGCCCGCGGTCGGTTGATGCAGCACGCGGCTCCGCTGGGCTTCGGGGCGATGGCGGCGTTGGTGGCGGACCCGCTGCCTAGCGAGGACATCCGCACGCTTGCCGCCAAGCACGGCGTGGACCTCGCCAACGACAACTCCCGCGCGCAAGTCGTTGTTTCGGGGGAGAAGACGGCCGTCGACGCCCTGTGCGCGGACCTCGACGAGCGCTTTCCCGCCGACACCCTGCGCATCGTTCCATTGACGGTCAGCGCACCCTTCCACTCGCGGCACATGGCGCAGGTCGAGGCCGAGTTCCGCAAGGTGCTGCAAGCCGTGTGCGGAGACTTCGACGCCGCCAAGGCCACCCGCGTGACTTCGAACTTCACAGGGCAATTTCACACGGGGCGACTCGATGATCTGGTCGACGGACTGACGCGACAAATCAGCGCACCGGTCCTTTGGCGTGACGACATGGTGACATTGGTCGGCCAAGCTTCCGCCGTCTTCGAAGTGGGGCCGGGCCGCCCGCTGGCGGGATTCTTCAAGACGCAGTTCTCGGACAGAACGGACAAGGGAGTGACCGTGGCTTCGATCCTCGATCTTCGCTCTGCCCAGCGCGCCTTTGCCGCCAAGGAGGGCGCGTGAGCTCATTCTCCCGCGACGAATGGGCGGTGATCTTGGGTGGTTCCAGTGGCTTCGGTCTGGCCACCGCCCGCAAGCTCTCCTCCCACGGCATGAGTGTGTGCGTCGTCCACCGCGACCGCCGAGGCGCCATGCCGCGCATCGAGCAAGCCTTCGACGAGATCCGCAGTCACGGCGGCGGGTTCATCGCCCTCAACCTCGATGCGCTCAGCCCCGAAGGTGTCACGACTACCCTCGACGCGCTGCGCACCGCCATGGGGCCGACAGGTCGCGTCAAGGCGCTGCTGCACTCGATTGCATTCGGCAACCTCAAGCCGATCGCGCCGCCTGTTTCACGCACGGATGATGCACACGAGGCGCCAATCCTGATGGACGACGAGGACATCGCCCGCACCATCTACAGCATGGGGTCAAGCCTGCTGACTTGGGTGCAGCGCTTGCACGGTCAGGGGCTGTTCGCCGCCGACGCACGCGTGTTCGGACTGACCAGCGAGGGCAACGCCGTGTCGTGGAAGGGGTATGCCGCCGTCGCCGCCGCCAAGGTCGCGCTGGAGTCGCTGTCGCGCGCCATCGCCGTCGAGTTCGGTCCGCACGGCATTCGCTCGAACATCCTGCAGCCCGGCGTCACCGACACGCCCGCGCTGCGCCTGATCCCCGGCAGCGGCGCGATGGCCGACCATGCGTTGAAGCGCAACCCCCTGGGGCGCCTGACCTTGCCGGAGGACGTCGCCAACGTGCTGTACCTGATGTGTCTGCCCGAAGCCGCCTGGATCAACGGCGCACTGCTCCGCATCGACGGGGGGGAGCACATCGCCGCATGATCTACTTGCATGGTCTCGGACACTTCCACCCACCCACGGTGATCGACAACGCGTTCCTGACCGGGTTGAACATCGGCACCGACGAGGCGTGGATCCTCGAGCGCGTCGGCATTCGCACCCGGCGCACGGTCCTGCCGCTCGAGTACCTGACCGCGACGCAGAACGCGGATCCCCTGCAGTCGCACGCCGTTTCGACTCACACCAACGCGCAGACCGGGGCCGAAGCCGCGCGTCTGGCGATGGCACGGGCGGGCGTCACGGCCGACCAGATCGGGCTGGTGTGGGCGGGTGGCTGCTCGCCGCAGCACACGATTCCCGCAGAAGCTTGCAAGGTAGCGGCAGAGCTGGGGATTCGCGCCCCGGGCGTGGACGTGACCTCGGCCTGTTCGACGTTCGCGGCGCAGCTGCACCTGCTGGACCAGATGAAGCCCGAGGCGCTGCCGGCGTACGTGCTGCTGCTGCAGATCGAGAACAACACGCGCACGGTCGACTATCGCGACCGCTCGACGGCCGTCCTGTGGGGCGACGCGAGTGCCGCGGCGGTGGTCAGCACGCGCCACCCTGCGCGCGTAAAGGTGATGGCCACCACGCTGACCTCGGACCCCAGCGGTTGGGACAAGGTGCTGGTGCCGACCGGCGGCCACTTCGCTCAGCAGGGCAGCGCGGTGCAGACCTTTGCCATTCGCAAGTCCGGTGACGTGATCCAGACGCTGCGGACGCATGTGAAGGGCGACCCGGCGCGGCTGCGGTTCGTCGGACACCAGGCCAATCTGCTGATGCTGCAGGCGGTTGCCGCACGCGCCGGCATTCCCGACGACCGGCACTGGTGGAACGTGGACCGCTTTGGCAACGGCGGCGCGGCGGGGGCGCCCTCGGTGCTGTCGCAGCACTGGGACGAGCTGCGGGACGGAGACGAAGTGGCGGTGGCCGTGGTGGGTTCGGGGCTGACGTGGGGCGGCGTGCTGTTGCAGGTGGGGGAGATCGCGTGAAGTATCAAGAGTTTCTGCAGCGCGACCGGTTCGACCTCGATGAGTTGTTGGCGTTTGGCTACGGCCGCCTGGTCGAGGACCCGCCGTGCGAGGACTTCTCTGCGTTGCCGACGCCGCCAATGTTGATGTTCGACCGCGTGACGGAAGTCCGCCATGACGGGGCCAAGGGCTTCATCGCCGCAGAGCAGGACGTCAAGGTCGACGACTGGTTCTTCCACTGCCACTTCCGCAGTGATCCCGTGCAGCCCGGCTGCTTGGGCGTGGACGCGATCTGGCAGCTGATCGGCTTCTACGCGACGCTGCGAGGCGGCTTGGGCGTCGGACGGGCGCTGGGAGCCAAGGAGATCGAGTTTCAGGGCCAGATCCGCCCGCACGACCACACCGTTCGCTACGCCATCGACATTCGCCGCTACGCCGAGCTTCCCGCCACCGGCTCGGCGGTCGCCATCGGCACCGGCACGGTCTCGGTCGACGGCGAGGTCATCTACACCATCAGGGACGCCAAGGTCGGCCTGTTCCGCGGCATCCGCTACCCCGACTACCCAGCGAAGTCCGCGAATTCCAAAGGAGGCTTGCTGCAGCGATGACCGACACCCCTAGGGATCCTACACATTTCCGTAACCATGCGTGGCCATGCAGCTTTCGCGCCTCACCCCGTCGCTTCGCGCCACCCCTCTCCATGCTCACCCACGGGCGGC
>JBMOIG010000181.1:0-7950 GCA_049317445.1 Myxococcota bacterium | reverse complement strand
AACTTCCACTCCGTCGTACCGAACCGCAGCACGTCGCCGTCTCGCAGCGTCACCACCCCTTCGACCTTGACGTTGTTGATGCACGTGCCGTTGCGGCTGCTCAGGTCCTTCAGCTGCCAAGTTCCCGAGCCAGGCACCCGCTGAATCACCGCGTGCTCGCCCGATACGAGCCGGTCGATGATCTGCACGGTGTTGGTGGGCTGGCGGCCGACCGTGGTGACGTCGGCGAGGACAATCGACTGCTCAGCATCACTGACGTCGAGGCGAATCAGGCGGGTCGCGCGCATGGCGTACACCTTCAAAGGGGGCCGGTATTGACTCAGACGGATGCCCCGACGGACGCGAGGCAAAGTCCGAGGGCGATGTATGACGATTGCGCGCAACTAAGTCAATTCAGAAGCGAATCCCGACGTCAGACCGTTCCCCCATGGGACTCCACCATGTCATCTTGGGGCGAGCCCGGGACAATGACCGTCTTGCAATGGGGCGGCGCCGCTGAACCGCGCCTCCCGGTCGGACGGTGCCGCCCCAGCCCCCGCCTTGCCTTGACGCCCCCCAAGGCAGGCGTCATGGTTTGCGGCCTCGTCGCCTCGCCTGCAACCTGCTCGCGCTGACTTGCGGCTGCGACGATCGGCAGAGGATCTGGATGACCGAGCGCTGGCGCCGACCAGAGTTTTGCGAGGACGCGATGCGTAGTTTCCTGCCGTTGCTGGCGTGCGTGACCGTGCTGACGGCGTGCGGTGGGCCCGACCCGTCCGCTGCCCCCGCCACAGCCGATGCCGTGGATCTGGACGCCGACGTCACCGCGGACGCGTCCTCCGACAAGACGGAACCCGATGGCGCGACTCAGGATCTCGCGACCGACGCCGGCGTCGACACCGCCTCGGCGATGGACCCTGCGCGCGCGGCGACGCTTGCAACGTTTGTGACCGGCAAGCTCTCGACCGCACACCTGCCGGGGCTGGCCGCGGGCATCGTCAAGGACGGCAAGCTCGCGTGGGTGGACGGCTACGGTTGGGCCGACATCGCCGCGAAGCGACCTGCGACCCCCGACACGCTGTTCCTGATCGCGTCGGTCTCGAAGACCGTGACGGCGGCCGGCGTCGCCAAGGCGTGGGAGCAGGGCAAGGTCGACCTGGACGCCGACGTCAACCAATACCTGCCGTTCGCCGTCCACAACCCGAACGCGCCCAAGGTTGCCATCACGCTGCGGATGTTGCTGTCCCACACCTCCAGCCTGATCGACGACCCCGCGGTGATCCTGGACGTCTACACCGACGGCGACTCGCCCGTGACGCTGGGCGACTTCTTGCGCGACGTGCTGACGACCGAGGGCAAGTACTGGAACAAGGGCGGCAATTGGGACACGGACCCGCCGAACACCCGCTACGAATACTCCGACATCGGCATCTCGCTGGCCGGCTTTGCGGTCGAGTGTGCCGTCGGTATGGGCTTTGACCAGTGGTGCGAGCAGCAGCTGTTTGCGCCGCTGGGGCTGGCCGAAACCTCCTGGAAGCTCGCGGGGCTGGACTTGACGCACGTCGCCATGCCGTACGGCTGGTCGTCGGCCAAGGGGTACACGCCCTACGGCCACTACGGCTATCCGGACTACCCGGACGGGCGGCTGCGAACGTCGGTGAACGAGCTGTCGCGGTACCTGCGCGCCTTCATGGGCGACGGCAAGCTCGACGGCGTGCAGGTGTTGAAGGCCGCGACGGTGGCGGAAATGAAGAAGATACAGTTCCCCAAGGTCGACACGGAGCAGGCGATGGCCTGGTGGTACGAGCAGCGCGACGACGGCCTGCTCTACTGCGGCCACACCGGGCGGGACAGCGGCGTGTCGACCCAAATGTTCTTCCAGGTCCAGAACGGCGTGGGCGTGATCGTCCTGACCAACGGGGACGTGGACGAGGGCACGAACGCCGAGAAGGCGCTGCTGGCCATCGAGGCCCGGCTGTTCGAGGAAGCGGCGCTTTTGTGAGGTTGGGGTCCGCCAGTAGCCATCCTCCTCTTCCTGCCCCGGCCAACCCTGAGACTTCCTGAGGCACCCCGCCATCGCGCCCCCCTTGCCCAAGAGAGCCTTCCAGCGCACTCTGCCGACCGCGGCTACCCCGGCCGATGGCGATCTGTGCGATGTGCGGTATTGCGGGCTCTATTGGCCTTGACCCCCGGTCCCAACCCGACCTGCTGCGGCGTATGGTGCTGCTGCTGCACCCGCGCGGCCCCGACGGCAGCGGCATGTGGCACCGAGAGGCAGAGCAAGGTGGCCCGACCGTTGAACTGGGGCAGACGCGCCTGGCAATTCTGGACCTGAGCCCGCTGGCCGCGCAGCCGATGGTCCTGGGACAGAATCGCTGGGTGATCGCCTACAACGGTGAGGTCTACAACTTCAAGGAGCTGCGGAGCGAGCTGCAGACGCTGGGCCACGCCTTCAAGAGCACGGGCGATACCGAAGTGATCCTCCATGCTTGCTCCGTGTGGGGTGTACCGGCGACGCTCGACAAGCTCCGCGGCATCTTCGCACTCGCCGTGTGGGATGAGGCGGAGCAGACCCTTTGGCTTGCACGCGACCGCTTGGGCGTGAAGCCCCTCTGCTACGCCCATGTGCAGGACCAGCTGGTGTTCGCCTCGGAGCCCAAGGCGGTGCTGGCTTGGCACAAGACCCCTGACGAGATGGATGTGCGGGCGCTGGCGGACTACCTGGCCTACTTGTACATCCCGGCGCCGCGAAGCATTTACGCCGGGGTGCACAAGTTGCGGCCTGGACACTTGCTGAAGGTCCGGGCGGGTGTGGTCGAGCAAGTGCGCTGGTGGCAACCCAAGCCGGCGCCGCTGCTGGGGAACTCGGCCGACGCCGTAGAAGCCGTGCGCGCGCTGGTGCAAGAAGCGGTGCGCGAGCAGATGCTGAGCGACGTGCCGCTGGGCGTGTATTTGAGCGGCGGCGTGGACTCGAGCGCGATTGCTGCCTGCATGGTGCAAGCGGCGAGCGGTTCTGTGCAGTCGTTTGCCATCGGTTATGAAGGGCAAGACGCTGCGTGGAACGAGGCAGACATTGCCGAGCGCGTGGCCGAACAGCTTGGCTGCAAGCACACGACGTTGATGGCCACCGACGCCACGCTTGACATGGTGCCGACCATTGCCGCGCGCTTTGACGAACCGTACGGCAACCCGACCGCGGTGCTTGCCTGGATGCTGGCCAAGCTGAGCCGACCGCACATCACCGTAGCGCTGGCAGGCGACGGGGGCGACGAGCTGTTCCTGGGGTATCCGCGCTACCGGGCGGTGTGGGCGGCAGAGACGCTGCAGCACCTGCCTCCGGCCATGGCTCGACCGCTGGGCGCATGGACGGCACAAGCGGCCGGACGCTTGGGCACCAAGGCCGCCGCAGTGCGACGGTTTGCGGAGGGTGTCGGGCTACCTCGGGCAGACCAGTACGCGCGATGGCAGACCTACATCGACGGCGAGGCCCGGCAGCCCCTGCTGTCGACGCAGACCCTTGAGCAGATCGGCTCGTACCACACAGCGCAGGTCATGCGCGACGCCATGGCCGGCAGCGAGCACTTGCACGGTCTCGACGCCGCGATTCAGGCGGACCTGGCGACCTTCTTGCCCAGCAACTTGCTCGACGCTGGCGACCGCATGTCGATGGCGCACGGACTGGAGGTCCGCGTCCCGCTGCTGGACCACCGACTTGTCGAGCTGGCGCTGGGAATTCCTTGGTCCCAGAAGCTGGATGTGTGGCACAGGCAGTCGAAGATCGTGTTCAAGCGCGCGTTGGAGGGGTTGGTACCGACCGAGGTCCTGCGACGGCCCAAGAAAGGCTTCAACCCCCCGATTGGCGCCTGGATTCTGCGAAACCTCGACGGACTGCAGAACACCTGGCTGGCGCCCGACTTGGTGCGCGAAGCTGGGGTGTTCAACGCCGAGGGTGTCCGGGCACTTGTCGAGCAGCACCGCAGCCGACAACGCGACCGGGGCAACGAACTGTGGGCCGTTGCAGTGTTTCACGCGTGGTGGGGGCAAGACCGCGAGCGGCGACGGGCCGGGTCGCGCGCTTAGTCGAATCGGCTGGACGTTGCGGGAGGTGACGGCCGCCGGCTGCGCAAGAGCCAAGGTACGCGAGAGTTCGTTCGCGGAACCTCAGCGTTACGCCTCGCCTCTACCGGGGGACCTCCGCTCCCGGCACCCAAGGGCCAGGTGACGCCGTGTGGGCGCCGAGAGCGGATCGAGGTTCGTCCTACTTGGTCCTGGTGGGCGCCGGTTGGGCGGGCTTCTCGGACTCGACCTTCTCCGTCGACTCCACAGGCTTGCCCCCCATCTCGACGATGCGGAACTGCACGCGGCGGTTCTGCTCACGGCAACCGGCAATCGCCTTCTTGTCCTGCTTCTTGGCCGCCGACAGCTTCGCCACGTCCTGACACAGGGGCGCCGTCTCGCCGTAGCCCTTGCTGTCCAGCCGAGCGACGTCAACTCCCTTGCCCGTCAGGTACTTCGCTACCGCCGCCGCACGCGCCTGCGACAGGTCCAGGTTCGCCTGGTCGTTGCCCACGTCGTCGGTGTGGCCCTCGACCATCAACTTGGTGACATTCGGGTACGCCTTGAGGATCGCCGACACCGCGTCCAGCACCGGGAAGCTGACGGGGCGGATGTCCGCCTTGGCCGTCTCGAAGAAGACCTTGTCCAGGATCTTGATCTCCTTGTCCGTCATGATGGCGGTCGCCTTGGCGTCCGGACACCCGTCCTCGTCGTCGATGCCGTTGTAGGTCTCGGCTTGGTCCGGGCACTTGTCCTTCTTGTCGGGGATGCCGTCCTTGTCCCGGTCGCGCACCGGGCAGCCCTGCTCTTCCTTGACGCCGAACTCGATCGGGCACTTGTCGTCGCCGTCGAGGATGCCGTCCTTGTCGTTGTCCGGGTCGGGGCAGCCGTTGTCGTCCTCGAAGTTGTCCTTGTCCTCGGGGTCGAGCGGGCACTTGTCCTGGATGTCGAGGACGCCGTCCTTGTCGTTGTCCGGGTCCGGGCAGCCGTTGTCGTCCTCGAAGCTGTCCTTGTCTTCGGGGTCCAGCGGACACTTGTCGTCGCCGTCCAGAATGCCGTCCTTGTCGTTGTCCGGGTCGGGGCAGCCGTCCTGGTCCTCGAACTGGTCCTTGTCTTCGGGCCGAGTCGGGCAGGCGTCGGTCACGTCGGGATTGCCGTCCTTGTCGGTGTCCTTCTCCGGGTCCGGGGCCCACGCCAGCCCTCCGATGACGCGAAACTGCGGCGTACCCAGGCCCTGACCGACGCCGGGACCGGCCGCCACCGTCGCCAACAGGTCCAGCGGCAGCCTCACGCGCGCGCCCGCGAGGATCTCGCCGGCAAAGGCTCCGCCGTCCTGATCTTCCAGCGAAACGCCAAACGAGGTGTCCGCCAGCACGTCCACCAGCTCATGGACCCGCACCTCACCGCCGACCGACACCGACACCTCGTTGCCGACCGCGACTGTCTGCGAGCTCTTGGAGAAAGCAAAGGTGGTCGAGGGCTGCATCCGCATGCCGACGTTGGCGACGACCTTCCACGCGTCCTCATCCCACGACGCGGCCAGTCGCGGGTCGAACCCGACACCGTTGTCGGAAAAGTAGGTTGCGGAACCCGAGGGCACCGAGATCGGCACGGCCAGGGCCACATTCAGCGGCCCCGACGAGAACAGGCGAGCCTTGGGAATCAGGCGCAAGTCGCCCAAGCCGGCCGACAGGTTGGTGGTATCGCCAAAGCCGGGCACGCGGGCGTCGCCTCCTTGGGCAAGCATGACCGGCATGGCCAAGCCGAACTCGAACCACTTGGTGATGCCGATCGCCGCGATGACCTGAGCGTTGAGCTGATAGCCCACCTCGTCGTACAGGTCCTTGTTGTTCACGGTGTCGATCACGCGCAGTGGCCGATGGTCCCAGTGCAGGTACAGGCCTGCGGTCGGAACCAAGTGCCCCAGCGTTTTTCCGGACTCCCCGAACAGCAGCCCCTGCCACGAGGCCGGGGGCCGAAACCGCTCGACCGAAAACGCTCCGGTCTGCGCCTGAGCCTGCGCAGGGGCAAACACCGCACCGACGACGACTACGGCCAGCACCGCCATGGTGCCGCGCACCGCCACCGCCACCGCCGCCGCCTCGTTGCGAGGCGTGGTCGCCTCCCGGGCCGAGCGCCGGCGCGCCACCAGAAAGCCCATCAGACCCAACAGCATCAGCCACGGCACACCTGCCGCGTTGCCGCCCGGACCCGCCGTGCAGCCACCACCTGCGATCATCGCCGCGTCAGCCGGGTTCACCCTGCCGTCCAGGATGCCGTCGCCATTGGTGTCCTGAATCAACGGGTCGGTCTCGCCCTCGTCGACCTTGCCGTTCTTGTTGGCGTCTTCTGCGCCGTCGGTCAGGCCATCGCCGTCGGTGTCGGGCACCAGAGGGTCGGTCTCCCCAGGGTCGACATTGCCGTTCTTGTTGGCGTCTTCCAAGCCGTCGGTCAGGCCGTCACCATCGGTGTCGAGCTTGCGCGGGTCCGTCTCTCCCGCGTCGACACTGCCGTTCTGGTTGGTGTCTTCCAGACCATCGATCAGGCCGTCGCCGTCGGTGTCCTTGACCAACGGGTCGGTCTCTCCGTCGTCCAGCTTGCCGTCGCCGTTCTTGTCCTCGACCACGTCCAACAGGCCGTCGCCGTCGTCGTCGTCGTCGCACAAGTCGCCCAGCTTGTCGCCGTCGGTGTCCACCTGCTTGGGGTCAGCGATCTTCGGGCACACGTCATTGACGTCATCGATACCGTCGTCGTCGTCGTCGGCGTCGCACGCGTCGCCCTTCTTGTCGCCGTCTGTGTCGGTCTGGCTCGGGTCCGGCACCAGCGGGCACAGGTCCTTGCCGTCATTGATCCCGTCGCCGTCCGTGTCGGCCTTGGTCGGGTCGGTGCCAATCGCGGCCTCCTGTTCGTCGGTCAGGCCGTCGCCGTCCCCGTCGGCGGGCTTCGGCACGTCGTCGGCGGCCACATTGGGATCCGTCTCGCCTGAGTCAACCTTGCCGTTTTGGTTGGAGTCCTCCACGCCATCGGGGACGCTGCCCTTGTCGGTGTCGACCTTGGTCGGGTCGGTGGTCGACGCGGGGTCTGCATCTCCCTCGAACGGTCCGGCGGTGCCACCAATGGCGGTGCCACCAATGGCGGTGCCACTGGCGTCCTCGGCCGCCGGAATGCCGTCGACGACGCCCACCTCGATGCCGTCATCCAACCCGTCGCCGTCGGTGTCCTTCTTCAGCGGGTCCGTGGGTGCATAGGCCGCGAGCGGACCCGTTCCGAGCACCTCGTCGCCGTCCTTGAGGCCGTCATCGTCGCTGTCGGCGTCCAACGGGTCGGTGTCGGAGCCGGGCTCGTACACCTCGGTGGCTCCCTTGGCCAGCTCGACCCCGTCGCCCAAGCCGTCGCCGTCGGTGTCCGCCTGATTCGGGTTCGTCCCGAGTGTCAGCCACTCGAGGCCGTCGTTCAGCCCGTCGCCGTCGGTGTCGGGATTCTCGGAATCCGTGCCGATTTCCCATTCCTTCAGGTCCGTCAGTCCATCGCCGTCGCCATCGCGCTCCGCACACGTCTTGCCGTCACCTTCGTAACCCATCTTGCAGGCACAGCTATTGGTGCCGGGGCCGGTCTTGGTGCACGTCGCGTTGGCATCGCAGCCGCCGTTTTCCGTCTGGCAGGCGTCGATCTCGGCACACGTCTTGCCGTCACCTTCGTAACCCATCTTGCAGGCACAGCTATTGGTGCCGGGGCCGGTCTTGGTGCACGTCGCGTTGGCATCGCAGCCGCCGTTTTCCGTCTGGCAGGCGTCGATCTCGGCACACGTCATGCCGTCACCTTCGTAGCCCGTCTTGCAGGCGCAGCTGTTGGTGCCGGGACCGGTCTTGGTGCACGTCGCGTTGGCATCGCAGCCGCCGTTTTCCGTCTGGCAGG
>JBMOIG010000180.1:0-7997 GCA_049317445.1 Myxococcota bacterium | reverse complement strand
TGGTGCGGCGACGGCGCGATCGACCCGGGCAACGAAGAATGTGACGACGGCAACAACGTAGACAACGACGCCTGCACCAACGCGTGCAAGAAGTTCAGCGCTGGCCCCGAGTGCGGCGACGGCAAGCTCGACGACGGCGAGCAATGCGACGACGGCAACAAGCAGGACGGCGATGGCTGCAGCGCCACGTGCGTGATCGAGGGCCCGCCTGCGCCCGTGTGCGGCAACGAGGTCATCGAGGCGGGCGAGCAGTGCGACGACGGCAACACGGACAGCGGCGACGGCTGCGACTCCGAGTGCAAGATCGAGGAGAAGCCCGCCGTCTGTGGCGACGGCGTCTGCACGGGCGATGAGACCCATGGTTCCTGCCCGGTGGACTGTGGCCCCCCCGGCGACCCGATCAACTGCGCCCAGAAGATGTGCCCGGCCGAGTTCGCGGCGTGCGCGACGGACAAGGACTGCGGCGCGGTGCTGTCCTGCATGACGGCATGCGCGGACGAGGATTGCTTCAAGGGCTGCTTCCAGGCTGCGGCGGAAGGAGCGAAGGTCTACTTCGAACCGCTCGGCGCGTGCGCCGAGGCGAAGAAGTGCCAGGGCGGCGTTGCGTGCGGCGACGGCAAGAAGACCGCCGGCGAACAGTGCGACGACGGCAACAACGTTGACGGAGACGGCTGCTCGGCGACCTGCATGACCGAAGGCGGGCCCGCGGCGGTCTGCGGCAACATGATGATCGAAGGTAGCGAGAACTGCGACGACGGCAACAAGGTCGATGGCGACGGCTGCAGCGCGATCTGCCAGGTCGAGGGGCCGACTTCCTCGAAGATCACCCCGACCGACGACCCCGACGTGCTTCGGTCCAAGCTTTTGGGCGGAACCTGTTTCACCACCAGCGACAAGAAGCTCGACGCCGCAACGGGCGCCGCCGCCACCTTCACCTCAGGTCCGCTCGGGCTCCCCGACGGCATCCTGCTCAGCAGCGGTCTGGCCATGGACGCGGCCGGTCCGAACGACCAGCCCGGAAAGGGTTTCAACCACAATCGCGAAGGCAACGAGCTGTGCAAGCAGCTGGCGCCCGGCTTCACCTTCTTCGACGCTGCCCGCTTCGACACGACCTTCAAGGTCACCACCGGCGTCAACGGCCTGCACCTGGAGTTCGTCGTCGGCTCCGAGGAGTACCCCGAGTACGTCGGGCAGAGCTTCAACGACGTCGTCGGGATCTTCGTCGACGGCAAGAACGTGGCGCTCGACCCCAAGGGCAATCTCATCTCGATCAACGGCCCGTTCTTCTCGGGCGATTCGGTCATCACCAACAGCGGCACGCAGTTCGACGGTACGACGCCGCGCCTGTCGATCGACATCCCGATCGACTCCAAGGCCGAGTCCCACACCGTGTCGGTCGTCGTGTGTGACGCCGGCGACGGCGCCCTCGACACGGCGGTCTTCCTGTCCGGTCTGACCTGCTGCACCGACTGCGTGTCGACCGAGAACCCCGGCAAGACGACCTGGTGCGGCGACGGCACCATCGATCCCGGCAGCGAGCAGTGCGACGACGGCAACAACGTCGCCACCGACGGCTGCGACAACGCGTGCAAGGTGATCCCCGGCTGGACCTGCGAGGGCGAGCCCTCGGTCTGCCAGAACGGCCCCAGCCCCGCCAAGTGCGGCAACGGCAAGAAGGAAGGCGCCGAGCAGTGCGACGACGGCAACACCACCGACGGCGACGGCTGCTCGAAGACCTGCACGACCGAGACCATCGGCGCGGCCGTGTGCGGCGATGGCAAGAAGGAAGGCGCCGAGCAGTGCGACGACGGCAACAAGACGGCCGGCGACGGCTGCGATGCCGCCTGCAAGACCGAGTCGATCCCTGCGGCCATTTGCGGCAACAGCAAGGTCGAGAGCGGCGAGACCTGCGACGACGGCAACAAGACCGCCGGCGACGGCTGCAGCGCCACCTGCCAGACCGAAGACGCAACTGCGTATCCCCCGGGCAGCATTCAGCTTTTGGGCGGCGGTTGCACGGCGGCTCAGGCGGGCTCGACGTCGGGTGGTGGCCTTTGGGCCGTGTTGGGTCTGTTGGCAGCACTGCTGATGGTGCGACTTCGGCGGGCTCCGCAAGCGGCGTGGCTGGTCCTTGTTGCGCTGATCGCGGCGCCCAATGCGTACGCGGCCGACGGCGGCTACTCGCTGCAGCGGTTTCGCGCGCAAACCAGCACTCAGGGCCTGCTGCACTCCGAAGGTGCCAAGATCCTGGACGCCTGGACCCCCGCGGTGGGCTTGTGGCTGCACGATGACGAGCAGCCGCTGACGGTGACCGACACCGCGACCGGCAAGAAGCTGTACGACGAGGTGGGACGGCAGGTTTCGGCGCAGCTGGTGGCGGCGTTGGGCCTGTTCGGCTTCGCCGAGCTGGGTGTGGCGATTCCCGTCGTCCTGAATCAGTCGGGCGAGGACCGGCCGACCGGTCTGGGCACCGCCCCGTCGTTGGGCGCGGGAACGGGCGACATCCGCCTGATCCCCAAGGTAAAACTGCTGCACTCCGGTGGTCTGAACGTCGCGCTGTCGGCGGCTTTCGACCTGCCCACCGCGTCGGCTGCCTACTCAGGCGACAACGGCGTCGGTGTCGAGCCGCGCCTGAACGCGTCGCTGCAGGACACGACCTACGGCGCGCTGGTGGGTCTTGGCACGCGGGTCCGCCCCTCGTTCAGCCCGACCATCACCGGCTCGAACCAGTCGATCAAGGTCGGCAACGAGGCCCAAGCGACCTTGGGCGGCTGGGTCAACCTGATGCCGGAAACGCTGGATCTGCTGGTGGATTCCCGCTTTGCCGTCAACCTGGAGCAGCAGGACGCCGAGGAGCGCTCTGGCGAAGTCCTGGGCGGCGTGCGACTGCATCTGCCCGCAGAGATGGTCGTGACCGCGGCCGCGGGTCCCGGCTTCGGCCAGAGCCCCGGCACGCCTGCGTTTCGTGCGGTGCTGGGCCTGATGTGGGCGCCCAATCCGGGCCTCGACACCGACGGCGACGGCATTGTCGACAAGCAGGACAAGTGCCCCAAGGTGGCCGAAGACAAGGACGGATTCGAGGACGGCGACGGCTGTCTGGACGCCGACAACGACCAGGACGGCATCCTGGACGTCAACGACAAGTGCCCGCTGGACCCCGAGGACAAGGACCAGTTCGAGGACGAAAACGGCTGCCCCGACCCCGACAACGACAAGGACGGCATCCTGGACGTCAACGACAAGTGCCCGCTGGACCCCGAGGACAAGGACCAGTTCGAGGACGAAAACGGCTGCCCCGACCCCGACAACGACAAGGACGGCATCCTGGACGTCGACGACAAGTGCCCGATCGAGTTCGGCGTGAAGGAAGAGGAAGGCTGCCCGGTGCGCGACCGCGACGGCGACGGCTATCCGGACAAGACCGACAAGTGCCCGGACAAGCCCGAGACCTTCAACGGCATCGAGGACGAGGACGGCTGCCCCGACAAGGCCAACAAGGTCGAGGTCACCGAAACCGAGATCAAGATCTTGGACAAGGTCTATTTCGACACGGCCAAGGCGACCATCAAGCCGGTCAGTTTCCCGATCCTCGACGCTGTCGCGTCGGTGCTGAAGTCCACACCGCGCGTCGGCAAGGTGCGGGTCGAAGGCCACACCGACGACGTCGACACCGACGAGAACAACAACCGCCTGTCGCAGGCCCGCGCGGAGTCCGTCGTCGCGTACCTGGTCAACCGCGGGATCGCGCCCGAGCGCTTGGTCGCCCGCGGCTTCGGTGAGTCCAAGCCCCTGTGCAAGGACACGCCCGACCTGCTGACCAAGGGCAAGAAGGTCAAGAAGCAGCTGGATGCCTGCCGCGAGACCAACCGTCGCGTGCAGTTCAAGTTGCTGGAAATGAACGGCAAGACCCTGCCCGAGGACCAGGACCCGCAGACCATCGAGACCTCGCGGCCTGCCAAGTAGGCCATCGCCCGCCCGAACCCGCCGCCGCGGCCCCCAGCACGTCGCATTCGACCTGCTGGGGGTTGCGGGGGAGGGGGGGGCGCCGAAACCCTAATTCCCAGCCTTTTGTGCCCTGCTCTCCGCGCGTCAAGTGCCCCGTTCAAGCGCTTGAACGGGGAAAACGACCGCCCACCCGTCACTGCCCAGCCACCTTCCGCGCGGCCACCCGCTCCGGGACCTGCCGGGCCTCTGGCCAGTTGGGGGCCAGGTGCGCCTTCGGGCGGTAGGGCTCCCACGCCCCCTTGGCACCCATGCAGCCCAAGGACTACGCTGCTCGAGTCCATCCCCCGGAGGGTCTGATGCGCAAGTCCACCGCCATGTCTGTCCTGCCCGCGCTGGCCGTCCTGGCCGCCGTGACCGCCGCCCTGCCCGGCCCCGCGAACGCGCTGTCGGTGTACCGCGAACCGACCAAGGCTTTCGCGGACTTCTCGGTATACGTCGAGACGACGGAGGCGTTTGCCGATTGCGTCATCTTCGTCGAGCCGACCAAGGCCTTTGCCGACAAGGATTGGTTCTGGTTCATGGAGTCGACGAAGGCGTTTGCCGACCGCGCCGTGTACTTCGAGAAGACCAAGGCGTTCGCAGACCTGAGCATCGCCTATACGAAGACCAAGGCCTTTGCGAAGTGCAAGGTGGCGATTCCTGGAAAGAAGTAGGAGACGTAGCGACTTGCGATGCGTCGACGCCCCTACCACTCCATCGACGCGCTCGCGCGCTTGCAGGCACCGTCGCACTCGTAGCCGTTCGGCTACACGACCTGATAGCTTGGCGTGAACGTCTGTGCAGCGACCTGCTGACCGTCCCGCAACACCGTGACGGTGACGGTGGCTGGCGCGTCCCAAAGCGAGAGCCCCTCGACGGTGTGCTGGGACACGGCCTGGGCGGAACCCGAGGTATTCAACGGCAGGTTCGATGAGCACACCGAAGAGGGGTACTCGCCTGCGAAGGGCAGGACCACGACGCACAGATCGACGGAGTCACCCACCTTTGCTTGCACGGCCCAACTTCCGGGGGGCCATCAGCTCGTTTGGAATCTCACTTCCAGCCCAGGCGAGCAGCCCTGCGAACAGACCGGTGCACCCACGCGGCAGAGTGCGCCCTCAGGATGCCCAGTCTGCTGTCGGGCGAACCGCCAGTCAGGTGGCGTGGTCCAGCGGCGGGACCTCGTCGAGTGCGTCGAAGTCGGCACGCTCGGGGGGTCCAGCGGCCAGAGGTCCTCCGGCGGCCCACGGATCGACTCGATGTCTTCGGAATCCGGCCATAAGCCCACGTGACGCAGAGCCTGCCCCGAGCCCAGCCGAAGGGATCCTCTCGACCTGCTGCGCATCCATCACCGCCGCCAGCACGCCCCGCATCGGCTGCCGCAGAACCGCGAAATCGCATTCAATTCGCAGTGCTTTCTTTGCCTTGACGCGGCCAACGCGGCGTCGTACACGCTGACTGGACAGCGTCGACGTGGGTAAGTGACGGCGCAGCCGATCCATCAGGAGGCACCATGTACCGAGGGTCTTGGAAGGCAAGCGTCTGGGGGCTGTGCGGGGTGGCGCTGGTGTTGTCGACGGCGCAGGCCACGGCCGCCATTCCGCAGACGGTACTGGTCGAGGGCGTGCTGCAGTCGACCGGAGGCGGCCCCGTGGCCGATGGTGACTACGCGATCACCTTCTCGCTGGTGAAGGGGGTGGACGACACGCTGGTGTGGTCCGAGGGACCCGTCACCGCCACCGTCGCGAACGGCGCCTTCGTCCACGCGCTGGGGTCCGTCAAGGCGCTGGGGCCCGACCTGTTGGCGGGCGCCGGAGCGCTGTCGCTGAAGGTGCGGGTGGGCGACGACCCGGCGCTTGCCAAGCAGCCCTTGCACAGCGCCCTATTCGCGTTGCGCGCGGCGTTTGCTGAGGGGCTGTCGTGCTCTGGCTGCGTCACGGCGGCGCATCTGGACGCCAAGGTGATCGAGGACCTGATCGGCAGCGGTGGCCTGGCGAAGGTGGCCAAGTCGGGTGCGTTCGCAGATCTGACGGGCGGACCGGACCTGAGTGGCTACGCGCAGCTGTCCAAGCTGGCCAAGGTGGCCACGTCTGCAAGTTATGCCGACCTGCTGGGCCTGCCGGACCTGACCGTGTACGCCAAGGCTGCCTCGCTGGCAGCGGTGGCGGCCAGCGGAAGTTACAAGGATCTCGAGGGTTTGCCGGTCCTGCCCAAGCTGGGAGCCTCGTGCGGCACCGGTCTGGTCATCAAAGGACTGAAGGCAGACGGCAGCTACGAGTGCGTCGTCGCGATGGACCCCGCAGCGCTGCCGACCGACGGCTTGGACGAGATCTCGGGCGGCCTGCTGACCAACCAGTTCACGGAGCTGGCCACGAGCGCCAAGACGCCGCTCGACCTACCGGACAACAACCCGGTCGGGATCAGCGACCTGATCGAAGTGCCGGACCTCGGCATCGTGCAGTCGCTGACGGTCTCGGCCGAGGTGGCCAACAGCAACACCCTGGAGCTGAAGGTCAATCTGATCGACCCCGCCGGGGTGAAGTACTCGTTGTGGGACAAGACGGCGAAGGGGACGGTGCTGAAGACCACGTGGCCCGACCCGACCAAGACGCTGTCGGGCGACTTGAGCACCTGGATGGGCAAAAACCCCAAGGGCAAGTGGTACCTGGAGGTCATCGACACCGCGTTTCTGAACAACGGCGTCGACGGTGCGCTCAAGGCGTGGAGCCTGCAGTTCAAGGTCGTCTCTTCAGCCAAGGTCGGCATGGCCGGCGCGTTGGTGCTGAAGTCCGCGTCGGCTCCTCCCTATCCGTGCACGGCGGCGGTCATCGGCTCGCTGTACTACGACACCAAGAGCGACGTCGTCCGGTATTGCGCCAAGGTCGGGTGGCGCAGCCTGTCCGACACCTGCGGCAACGGCATCGTCGAGTCGAACGAGAGCTGCGACGACGGCAACGTGGCCAACGGCGACGGCTGCAGCGACGCCTGCGTGGCTGACCTGGGCTACGGCATCGGCAAGCCCGGCGAGTCGTGCCTGCACATCTTGAACGTCGCCAAGCAAGAGGGGCGCACGGTCAGCGACGGTGCGTACTGGCTGGACCCCGACGGGACCAGCGGCGCGGCGCCGTTCCGCGCGTATTGCGACATGACGACCGACGGCGGCGGCTGGACCCTGATCCTCTCCGCCAGACGCCTGGCTCCCGCCAACTTCGAGCGCCACGGCTCGACGACCGTGGACGCGAACATCGCCACCGTGAACCCGGCGCTGAAGTCGGCGTACCAGATGCTGAACACGGTCGCGGTGACCAACGGGTTGCGGGCCGTGTGCTTCGCCAACGAGAACGCCCGCACCACCTTGACGGGGGCGACCGTCGACATCGCCTTCCCCAAGACGACGGCCGACAAGTTCAAGGCGCAATACATGGCCGCCGCCAGCGCCGACAACATCGGCGACACGTCCGACTGGTACGACACGACGGGCACCAAGCGGTGGGGCTCCAACGGCCCGGACGACTTCTATCTCGGCGGGCCACTGATCGTTCCGCAGTACGAGCGCACCAACTGGGGCTGGATCGACGCCAAGGGCTCTGCGTGCAGCGCGTCGCCGGTCGTGTGGAGCACGACCATGTCCAACTGGGCAAACGGCGGGTTGAACGTCGGCGACTGGTTCGTGCTGATCCGCTGACCCCCGCAGCGCTTCTCGACGCGTACGACGCGGACCAAGACCGGTGGCAGCGCGACCGTTTCGCCGCCGCTTGGCGCACGCCGTTTCACACCGCCGACGTCGGTGGTGTGCGGAAGTGCGTAGGACCTTTGGGGATCTTGGTCGATGGATGTTGAGGGGGGAGAAAGAGGCCCTTGCCGCCAGCCTGCCCGTCGCCGGCCTCGCGCAGCAGCGACCGGACCGCCGGCAACTCGCCCGCGACGGTACGGTACAGCACCGATCGGCCTGTCTGGGAGGCTTCACGGCCCGCTACCACGTCCATCGTCTGGTGCACGTCGAGCCCTACGAG
>JBMOIG010000179.1:0-8000 GCA_049317445.1 Myxococcota bacterium | reverse complement strand
GCTGTCGGTTTGGGGACTTGCGCCCGCGCGCCGGATGCGCCACCTTCCCGCCCCCCGAGCCGAGGACACCGCCATGACCGACAAGAAGACACCCGCCCCCCTCGACGCCGCCGCCCTGGGTCCGGCGCAATTGCTCAGCCGCAACAGCTTGTTGACCATCGGCGGCATCATCGCCGCGCTGTGGTTGATCGCCGCCGTGTCGGGCCACTGGATCGTCACGACGATCATGGCCGTGCTGACGCTGGCGATCTTGGGCGGCCTGTTCTGGCTGTATCGGCTGGCACGCAAACAACGCGACGTGATGTCTTTGCTGCAGGGCGCCGGCGCGTCCCCCGAAGCACGCGCGGCGGCGTTGCTGCAGCTGCAGGCCAAGGACGGCGGCAGCAAGGACGTGATCCACCGCATCGCCCGCGCCCAGCTCGAGGCGCAGACCGACCCCGACAAGGCGATCCTCACGCTCGAAGGCATCGATCTCAAGAAGATCCAGGCGGCCGCCGCCGACGAGGTGCGCGCGCTGTTGGGGCAGTTGTACTTGTGGAAGGGGCGCGTGTCCGAGGCCCGCACGCTTGCCGACGACATCAAGCTCGCCAACGCCGGCAACGGCCAATCGCGTGCGCTGATGATCGCCGTGCAGGGCGAGTCGTGGGCCCGCACCGGCAAGCACGAGGCCGCGCTCGAGCTGCTGAACGACCTGAAACTCGACGACCCGGAACTGGCGCAGATCCGCGTCCCGCTGCTGATGGCGCGCGTGTTTGCGACGTATGCGTGCGGTAAGCGCGAGAAGACCCGCAAGGACCTGATGTTGCTGATGAAGGAAGACGTGAACCTGCTGGGTCGCTTCGTCTCGCCGGGGCAGAAGGTGCACCCCGAGCTGCAGAAGATCGCCCGCGAAGTGCTGGCGGCCCACCCGGACATGAAGAGAATGCAGCGGCAACAGCAAAACCCCTATCGCCGGGTGCGCTGACCCCCTGTTCGTCTTGACCTGACCGACAGCGCGGCAGCAGGCTCAGCGGCAAGCTCTCCCCGCCGAGGTGGCCATGCACACCCGCTCTCCAGCCGTCGCCGGTGCCTTCTACCCCTCTGATCCGCAAGACTTGCAGCGCGAACTCGACGCCTGCTTCGCCCGCAGCGTCGTCTGGTCGGGCCCCACACCGCTCGCGCTCGTCGTGCCCCACGCGGGCTACGTCTACAGCGGCCCGATCGCCGCCAGCGGCTACGCCACCCTCGCCCCGCTGCGAGGCCGCATCCGTCGGGTGGTGCTGCTGGGGCCCTCGCACCGCTTCGGCTTTCGCGGGTTCGCCATTCCTGAGGCTGAGGCCTGGTCGACTCCGCTGGGCGTAGTGCCGCTGGACCGTGCGGCTCTGGATGCCCTGTCGACCCGGCCCGACGTGGTCGCCAGCGACCGCATCCACGCGCAAGAACACAGTCTGGAGGTGCAGCTGCCGTTCCTGCAGCGGGTGCTCGGCGAATTCACCTTGCTGCCCATCCTGTTCGGCCAGGTCGACCTGCCGGCCGGTCAGGCGTTGGTGCAGCAGCTGTGGGGCGCTGAGGCCACCCTCCTCGTCGTCAGCACCGACCTGAGCCACTACCACGCCCAGGACCACGCCCGCCGGGTCGACGCACAGACCGTCGCCGCCGTCGAGGCGCTGCAGGCCGAAGCCGTCGAGCAGTCGGAAGCCTGCGGTTCTGCTCCCCTTGCCGCGCTGGTCGCGGCCGCCCGCGCTCTGGGCCTTTCGCTGCACGCGATCGACGTGCGTACCTCGGCCGATACCGCCGGCGATCCCTCGCGCGTGGTCGGCTACGCCAGTCTGGTCGCCACCCTGAACGGCGCCACGACCGCTGCGTCCACCGACGTGACCGTCTTCGATCTGCACGCGAACCGCTTCGATCGCGACCAACGGCGCCATCTGTGTGAGCTGGCCCGGCTCGCGATTACCCAGCGCTTGGGCCGACCTGCCTCCGCACCGCTGGGCGGGTGGCGGGCCGACGCGTGGCTGCGCGAACCGGCTGCGGCGTTCGTCACCCTGCAGCTGGACGGCGATCTGCGCGGCTGTATCGGCACGACCGAGCCGCACTACGCGCTGGGCGACGCGATCCTGCGCCACGCCGTGGCCGCGGCCTTCCACGACCCGCGCTTTCCGCCGGTGACGTCGGACGAGTTCGACCGACTCGACCTGTCGATCTCCGTGTTGTCGCCCAGAGTTGCCGTGCCGTGGCTGCCGCGACGCGGTCTGGAGCGGCGGCTGCGGGTGGGCGTGGACGGGCTGCTGCTCGAGTCCGGCTCGCGGCGCGCGACGTTTCTGCCCTCGGTATGGGAGGAGCTGTCGTTGCCCACGGCCTTCGTCACGGCGCTGCTGCGCAAGGCAGGCATCGGTCGGGACGAGTGGCCGGCCAACCTGCAGATCTCGGTCTACACCACAGAGTCCTGGCACGCGGGAGACGTCGCTTGACCGTCAGGCCCGGACCGCTAGGGAGCCCAACCGGCCGGCGGAGAAGCGAACGACTTCGAGTGGTTGTGGAACGGCCGCGCAGTCTCGCGGCGCCACGTGTCGTCGTCGTCAGGCTGGTACGGGTCCAAGTCGATGCCCAGCGCCACCAGCCCGGGCTCGTCGTTGTAGCGCAGCGTCAGGATGCGTTCGGGCCGTGCATGGGCGCGCTCGAACGACACGGACGTCACCCGCGAGTGGCGGCGCTCTCCGAATTCCGTCCCCAGACCAGGGCGTTCCGCATCGCGCGAACGCTCGTCGGCCTGCTCACGCGGTGCCGCGCGACCGGCCCCACCCGACGGCGCAGCAGCCGGAGGCGCGGCATCGACAGACGCGGAACGTTTGCGAGATTCACTGCGCTGCGGGCCCGATCGCTCGGCCTGCCCGTAGTCCTCGTCGTCCAGCCACGGCCGCGGCTCGCGGTAGACGGGCGGTGGCGGCAGCGGCCGTTCCGGAAAGATCGCCACCCCGATCACGCCCACGTTGCGCGCATTCCCCATGCGGGCGGCATACGAGTCGGCCACCGACGAAAAGCGGAAGGTTGCGACCTTGGCCATCGACAGCCGGAATCCGTCGATCAGGACTTCTCCATAGGGTTCAATCACATAGCCGCGCTTCTCAAAACCCGCCAACTTGCCGTCGATGGCGTCGCGACCGTCGACCGACACCACCGCCTCGACCCGCCGCCCTGAGCTGTTGCGCACGCGGATGCGATAGCGCTCCCCCGCCTGACCCAGCACGTAGGTGCGGCCGCGATGGAAGAAGGTGGACAGCGGCGCGCCCCAAGCATCGGTGACCTCGAGGCTCCAAGCCCCGGACGAGGCGCCGGACTCGGGTTCGGAGTAGCCGGGGGTGGCCCCGGCGCAAGACAGCACGGTCGCGGCGAGCATCAGGGCGAACAAGCGGCGCATGGCAGAACCTCCTTCGCTGGGCAGCCACGACGTCCGACGCGTCAACCCAGGGAAGGATCTACCGCGCCTGCAGAATTTGCGTTCAGGATGGGATTTCGCGCACTTCGACCGTGACGTGGGCCAAGTCCGCCCGGTCCGGCAGCCGCGCGCGCACCTGTTGGACGGTGGTCCCGCGCGCCGTGGCGACCGACACGATCACGGCCAGGTGCTGCGGCCCCACCCGCCACAAGTGCAGATCCACGACGCGGTCGCCGTCGGTCTCGATGCAAGCACGCAGCTCGGCCGTCCGCCGCGGGTCGGGGTCGACGTCCAGCAGCACGCGCGCCGTATCCAGCAGCAACCCCTTGGACCAACGCAGGATCACCACGGCCCCGACCAGACCCATCGCCGGGTCCATCCACGTCCACCCGCGCAAACGACCGGCCAGCAGCGCGACGATCGCGAGAATCGACGTCAGCGCGTCGGCCAACACATGCAGATACGCCGCCCGCAGGTTGTGGTCGTGTTCGTGAGCGTGGCTGTGCTCGTGATCGTGGCCGTGACCCAGCACCGCCGCGCTGACCAGATTGACGACAAGCCCCAGCGTCGCGACGGCGATCGCCTCGTCAAAGGCGACATGCACGGGCTGCAACAGCCGCTGCACCGACTCCCAAGCCACGGCCAGCGCGACGACCGCCAGCACGATCGCACTCGAGAACCCGGCAAGATCACCGACTTTTCCCGTTCCGAACGAGAAGGTCCTGTCGTTCGCCCGCTGCCTCGCCAGACGATAGGCCCACCCCGCGATGCCCAGCGCACCCGCGTGGGTCGCCATGTGCCAGCCGTCGGCCAGCAACGCCATCGAGCCATACGCCCAACCGGCCGCGATCTCGCCCACCATCATCAGCGCGGTCAGCACGACGACCAGCCAAGTGCGCCGCTCATGGCGGTCATGAGAGGCCGACAGGAAGACGTGGGAGTGCAAGTGCGGTTCCTGCAAAGGGAGTGCCTCGTTCCAAGGGGTCCGTGGGGTACCCAGGACGGCGATGGGACCGAAATGCTACCCACCCGCGCCCGTGCTGACGAGGCTCTCTGGCAAAGGAGTTGTAACCACAGCGGCTGAGGGTGTTGACGGGTTTCGCGTCCCTTGCCAGCATCCCACCGCACTGCGACCAGCGCCCCCGCGCGGCGCGCACCTCACGACTCGCGAGAGTCCCGCGCAACTGGCCACCACGACTAGGAATCTGCCATGTCCACTCCCAAGTTCTGCGCCGAATGCGGCTTCTCCCTGCAGCCCGGTGCCAAGTTCTGCCCCCAGTGCGGCACGCCGCAGAAGGTCGCGGCGCCGGTCGTCGTGCCTGAGCCCAAGGTCGAGGCCACGCCGGAGCCCAAAGTTGAGGCACCCGCCGCGCCGGAGCCCGCCAAGGCCGACATCGGTGACCATCACACGGCGCGCCACGACGGTGGCTCGTTTGTAGATCCGCTCGCCTCCCTGCTGTCCGGCACGCCCGACCGCGAGGACGAGGACAACGACGAGTTGGGCCCCCCGATCGATCAAGACGACCTGCCCGATGTCGCCCCGCAGAAGAAGTCGTACGGCGGCAGTCTGGCGTTCGGCATCCTGGGCATCGTCGTCATCGGCATCGTCGCGTACGTCGCCCTGAACGAAGAGTCCAACGCCCGCTTCCAGTGCAGCGTGTTGAAGGTGCAGGAGAAGTGCGAGACCGACGAGGACCGCGCCTTCCGCATCGAGCAAGCGCAGAAGCAGGAAGAGAACGAGTACATGGTCAACCACTACGGTGCGTTTGACCTGCAGTTCTCTCCCGACGCCGACACCGTGGTCGTGATTACCCAGAAGCGCTACGAAGAGACCCGCGCCGACTACCTGGCGCGTTTCCGTGACGGAGGCGAGGACAAGCGCGGCTTCAAGGAGAAGCGCACTGGCGTGTACACCACCTTGGCCAACAAGGCCGGCCAGTCTGTTGGCGGCATCGCCTTCAAGTCCGACGCGAGTTGCAACAAGCCCGCCGAGTGCCCCGACCCGTCGGCCGCCGCGGCCGTCGCTGCCGAAGCCGGTGCCCAGCCTGATGCTCTGGCGCTGCCGCCGCCATCCAACGCCAAGCCCACGATGCTGCCGACCTGCGCCACTTGGGCCCCGACCAAGGGCAAGAAGCTGGTGCTGCCGATGTCGCTGCAGAACCTGCCGCTGCTGGAGAAGGAGCAAGCCGACGGCAACGACAGGCGCCTGACTGCCGAGGACATCAAGATCATCGACGAGAAGCGCAAGGACCCGCCCCGCGACTCGGACGGCAACCCCATCGTCGACGCATCGTTGAAGGTCCACTCGGTGGCCCTGTCCAGTTGGGTCTACGAGGTCGAGCTTGCGTCGTGCGGCTACAAGCCCCGCAAGGTCATGTTCTACGAGCACCCGGCCCCTCCGGGCGTCGACGTCAAGAAGCTCGAGTCCGAGGGCTGGACGGTCCGCAAGTTCAAGCGCACGCCCGACGGCCGCTTCGTCATCGACAACGCCGCCTTCGACCTGCTGCCGGAGCCCCACACCTACCGCATCCGCTACATCCAGCTGCTCAAGGAGCTCTACTGCCTCAAAGAGTCGCCTGAGTACAAGGGCAAGACCGATCAGGGCAAGAAGGACGCAGAGGAGCTGATTTGGGTGCAGAAGTCGGTTGTCGGCGAGCTGCGCGACATCGCCAAGCAGAACGACCTCGACCCCAAGTTCGTCGAGTACCGCGACGCCCTGCTGAAGAGCTACGAGTGCCCGAAGATCGAGGCGCAGTAGTCGGCGTCGCCCGCCGCTCAGGGGCCGTTTCTGGCCGACCAAGGGCTGAAACCCGGGCAATTCGCGACAAAGATCCATCCTCAATTCAAGCACTTTGACTTGCTGGTCGCGGATCCCCTCTGACCGCGATCGCCGGATTCGGCCGGGCGTCGGCAGCCTGCCTTTGCAGCAGCGCCTGACAACCCTTGCGCCGCAACTACTCAGAATTACAGCAATCAACAGGATAATCACGGGTTGCGATCGCGGATGGTCGCTCGCCGCCGCCTTGCCCCCGGGTCGCGCCGGGGAGTGCGATCGCTTGTCTCGTCCTGCGTCTGACCGTAGCTTGGACGGGATGTCCGTTTCGCTGCCCCCCCGCCCCTCGCGACCATCGGAAGCCAGACTACTTGGAATCCGAGCGGTTTTTGCGATTGCGCTGCTGAGTTTGCTGGCCCCGGGTCTGGCCGCCGCACAGATCGATCCTGCCGACGAAGTGGTCGACGACGTTCCGGAAGACGGGCCTGACGTCTCGCCCGTCACCCCGGCACGGCTGCTTGCGTCCACGGAAGATCTCTACGATTTCGCACCACTTGCTGACGGCGACGCGCGCTACGCCGCGCTGCTGCAGGCTTGGCAGCGTCACGACCACGCCGCTGTCGTGCGTCAGGCTCTGGAGGTCGCCAGCCGCACGGGCCAAGCCGCCGTGCGTGTCGCCGCCCTGCACCTGCTTGCCCGCAGCTACGAGCGCGTCAAGAACCGCCCGGAGGCCGAGCGCGCCTGGCAGCGGCTGGCGCAGTCGGGACCGTTCACGCAGACCGCGCGCCAGCATCTGGCCAACCTGGCGCTGGAGCGCGGTGACGTCGACGGGGCCCTTGCCCAGCTGGCCGCCGTGGCGCCGTGGCACGTGGGGCGCGACGCGGCGACGCTGCTGATGGCGAAGATCGAGCTGGACCGCGGTCGCATCGGTCCGGCGCGCGATGCCTTGGAACGCGTGCAGCGAGCGACCCTGCCCAGCGAACACAAGGCCTGGCACGCGCTGCTGAGCGGCGAGGTGGCTCGGCGCTCGGGTCAGGTCGATGCGGCCCTGCGGTATTATCGCGAAGCATGGTGGCAGGACGAGGGCGCATACTCCGAGACCGCGTCCGACCGCCTTACGGCCATGGAAATGCCGATTCCTCCTGGGGATCAAGTCGAACGCATCTTGGAGCGCCGCATCCGCAGCCCCAAGGACCTGCGCCGCTGGCTGGGCGACGTCGCGGCGATTGCGGCGGGCGACCAGGCCTTGCGCGCCTACGGTGAGGGGGCGCTGCTCTCCCGCGACAAGAAGACCCGCAAGCGGGCGTTGGAGTTGCTGGAGTCAGCGGCGACGCAGGCGACCGACCCCGTGCAGCTCGGGCGGGCGCTGCACGCGTGGGGCGATGCGCTGGGCAAGGCCGGCAACGACGCCAAGGCCATCGAGACGCTGCAGCGCGCGTTGACAGTGGGCGCCGGCGAAGAGCTGGAAGCCCGCGCGCTGCAACGGCTTCACCGCCTGTACAACAACGTCAACCGCCCGCAGGACGCCGAAGAGGCGCTGGTCCGCCTGCTCGAACGCCACCCGGCGGCAGAAGAGCGCGAGCTCGCCGTCTGGGGGCTGGCCTGGCAGCGCTACCTCGCCGGCAACTATCCGGGTGCATTGAAGGGTTTTGTGCAGCTGGAGCGCGAATTCGGTCAGCAGTGGACGGGCGGCCAGCAGCCGTGGCGCGCCAAGGCGATCTACTGGCAAGGGCGCTGCCTTTCGCACATGAACCACACCGACGCGGCCATCGAGGCGTGGTCGTCGGTCGCCAACATGTACGCGCAGACCTA
>JBMOIG010000178.1:0-8144 GCA_049317445.1 Myxococcota bacterium | reverse complement strand
GGCACGATCGCGGTGGCCTGCACCGTCGATGCGATTGCCGACGCGACGCCCGCCCTGCTGCAGGTCGTGCCCGCCGTGCCACGCCACCTCTACACGCTGGTCGACCCTGCCGAGATTCAGGCCGGTGGCGCCGCCAAGCTCGCCTGTGTCGCCAACGATGCGTACGGCAACGCGATTCCAGAGTTTCCCTTTGCGATCGATCTGCCGCCCGCCGTGCAGCTCAAGGGCCTGTACCTGACCTCGACGCTGACAGGGCTGCATGACGTGCGCTGCGTGCCCGAGTCGCTGGCCTGGAACCTGTTCGTGGTGCACGCGGGGACGCTGTCGGTGCTGCCGGGGCCGCCGAAGTTCCTGGATGTGGCGACGGTGCCGGCCAAGCAGGTCTACAAGCGCGAAGAGAAGGTGCAATTCCTGCCCACTGTGCGCGATGCCTGGGACAACGTGGTGGGCGACGCCAAGGTGACGATGGCGGTGACGTCGCCGGCCACGGGCTTCAAGCTCAAGTCGGCCGACACCCTGCAGTTCAACCTGGACAACACTTATGTCGTGCACTTTCAGGTCGTTGACCACCCTGAGGTCGTTCGCAACGTGGACATTCTGGTCGACGGTGCGCCGCCGGTTCTGACGATCGACCAGCCGCCGTGGGGCTCGACGCTGACGGGCAAGCCTTCGGTGTACCTGGAGGGCACGGTCGGCGACGCGGGCTCTGGCGTGGTCGAGTTCGTCGTGGACGGCAAGCAACCGCCGATCGGCGCCCCGGACGCAACGGGTCTCAGCACGTGGGGCCTGCAGCACGGGGCCAAGCACGGTCTGAACCCGATTCTGGCCGAAGTCACCGATCTGGGCGGGCAGAAGTCCAAGGCGATCAGAGGGTTCTACTATTCTGGGCAGTACTATCCGACCGACGCGCAGGCGCCCCAAGCGGCCATGGTCACCGATGGACTGCAAGTCTTCGCCGGCAAGGACTTCTTGGACGACGGGGTGCACGACCCGGCACACCCCAACGATCTCGCGACGTTGATCGAGGTGATGCTGGGTGGCCTTGATCCCAACCAGCTGATCCCCGGCGCGGTCAGTCAGGGCGACGTGCAGGTGACGCTGTCCAACATCTCGTTCGGCAAGCCGACGGTGAATTTGGTTCCGGTCGATGGCGGGCTGCAGCTCAAGGTCGCGATCCCCAACGTCCACACGGACTTGGCGGTCAAGGCCAAGCAGAAGCTGGGGCCGATCAGCATCACGCTGAAGGTGTCGGGCGACATCGACATCGCCAACGTCACGGTGCAGACGCTGGTGCTCCTGAGTGTGGTCGACGGCAAGGCGCAGGTCGCGGTGGGCTCCAGTCAGGCCACGATTGACGGCATGAACCTGCACGTGGACGGCATCGCAGGGCTGTTCGACTTCCTGTGGAACCTGCTGCTGCAGACCTACACGTCGCAGCTAGAGGGCCAGCTGGTTCAGACGCTGAACGGCCAAGTCCCCAAGCTGATCCAAGGGTTGCTCGAGAATCTGGCGCTCGACCAGACGTTCACCCTGCCGCCGCTGGTCCCCGGCGCGCCCGAGGCCCAGGTGTCGCTGGTGACCGTGCTGAAGCATCTGCAGTGCTCGCCCGCAGGGGTGTTGGTGCGGATGGACGCGTCGTTCGTGGCCCCCAAAGGCACGGCGCACACGGTTTTGGGGTCGATTGGGCGCGCTGGCTGCATCGGCACGGTTCAGGATGCATTCGTCATCGACCAGAGCCAGCGGCTGCAGCTCGCCCTGCACGACGACGTCCTCAACCAGGCGCTGCACGCGATCTGGTACGGTGGCGCCCTGAAGATCGACGGCGTGACGGCGACCCAGCTGGGCCTGGACGCCGACCCCAGCAAGACCGGGGGCTTCTCGCTGGAGGGGGCGACCTTCGACGTCGACTTCTTCCTGCCGCCGATTCTGGAGAGCTGCAACCAGACGGACGGAAAATTCCGCTTGCAGGTCGGTGACCTGTACGGCAAGGCCAAGCTGCTGGACGGGGACTTACAGCTCGGGCTGTTCCTGGGGCTCGACATGGGCGCGCAGATCGCGCTGGGCAAGTCGCCGGAGGGAGCGCCGCAGCTGTCGGTCCAGCTCGATCCCGAGCTCAACCTGCAGTACGAGTTGTTCGACATCAGCAAGGCCTATGCAGGGTCCAAGTCGGTCTTCGAGAACCTGTTCGCCAAGCTGCTGGGTGACGCGCTCAAGAATGGCATCCCGGGCCTGGACGCGCTGAAGCTGAACCTGCCGTCGCTGGACTTGGGTGGCTTGGTGCCGGGGCTACCAGCCGGGACCAAGATCCAGTTGCAGCTCAAGGACTTGAAACGCGCGGGTGGTTACACGGCCATCGATGCCGGGCTCGAGTGACCGCACCGAAGCCGGCCAGTCGGGCCGGGGTTCGCGTGCGGGTTCGGTCGTGATACGCTCCATCGGTTACTGGCCACGCCAAGGTGACGCATGCTCGCATCCAGCCGTTCCGGTCGTGTCCTTCAGGCCTGCCTTCGCACGTCGATGGCGACGCTGTGGCTTGCTGTGGCCTGTTCTTCCCCGCCTGCCGGTCAGTCGACCGACGACACGACGGTCCTGCCGAAGGACACCATCGGGCCGCAGCTCGACGGGCAGGACTCGTCAGACGCGACCGACGAACCGGATGTTCCGCAGCAGCAGCCCTGCGAGACCGAGGGCGGCTGGGGCTGCCCTTGCAAGGACAACACCGACTGCGCCGACGTCGCCTATTGCATCGACAGCGAGCTGGGTAAGGTCTGCACCAAGGCCTGCAGCACCTCGTGCCCCAAGGACTGGAAGTGCGTGCAGGCGTCCGGCCGTGACCTCAGCTACGTCTGCGTGCCGATGTTCACGAACTTGTGCAAGCCCTGCAATTCACACCAGGACTGCGCCCAACCCGGCGGGCAGGCGGGTGAGAACCTGTGTCTGCCCCGCGACGACGGTCAGGGCTTCATCGATGGCGCGTTCTGCGGCACCGCGTGTTCGGACGACGGACAATGCAAGTCGGGATTCTCGTGCAAGGAAGTGACCGTGAAGGACCGCCCGGCGCCGGTCATGCAGTGCGTGCCCGACTCGGGTGAGTGCACGTGCGCGGTCAATTGGACGGCCACGCAAGCGTCGACCGAGTGCTCCAAGACCAACGACATCGGCACCTGCAAGAGCACCCGCATCTGTACCGCCGACGGCCTGACGCTGTGCGGCGCCCAGCCCGCGTCGGCGGAGGTCTGCGGCGACAAAGAGGACAACGACTGCGACGGCGAGACCGACGAAGCCGACGCGGTGGACTGCATCGTCTACTACCCCGATCAGGACGCCGACGGCGTGGGCCAGTCGGTGGGCGCGTGCCTATGCAACAACCCCGGACAGGGCTTCTCGATCGTGGGCGGCGACTGCAACGACCTGGTCAGCTCGATCAAGCCGGGCGTGGACGAGATCTGCAACGAAATCGATGACAACTGCAACGGCGACACCGACGAGGCCGGCGCCAAGGGTTGCGACATCTATTACAAGGACAAGGACGGCGACAAGTTCGGCGACCCCGACGACTCGGCGTGTCTCTGTAAGTCCAAGAAGACGTCAGAGTGGATCGGCGTCGCGGGCGACTGCGACGACACGACGAACAAGGTCAAGCCGGGCGTCAGTGAGATGTGCAACACCGTCGGCGTCGATGACAACTGCAACGGCAAGACGGACGAAGAAGGCTCGGTCGGCTGCAAGCTCGCCTATCTGGACCAGGACAACGACAAGTACGGTCCCGCCAGCAGCGGCAAGTGCCTGTGCGCGCTGAACAAAATCTACACCACCGATCAGCCGGGAGACTGCGACGACGGCAACGACAAGGTCTTCCCTACCGCCATCGAGGCGTGCAACGGGTTGGACGACGACTGCAGCGGCTTGACCGACGAGCCGGGCGCCGAGAAGTCCTGCCCCCCCATGGCCCAAGGTTCGGCCGCGTGCGTGGGAGGCAAGTGCAGCCCGGTTTGCTTCAAGGGCTGGTTCCACCTGGACGACAACCCCGCCGATTGCGAGTGCCAGGCCGACAACAGCTACGGTCTGAAGGGCGACGCCTGCCCGAACGCCATTGATCTCGGGCAGATGGGCGACGGAAGCGCGACCGTGTTCCGCTCCGGCAACCTGATGCCCGGCGAGGACGGAGACTGGTACCGGGTGCTCGCCACCGACAGCCCCGATGACGGCGGCGCGTGCGACCAGTTCGACGTGCGCGCGTGGCTGTCCAACAACCCCGGCAATCAGTTCGCAATCGACATGTACAAGGGCAGCTGCGCCGGTGCCAGCCAGCTCTGTTCGGCGGAGACCGAAGTGCAGTGGACCACCAGCTACTGGGGCCCGCCGACGGGTCTGGATGCCAAGGTGAACACGCCGATCTTGGGCGACGTCACCAAGTCGCCCGATCCGCAGATGGCAGGCGAGTGCAAGTGCGCCAAGGGCCCCGCGGGCACCGGTCTGCCGGGCATGAACATCTGCTCGGACAACACGTCGGAGTTCTTCTTCCGCGTGTATCGCAAGCCCGGGCTGGCCGTCACCTGTGAGGCCTACATCCTCGCAGTGATCAATGCGCCTGCGGCCAAGTAGTCAGCATTTCAGGAAATGTTGTCAGAGGCGAGGGAGCGGCGAGGCGTCAGTTGACGCCCGGAGCCTCGATCGCGACATAGCGGCCGACGATGACCATGGCGGGACGCACGAGCTCGTCGCCCACCATCGCACCTGAGGCGACGGCCTGCAGCACCTTGCCGTCCTGTGCCGCGTCATCGACCGGCACCGTCGTCACGGCCTGATGGCGCGAGGGGTCGAACGCTTCTCCCACCCCGTCGAAGCGCAGCAGGTCCAGGCCCACCAGTGCCGCATCGAACTGCGCGCGGATCGCCTGCACACCCGTCACGAATGCGGGACCCGGCAGCTGGGTGCGCACGCTGTCGAGCGACCGATCCAGCGAGTCCAGCACGCCAATCAGCCCTGTGACCGCCTTGGCCTTGGCCTGCTTCAGCAGCCGTTCCTGTTCGCGCTGCATCCGCTCGCGTGCGGCCGCGAATTCGCTGCGGGCCTTGTCGTAGGCCTGCGCGTAGTGCCGCGTCTGGGCCTCAGCATCGACCAGCTTGCGCTTCAGGTCGGCCACCTGCTCCTGCAGCAGGCGCTCAGCCTCAGGAACCTCAGGCTCTGCGGGCAGAACCTGCTCGGGTTCAGCGGCCGCCTCTGCGCTCGCGTCGTCGTCCGTCTCCGGATCGACGTGCGGCGCGGCGTGGCCGCGCGGATCGGCGGGGGGCTTGGTGGCCATCCGTCAGGCTCCTGGGCTAGTTGTCTTCCTTGGCGGCCTCGACGATCGCGGCCTCAGTCGTCAGCAGCATGGTCGCCACCGACGCCGCGTTCTGCAGAGCCACGCGCACGACCTTGGTGGGGTCGATGACGCCGTTGGCCATCAGGTCGCTGCACACACCCTTGCCGGCGTCGTAGCCAAAGCTGCCCTTGCCCTCGCGGACAGTCTCCACGATGACCGAGCCCTCTTCGCCCGCGTTCTCAGCGATCTGGCGCAGCGGCTCTTCCATCGCGCGGACCAGCACCTTGACGCCGTAGTCGCGCTCGTCGCCGAACGACAGCGCCTGCACGGCCGCTGCGGCACGCAACAGGGCCACGCCGCCGCCGGGGACCACGCCCTCAGCCACCGCCGCACGGATCGCGTGCAGGGCGTCATCGACGCGGGCCTTCTTCTCTTTCATCTCGATCTCGGTCGCAGCGCCCACGCGGACCACGGCCACGCCGGCTGCCAGACGCGCCAGACGCTCTTCGAGCTTCTCGCGGTCCCAGTCGCTCTTGGTGGCTTCCAGCTCGCGTCGGATCGTGGCGACGCGGGCCTGAACGTCGAACTCCTTGCCGCCGCCGCCCACCAGAATCGTCTTGTCCTTGTCGACCTTGATGCTCTTGGCGCGGCCCAGGCTGCTGAGCTTGACGGCTTCGAGCTTCTCGCCGATCTCGTCCGACATCACGCTGGTGCCGCACAGGACCGCGATGTCCTGCAGCATGGCCTTGCGGCGGTCGCCGAAGCCGGGCGCCTTGACCGCGACGACGTTGAACTGGCCGCGCAGCTTGTTGTAGACCAGACCCGTCAGGGCCTCGCCGTCCACGTCCTCGGCGATGATCAGCAGCGGGGCGTTGGCGCGCTTGAGCTGCTCGAGCAGCGGCACCAGGTCGCGCAGGCTCGACACCTTCTTCTCGTGGATCAACACGAACGCGTTCTCGAGCACGGCCTCCATGCGGTCGCCGTCGGTCACGAAGTACGGCGAGATGTAGCCGCGGTCGAACTGCATGCCGTCGACAGTTTCCAGCGTCGTTTCGAGGCCCTTGCCTTCCTCGACCGTGATCACGCCGTCCTTGCCGACCTTCTCCAAGGCCTCTGCGATGATCTTGCCGATGGTCTCGTCGCCGTTGGCGGAGATGACGGCCACGCGCTCGATGTCGTGGTTGCCTTCGACGTCACGCGAGACCCGTACCAGCTCAGCAACCGCCGCCTCGACGCCAGCCTCGATGCCGCGCTTGATGGCCATCGGGTTGATGCCGGCGGCCACCAGCTTGGAGCCCTCGACGACGATGGCCTGGGCCAGCACGGTCGCGGTGGTGGTGCCGTCGCCCGCGAGGTCGTTGGTCTTCGACGCGGCCTCCTTGATCATCTGCACGCCCAGGTTGGCGAAGTGGTCCTCGACCTCGATCTCCTTGGCCACCGTCACGCCGTCCTTGGTGATCAGCGGCGAGCCGTAGGAGCGGTCGATGACCACGTTGCGACCCTTGGGGCCGAGCGTGACCTTGACGGTGTTGGCCAGGATGTTGACGCCCTCGAGGATCGCGTTGCGGGCCTCAGAGCTGTAGAAGATGCTTTTCGCGGGCATGGTGGTCCTCTCTCGTGTCGGGATGCAGGGGCGGTCGACGCGTTGGCCGGCCGCCGGGGTCGTCGCGGGGGGAAACGGGCTAGTCGCCGATGATCGCGAGCAGCTCGCTCTCCTTGAGGATCAGGTAGTCCTGACCCTCGTACTTGATCTCGTTGCCGCCCCACTTGGCCAGCAGCACCTTGTCGCCTTCCTTGACCAGAGGCGGGCGCACCGTGCCGTCCTTGAGGATTTTGCCCTTGCCGACAGCCTTCACGAAGCCGTAGACCTGCTTCTCTTGAGCGGTGGTGGGGAGGAACAGACCGCCGGCGGTCCGCTCCTCTGCGTCGGCGCGCTGGACCAGGACATTGTCGTAGAGGGGGCGAATGCTCATCGGGGCTCCATCGCGCACGCATCGGACGTGCGGTTGTCTCGAGGTGGTCTCGGGGGTGCGGGCCGTTGCCGACCCGGCGCTGCTCGTTTGCGCAACCGAAGGGTTCTACTGCATTCGTTGCAGGAACGACCCCCGTGCGGTGCGGTTGCAGCGCTGCCAAGGTAGGATGGGCGACCGGGCCGTCAAGGGCGGGTCCCGTTCCGGGTTCGGTTGGACCTGCTGCCCCCTGCATGGTAAGGTCCCTGCCCTTGCCGGTCACACGAGCCGGCGCGAGAAGCGCGTCGCATGAGCCATCCCACCGCTGCAACGCCCACGCTGCAGGACGTCATCGTTCGCTTGAATCACTATTGGGCCTCGCGGGGTTGCGCCTTGGTGCAGCCCTACGACCTCGAGAAGGGCGCAGGCACGTTCAACCCCGCCACCTTCCTGCGCTCCATCGGGCCAGAGCCGTGGAACGCGGCGTACGTCGAGCCCTCGCGGCGACCGACCGACGGACGCTATGGCGAAAACCCCAATCGTCTTCAGCACTACTACCAGTATCAGGTGATCCTCAAGCCGTCGCCCAAGGACGTGCAGGAGCTGTACCTGGGCTCGCTGCGCGAGATCGGCATCGACCCGCTGGAGCACGACATTCGGTTCGTCGAGGACGACTGGGAGTCGCCGACGCTGGGCGCGTGGGGCCTGGGCTGGGAGGTGTGGCTCGACGGTCAGGAGGCCTCGCAATTCACGTACTTCCAGCAAGTGGGCGGGCTGGATCTGCACCCGGTCAGCGCGGAATTGACCTACGGCATCGAGCGTCTGTGCATGTACCTGCAGGGCAAGGACAGCATCTTCGATCTGGTGTGGTCCTACGGTCCCGACGGGCG
>JBMOIG010000177.1:0-8291 GCA_049317445.1 Myxococcota bacterium | reverse complement strand
GAGCCACGCCCGGCAGGTTGGTGACGACCTTGAAGCTGTCGCCGTAAACCCCCGGAACCTTGGCGATCTCTTCGCGCGAGATGGTTCGCTTGGCGACCTCACCCGACTCTGCAGGGGCGACGGCCGAGGCGCGGTACAGCACGTAGCTCTTCAGCTCCGGGCGCAACACGGTCTCGACCTCGCCTTGCTGGGGCACGCGAATCGTCGTCCGCAGCGGCTGATGGTCGGTGCCCGGCAGGAAGATCGGCGTCGAACCGGCGGGCACGCCCTCGAACACGAAACGTCCATCGTTCTCGGTGTACGTCTCCATCTCGTGTGCGGGCAGCACCACCAGCGCGCCTGCAACCGGCCGCCTGGTCCCGCGCTCCAGCACGCGACCGACCACCCGTGCGCCCTTGCGAATCTCGGCGGCGGGCGGCGCATCCAAAGAAGGCTGGGGCGTCTCCGGTGCGACCGGAACCGTGGCTTCAGCGGGCAGGGCGACCGGCGCAACCGGCTTGGCATCCTCCCGAATGCGGTAGCGAAACTGAATCTTGACGGCGACCGGCTTGCCGTTCGACGTCGCGGGCTCAAAGCCCAGCCCCTTCGCCGCCGCAAGCGCCGCCTGATCGAACACCTCGCCTGCCGACGTCAGCACCTTGGCGTCGCGCACCTGGCCGTCCGGGGCAACCTCCAGCTCCAGGACGACGACGCCTTCCTGACCCGACCCGGCCAGCACCGGCGGGTACACCGGCCGCGAGTCGCGCACCAGCCTGGGCGGCACCACCACCGGCGCCGTCTTGTCCGCGGAACCGACCGAACCGTCTGAACCGGCTTTACCGCCTGCTTGTGCAGGTCGTCCGCCCTTCTTAGGGGCCGGGGACGGCGTCTGCGCCATGGCAGCAACCGCGGCCGAAAGGCCTGCCAGTACAACCAGATAGTGCAGCGTTCGAGGGCTTGCGACGTGCATTCGAGGGCTCCTGAGTCGGTGGGTGGGGCCGACTGTCGATGGACAACATAGGCGGTTGGGTCGACCTTGGCAAGGACAAAAAATGACATGGCGCAAAGTTCCGATTGACAAGTCGGCTAAACCGTCTATTGTGGGGAAGTCGACGGACGCCCGCAGGCCGCGACAAGGACCGCCCCAGCAACGGCTGCGCATCCACCCGCAAGACGACGCATCCAAAGCGCAGGACGAGTCGAACTTCTGAGGAGACGCCCGAGATGATGACGCACGAGATCGTCGACCACACCGCGCAAGTGCTGGACCTGTTCGGCGCCGCCTGGATTCTCTATCTGCTGATGTTCATGTCGGTCTTTCTGGTCGCGATCGCCGTCGAGCGTCTGCTCTTCCTGCGCCGCAACCGCGTACCGGTCGAGAAGCTGCAGCAGCCGTTGCTGAAGGCGATGGACGAGGGGCGCGAGGCCGTCGAGAAGCTGCTGGCCCCGTATTCGGGCATGGCGGCCCAGGTCGCGCTTGCGGGCGTGGCAGAGTTGCACCGCGGTTCGGCGTCGGTCGAGGAAGTGATGGGCGCCCGCGAGGCGGCCGAGTCCAAGCGGTATGACCAGCGGCTGGGTTGGCTGGGCACCATCGGCTCGAATGCGCCGTTCGTCGGTCTGCTGGGTACCGTGATCGGCATCATGGGCGCGTTCGCGGACTTGAAGCTGGCCACCGGCGCTGCCGCGGCGACCGCCAACCAGGCGATCATGTCCAGTATCTCGGAAGCGTTGGTGGCCACCGCCGTCGGTCTGTTCGTCGCCATCCCGGCCGTGGTCGCGTTCAACTACCTGCGCACCCGCGTGAAGGAAGCGCAGGCCGATACCCGCGTGTTGGCCGGAATCGTGCTCGCGTGGACGAAGCAAGAGGCGCCTCGCGGCGACGCGAGTTCGCCGTCCTTTCGCCGCGTCGCCTGACCCTCGCGCCGCCTTCGAAGCCTGAGCCGCCCGCATTCTGAACGAGGTAGACCATGGCCGCCCGCACGAACTCCGGAGACGACATCGTCGCCGACATCAACGTGACCCCGCTGGTCGACATCATGCTTGTCCTGCTGATCATCTTTATGCTGACCAGCACCAGCATCGCCGCCATGCAGACGCCCAAGGTGGTCGAAGTGAACTTGCCCGCTGCCGCCAGCGCTGAGGCCAAGCCCTCACGGCCGCTGTCGGTGGTGCTGAACAAGCAGGGGCAGCTGTTTCTCGACGGCAAGCCGACGACCCCAGACCAGCTGCGGACCGAAGCCCGGTCCCGCGCCAAGATCGACCCCAAGGTGCCCGCCATCTTGAGTGCCGACCGCGACGCGTTGCACGGCAACGTGATCCAGTTGATGGACCTGCTGCGGCTGCAGGGGGTGACCGACATCGCCGTCAACACCAAGGCGCAGGACATCGACTAGTCGCCAACGTGCAGCAAAGATGAGGACTTGGAGATGGTGGTGACGCGCGAACAAAAGATCGCTTGGCTGGTGGCGGTGGGCACGCACGTCGCGCTCATCGGCGCGGCGATGACGCTCGACCGCCAGCCGCCGCCGCCAGAGCTGACCAACATCCACGTCGCCAAGACCGTGCAGTTCGATGTCGAGCTGCCCAAGCCCGAAATCGCCCAAGACCCGCTGCCAGAACCGCCCAAACCGTCTGAGGTCGCCAAGGCTGAGCCCGAAGCCCCCCAGCCCGTGGCCCGTCCCAAGCCCAGGTCCACCAAGCCGAGCCCCGCCGATGCGCCTTCGCCGTCTGAGCCGGCGCCGCTTGTGTTGTCGCAGGTGTACGAGGGTGGCGGCAGCATTGTGGCGGAGAAGGGCGACGAAGACGTGTTCGGCGACCCGGCAGTGGCGGCGAACGAGCGCAACCGGCGCAACGCCCCCGATGTGCCCGCGTCGCCGCGAGTGGAAGCGTCCGCAGCACCCACGCCCGCCGTCGTTCGGCCCGAAGACGTGATCCGCCGTGCCGTGCCCCGCAACATCTGCCCGGTCGAGTGGCCGGCGGATGCCTTGGTCGAGCGCCGCATCGTGGAGGTCAAGCTGTTGCTGACGGTAGACCGCGACGGCCGCGTGACGGGCGTCAAGGTCCTGCGCGGTGTCGGCGAACCGTTCGACCGCGCCGCCCGCGAAGCACTCGAGCGCTGTCCGTTCGAACCCGGCCGCCGCAATGGCGAGCCCATGGTCGACCGTGTCCCCTTCGTCGTGGAGTTCAAGCCGCGCGACGCGTGATCCGCCGTCGCCCACGCCGTGTCAGGAGCCCCGCCATGTCCCGATTCCGCCTATCCTTGTTCGTCCTCGCGATTGCGGCTACCGCCGTTGCCGGTTGCAGCAGCGACTTCGATCCGCCGTCGCTGGTCAAGGGTTTGCGCCTGCTGGCCGTCCGCGCCGAGCCGCCGTACCTGGCCGGTGCGCCGGGCAGCTCGACCGTGCTGGACGCCAAGGTGGTCGGCGTAGCGCCCGAGACTGAGGTCTGCCACGCCTGGGCGCTGTGTCTGTTCGCCACCACCGTGGACGGTCGATTCGCGTGTGTAGACCCGCAGCTGCAGGTCGATCTGGGCGTGCAGGCGACGGCGACCGCGACGTTTGACCACCTGGCTACGCTTGCAGCGGGGTTGGTGGCCTATCAGAAGGCGAACCCGGGCATCGGCGGCGCGTCCGGCGTCGGTGGCATCCCGTCCAGCATTCCCGGCGCCAAGGGCCCCCCGGAGATCAAGCTGTTATTCGGCGTGGCCGAGGCCGCGTCGTTCGGCGGCAAGTGCCCTACGACCGCCACGGCGTTCCTGGCCCAGGGCTGCCCCGACCGCGACCGCTGCGTCATCGGCTACCGCAGCCTCGCCATCCCCAGCGATGTCAAAGACTTCCATGCCAATCCGGAGATCGACCTGCTCAAGGTGGACGGCAAGGCCCTGCTGTCGGGAGAGACCGCGCAAGTCGTCGGCAAGGCCAAGGTCGCGCTGTCGCCCCAGTGGACCGAGCTGACCCCGGCGGGCCTGCCGGTCGACGCCACCGCAACCGGCGACGTGTTGTTCGCGTGGTACTCCACGGCAGGCGACTTCGACCAGCAGCGCAGCTACCAGGACTACCCCGACAACAAGTGGCTGTCCGATGGGGTCGAGGCCGGCAAGACGGTCGATGTCTGGGCCGTGGCGCGAGACGACTTCGGCGGGGTGGCGTGGTTTCAGGTGAAGCTGCAGCGATGACGCGGGGTTGCCAGGGGGTCCGATCGACCGTCCCCGACGACGTGGTTTCGGCCCCGGGCTTGAGAGAACGCTGGCAGTCCTCTAGCCTGACGCCCTTGCCTCACGGAGCCCCATGCACCACTTCGCGCTTACGCTGATCGGCCGCGACCGACCCGGAATCGTCGCCCGCCTGACCCAGATCCTGTACCAGCGCGGCGCCAACCTCGCCGACTCGAGTTGCACCATTCTGGGCGGACAATTCGCCATGATCCTCATCGTCTCGCACCCCACGGTGGCGACGGTGGCGGGTTTCGGCGACGCGTTTTCTGCGCTGGCCGACGACGACCTTGCCGTGGTGTTGCGGGCGCTGCCCCCGGGCGGCGAGCAAGCGACTCGACTGCGCGGAGAGCTCTGTCTGGTCTCCGTCTACGGCGCCGACCAGCCCGGCATCGTCTATCGCGTCACGCAAGAACTGGCGGCCCGGCGCATCAACGTGACGGACATGAACACCAAGCTGGTCGGCACGGCGGAGAGTCCGGTGTATGTGATGATGCTGGAAGGGGTCTTGCCCGAGGACGTGACCATCGACTTTGTCGCGCAAGAGCTGCAGCAGCTGGGTCGCGACTTGCATGTCGACCTGTCGGTGCGCTCAATCACCCCGGTGGAACTGTAGCGCATGGCGGTTCGTCCCATCCGCGTCTATCCCGACCCGATCCTCAAGGTCGTGTGCGAACCCGTGACGGTGTTCGACGCCGATCTGGCGGCGCTGGCGCAGGATCTCGAGGACACGATGGTCGCGTCAGGGCACTCGGTTGGCGTGGCGGCGTCGCAGATCGGTGACACCCGCCGTGTGGTCATCGTCGACGTATCGAAGTCCAAGCTGGGCAGGGACGACCACCACGGCCGCCTGCTGCTGGTGAACCCGCACATCGTCGACCGCGAGGGCCAGCAGGTCTTCCGCGAGGGCTGTATGAGCGTGCCCGACTACACGGGCAACGTGACCCGCGCCTGCGAGATCACCTTGGCGTATCTGGATGTGCAGGGCGCTGCGCACCAGCTCCAAGCGCGCGGGTTCGAGGCGGTCGCGATCCAGCACGAGCTGGACCATCTGGACGGCCTGTTGTTTCTCGACCGCGTGTCCAGCCTGAAGACCGACGTGTTTCGCCGCAAGGGCGCCTGACCGCCGTGGACGGTGGCGCGGCTCGACCGCACTGAAGGGTCACTGCTTGATTTCGGACCTTGAGCGTCCGCTGGATGGGGTCTGGATGCACCGCACGCCGCAACGTTTGTTTCGTCGAGAGCGCGAGACCGCCTAGGATAGTAGCTGCCACGCGCCCTCCTTTCCGCGTGCCGCAGGTAACCCAATATGCCTACGCCACAACCGACTCCGCAGCACACCCCGCAGCAGGGGCAGCGACCGCGCCCGGGAACTACGCCCCAGCAGGACGCGGGGCAAGTTGCCCAGACGCCGGTGCCGCCAGCCGCCCCAGGCGGTGGAGCCCTGACGCAGCCGCTGTTCTCTGGCGACCACGTGCTTGAGGCCGTTGCCGCCGGGCAGGCCACGCTGAAGCAGGGCGCCCGCGGTCCGTCGGTGCGCGCGCTGCAGAACTTCCTGTTGGGTCAGGGAATTCAGGTGGGCCGCACGGGTGCCGACGGTGTGTGGGGCGATGCGACGACCAAGGCCGTGCGAACCTGGCAGGCGTCCCACGGCCTGAATCCCGACGCAGTGGTGGGCAAGGACACGCTGGGCGCGATGGACCGTCAGTCGGCCGTGTCGGCCCCGGCCCCCGGTGCGACCACGCCGGCAACGGCGCCTGCCGCGAGTGGACAGACGCCGCGCCCGCCCACCACACAGCCCGGTCCGGCGACGCCGGCGCAGGCCCAAGGCGGCAACGGTCCGCAACAAGCGCCGCCCGGAAGCAGCAATGGAGGGTTGCCCGCCGACTTCCAGAAGATGTGGGACGCGCACCCGCACAACTACCAGACCGACGGTACGCAAAACACGGACAGCGGCGACCTGCAGGTGCAGCAGGGGTGGAATCCGGATACGTACAGCAATACGTGCGCGATTCGCCTCAGCATCATGCTCAACAAGCTGGGCGGCCCCCTGACGATCACGCGAGAGAAGGCCAAGGCTGCCGGCATCGACCCGGGTCGCGTGCCTTTCAGCAAGAAGACCGGCTGGTACTACCTGCTGGCGGCCAAGGAGATGTGGACTTTCCTTGAGTTCCACGCCGGCAAGCCCCACGCCGAGTTCCCGGCGCGCGGTCGGTTCGCCAATGCCGAGCAGTTTCAGAAGACGTTCGACGAAGAGATCCAGCCCTTGGTGTCCAGCAAGCGCGGCATCGTCGCTTTCGACAAGATCTTCACGTTCTCAGGCACCGGCCATGTCGACATCTTCGACGGCATGCAGCTCTCGGACGGCAGCTGGTACCCGAGTCAGGCGCTGAAGCTCTGGTTTGTGTAGCCCCAACCAGGACGCGACCATGGCCCACTCAATCACCGCGCCGCTCGTGGCCTTTCCTGTGCGCCGCGACGGTTTGGTCGGTTTCATCGATCGCACGGGGCGTCTCGTCATCCCCGCAACCTTTGCCGACGCTCAGCCCTTCCGCGAGGGTCTGGCCGCCGCACGTGCAGGCGATGCCTGGGGTTACTTGAACCTGACCGGCACGTGGACGGTTCCCCCTGCGTTCGACGACGCCCACCCCTTCTCCGACGGACTGGCGGTTGTGGTGCGCGATGGCAAGGCAGGCGCCATCGGCCGCGACGGTGAGGTGGCGGTGCCGCTGGTGTTCGATGACCTGCGACCCTTTCAGGACGACTTGGCGCCCGCCCGCGCCGGGCAGCACTGGGGCTTCATCGACACCACCGGATCTTGGGTGATTCAGCCCACTTGGGAGGATGTCTGGTCGTTCCACGAGGGCCTGGCGCGCGTGACCGACGGCGACCAGATGTGTTTCATCGACCGCGAGGGACGCCCTGCCGCCGCCGGCTGTCACCCCGACGCAGGCGACTTCGCGGAGGGCTTCGCTGCCGTCCTCGCTGGCGACCGCTGGGGGTACGTCGACCGCGGTGGCAAGCTGGTCGTAGCCGCCGTGTGGTCAAACGCCCGAAGGTTTTCAGAAGGTTACGCAGCCGTGCAAGGCGACGCGGGCTGGGGCTGGGTCGGACCGCAAGGCCAAGTCGTCATCGCGCCGCGGTACGACACGGTGGGCGATTTCTCGGAAGGGCTGGCCGCAATTCGATTGGACGGGGTTTGGGGCTACGTCGATCGCGCTGGCAATGTCGCGATTCCGCGTGGCTTTGACGCCGCGACGCCGTTTCTGGCCGGTCTGGCCACCGTCGAACTCGCTGGCAAGCCCGGTCTGATCGACCGCAAGGGTGCTTGGGTGCTGGCGCCGTAGGGTGCAGGTTCCCGCATCGCGCTCCCACACCCCCTTCCGGCAGAGGCATCCGGTCCGCCTATCCGGCGTGGCAACCCTTGCACGCGGTTGGGGCCTTCAGCGTGGGGTCCTTGGCCATCTGCTTCTTGTGGCAGGCGCGACACGTGTCATGGAAGGCGTCTTCGGCGGTCGGCTTGTCCGTGCTGTCGGCCTTGTGGCAGTCGGTGCACGCCTTTTCGACCTTGGCGCCGTCTACCGGGTGGTGGCAGGTCTTGCACGAGATCCCCAGACCGTCCTTGCCCTTGTGGAAGTCGTGGTGGAAGGGAACCGCGGGCTTCTTGACCTTGGCGCCAGCGATCGACACCACCTTGCCGGTCGCTTCCTTGTGGCCCCCAGCGGCGGCAGCGGGCGGGTCGGCGGGCTTGGCCGGTTCAGCCGCAGGCGGTGGTGTCGGGGCAGGAGCAGGCGTCGGCGCCACAACCACCTTGGCCGGCGCAGGTGCCGGTGCCGGTTCGGGGGCGGCCTTGGCAGGTGCGGCAGCGGCAACCGGTGCGGGGGCGGGCTTGGTGACCGCGGGCTTGGCGGGCATTGCATCAGGAATGGCAGCAGGTTTGGCGGCAGGCGCGGCAGCGGGAGCGGCCGTCGGCGCAGGTTCGGCGGCGGGCGCAGGCTCAGCAGCCGGTGTGGGTGCGGGTTGGACCGCGGGGGCTGGGGCGGGCTCTGCTGCCGGAACCGGAGCCGGGGCAGGGGCCGCTTCGACTGCCGGAGGAGGCGCG
>JBMOIG010000176.1:0-8410 GCA_049317445.1 Myxococcota bacterium | reverse complement strand
CGCCTCATACAAACGTTTGAACGGCACAAACGACGGTCATGTGTGCGCCGTCACGACGGCGCGGTGGTGCAGGCGTCCACGGCGGGCGCGTCGCGTTGGCTGCCCGACGTCGTCGAACTGTTGCGAGGCGAGCACGGCTGCGCGTGGGTGCTGACCCGCGTGCCGCAAGACGTCCACCCGGCCGAAGGGCTCGAGGGGGGCAATGCCCAGATGCACGGCGAGGTGCCGGTGCAGGTCCAGGTGCGCCACAACGGCCTGACGTTGCGCGTCGAGCCCGCGGGCGGCCAGAAGACCGGCATGTACGTCGACCAGCGCGAGAACCACGTGCGGGCGGCCAAGCTGGCCAAGGGTCGATTCGTGCTCGATACGTTTAGCCACGCGGGCGGGTTTGGTTTGCACGCGGCGCGTGCCGGGGCTGCCAAGGTGGTGTGTGTCGATGCGTCGCAGCGGGCGGTCGATCTGGCCTTGCAGCACGGCCAGGACAACGACTTGCAGATCGAGGCGATGGCCGCCGATGCGGTGCATATCTTGCGCAATTATGCGGACCTGCCGCCCGAGGACCAGGCGGGGCGGCCGTCGCTCGTGATCGTCGACCCGCCCAAGCTGGCCAGTCGGGCCGGGGCGCTGGACCAGGCGCTGAAGAAGTACACGCACATCAATACGTTGGCGATGCAGGCGGTGGCTGAGGACGGGTTCCTGGTCACTTGCTCTTGCTCGGGTCTGGTGGATCGCCAGGCGTTCCTGCGGATGCTGGGCCAGGCGGCGCACAATGCGGGTCGGTCGGTGCAGTTGCTGGCGCTCGATGGGGCCGGCGCGGACCATCCCGTCGCGCCTGCGCATCCTGAGGGGCAGTACTTGAAGGTGGCGTTTTGTCGGGTGACGGCTCGGGGGTAGGGGGCGTCGGCGCATGTCGTGCGGTTCTATTGGCCGGCGGCGCGGATTGGTGTCAATAGAACCTATTGAGTTTGTTTTCGTATCGCGCGGGGGTATCGGCGCGCGATCGCGGTCTATCGGCCATACGCCTGCTGGCGTGGGACGGGAGAACCCGCATCTGCGCTGCCCTGCGGCGTCGGGGTCGCGCCGAGCACGAATCGGGCGCGTTCGTTGCGGAGCATCTCGAATGCGTTGACGCAGCGCACGCCGACGCCCGGGGGTAGGCCATCAAGACACCCCCACCCGCGCGCCAAGCATCTCGAAGGTCGAGTGCTTCTTCACTCCGAGCAGTCGGTAGGCATCGCGGAAGAGTGTCTGCCCTTCCAGCGCATCGGTGATGACGGCGCGCGCGAACCGCCGGCCGACGCGGGCGACCTGGCTGCGGTAGAAGTCGCCGCCCCCGCCACCGGCCACCGTCGCCAGGCGAGCGACCTCTTGCCGGTAGGCCGCCCAGAACGCATCGCGGGTCAGGGTGCCTGCGTCGAACACGCGCCGCAGGATGACGAGCGTGCTGACTTTGAAGTGCCGTGCCAGCCGGAGGATCTCGTCCTGGAGCGGTGCCTGCGGGCGATGCACCTGCCGCAGCACGTCCATTGGCACGAGCAACTCCGCGGCGAAGCGGTTGCACCACTGCTCCTCATCGCGCGCCGGCTCGGAAGCTGGTCCCACGTCGGAGACGCCGGATTCGCCCAGCAGCAGGTGCGCCAACTCGTGCGCCAGCGTGAACATTTGCGCCGCCTTGGTATCGGCGCCGTTGACGAAGACGAGCGGCGCGAGCGGATCGGCCAGGGCAAAGCCGCGGAACTCGCCGGGGTCGAGTTTTCGGTGGATGTTGCTGCCGGCGCCGCGTGGGCTTTCGAGTGGTACCGCCGCGAGAGCTTGGGCTACGGTAGCGGCGAGTTCGCGTGGGGAGCCGCGTGCTTCGGGATTGCCGCCCTGCTGTTGTTCCTGAACACGCTGCGGTTGGCAAGTTCCTCCCCCGCGCAGGACGTCCCGATCTCTCCGACACTTCCGGCCGCCGACTGAGTCGGCCGCCGGCATCTTTGGCTTGGGAGCGCGGTTGCAGCGAGCCTGCGGCGCGGACGAGGTGCGCTCGCGACGACACAGCGAGGGTCGACGTGAGAAGCAGTAGCACGACCCCAGCAACTTCCATCCATTTCGCCGTTTGACCACCCTCGTGCCCGCAGCGCAGACTGGCTCACGAACGCCCGGAACGGGTCGGGCGCGCGCGCTGCCCATGCGACGAGTCCTCACCATAGGTCTGACCGCGCTCTGCCTCATGGCCTGCGGAAGCTGCCGGGATCGGTGGAAAGCGGCGGACCAACTCACCCAGGGACCCCAGACGCCGAAAGCCCCGACCTCGGGCAACTCGCCGCAACCGGAACCCGCAGCGGTCGCCCTGCCCGACACGCCGTCGGCGGCCTCGCCCAACCTCGCACCGGACATCCCCGCATTCAACAAGCTGATCCTGCAGACGATAGACGAGATGCCCAACGAGAGCTCCGGCGGCTACGTCTGGCCCGCCCCGCGCGCACTCGATGGCACGACCCGCGACCTGTGGCTCGGCAAGGTGCGCGTCGCCCGGGCCGGGGTGGGCACGCACTGCGTTGGGGCGACGTTCGAGGCGTTCTGGCGCTCCGTCGAAAAGCTGCCCGGCGGCGCCAAGGGAGTCGGTCTGGACGCCAGGCGGGCGGAAAGCTTGAAGCGCGAGTGGTTCGTGCCTCGCCGGGAAGCGCGCGGCATGGCGGACGCGCTGCCTCGACTCGGGCTCGGCCGACGCATCCTCGACTGGGACGACGCGCGCCCTGGCGACTTCGTGCAGATGTGGGGCGACGGAAGACCGCGCAGTTGGGGCCATGCCGCGGTGTTCCTCGGCTGGATTCGCGACCGTGCCGGCACCGTCGTCGCGATGCGTTTCTGGTCGAGTCAGGTGTGGACTGAGGGCATCGGCACCGGCGCCATCGCCCTGGGCAAGCAGTTGGGAGACGCCGACCCGGACCGGGTGTACTTGGTGCGGGCCGAGCCGGGGGTCCAGGCGATTGCGGGTGGCGAGGAGACGGGGGCTGGCGAGCGATGACGACGGGCGCCATGCCGCCGCGCCAACGTCGCGCCCATCGGGGTCGAACCCACTGCGGCCGCTGCCGATCTTCAGGACGGAGGCTCACGCCGCACGATTCCTCCCGCGCAACTCGGTGACCAGACCCGGGTGCCGGTCGAGCAGGCGCAACAGCACCGCTACCGCCTTCGACACCCCAGTCTGACCTGACTCGTACTTCTGGAAGGCCTGGGGCGCCCCGCTCATGAGCCGGCTCGCCTCTCGCTGCGACAGGCCGAGCCGTTTGCGGATCCTCGCCACTTCGGCGGGCGACAGCGTACCGTCGACCTCGGCCTTGAGCTTTGCGAATGCCGCTTCGCCGACGAGTGCCTCCGACCAGGAGAAGACGGCCTCGCCACAAACCGGGCACCACCAACCGGGCTGGTCGACTTCGAGGCTCCTGCCCTTGTATCTCCGAGTGTCCTTGCGAACTTCGTAATCCATCGAGCCGCCGCACTCAGGACAGCGCGGCGTGTTCGCGGCGATGGGCTGCGCCGCTTCGACCCGCTGGACGAGTTGGTCCATCTCGGGCTGCGTTGCTTCCACATCGGCGTCCTCCACGACCACGTCGCCCGTGCAGTCCGCGGTGTCGCACCACCAGCCCGGCTGCTGGACCTCGACTGTCGTGCCCCGGAAGCGCAGGAGATGCGCCCGGGTGTCGCGCCGCATCGGCTGGCCGCAACCTTGGCAAAGAATCGCAGTCATGGCCTATTTCTCCTTGAACGACAGGAGCTTGAACTCCTGTACGACCTTGCCTGCGAACTTGACGTAAACGACAAGCCCGTCGTCGGCCGGCACGTGATAGACGTCCTGCCACTCTCGGCTGTCGGCGAGCGAAGTCATCGACTTGTAGAAGTGCGCGGTCCTCATGCCTTCGATCACGCCCGTCATGCCGGCGATGCCGATGCCGCAAGCGTCCGCGCCCTCTCTCGCCGACCGTTTGATGTCCACCCTTCCGACCGCGAAGTCGGCCTTGAAGCAGGTCAGGTCATGGTGCGGCCGGCGCTTCTCCATGACCGGAGGATGATACATCTGAGGTATCATGTCAAGCGTTGGGCCTCTGTCGGTTCGAAGCGCGTGACCACCCGGCCGAGCTGTGGTGGCTTGCCGGCGTCCACGCGCTCCAGAAGGATGGCCAGGACGTCGAGCGCCAACGGTTCGTGCTTGAGGCAGAACTCGAGGTGCGCGAAGGGCGTCGAGGCCGGAATCGCCGCACGAGCGAACACCTTGGTCACGAGGTCGCCGTCGTGCAGTTCGCGCGGCGACCCCTTGCGCAGCGCGTACGACAACTGCCGGGGACGCGGCACCTTGACGCCGAAGTGGTCGATCAGCCATGCATAGCCGATGGGGTCGGTGTCGTCGGGTGGTTCGAATTGCATCGGCCCTCTGGAAAACGGTTACCCGTCTGCAGGAAAGCTTACTGCAGGATGCTAACGTTGCAAGACGTTTACTTTCCCGGGCGCCCCGGGGGCTGCTCCCTTCCGGTTCGAATCTCGGCGCGCGGCGGCACGTTTCTGCGCCATTACCGCAAGTCCCGCCTGTCCTTGCCACGTCCAGGCTGCCCGCAGTACTGTCCCGGTCCGCGACACCACGCCGCCCCGACGAAAGAGGTCCGATGCTCCGCCTGAGCCCCGCCTCCAGGCTACCTAAGTGCCTGACTTGCCTTGTCCTGCTGCTGCAGACCGCCGGGGTCGCGTACGCCGCGCCCGCCTCGGGCACGCCTGCCGCTGCCGTCGCCGAAGCCGAGGCATTCGCGACTCGCGCCAAAGAGCTATTCAAAGCCAGGGACTTCCAGCGTTCTGCCAAGATGTTCATGCAGGCCTATGCCCTGAGCCATGAGCCGGCGCTCGTCTACAACGCCGCCCGCGCCTATGAAGAAGCGGGGATGGCGGGCGACGCGGCGAGCTTGTTTCGGCTGTACATCAGCCTGACCGATGACGCCGACGGGATTCTCGAAGCTCGCGAGCGGGTCAAACGCCTGGAGGGCAAAACGCCCACACCGGCGGGTACCCCGGCGACAGCGCTGCCTTCCGAGCCTACCCAAGTCACCGCGAGCGCTTTGGAGCCAACGCCGCCCAACTGGCCGCTCTGGGCCGTCGCGGGAGGCGCTGGCGTGACCGTCACGGCCGGGGTCGTGCTGCTGTTCGTCGGCAAGACGGGCACCGATGACGCGAACGCCCGGCTGACCAACGACCGCAAGGCCTACAACGACGCCTTCGACACCGCCCAAGCCCAGTGGTGGTCAGGTGCCGGCCTGACCGGTCTCGGGGTGGGCCTGTCCGGGCTGGCGACGTGGATGTGGCTGCGAGACGGGTCGAGCGCGGTGGTCGTGCTCCCGGCTACGGACGGCCTGAAAGTCGCGTACCAGTTCTGATTGCGGTGTTGGAGGTTTCTATGTCGATGCGCAACCTGGCCTTTGCGGTGGCCTTCGTCGGGCTCACAACGGCGTGCATGGGCGACCGGGTCAGCGATGCGCAGTTGGCGGCCAACGAAGCCAAGGCCAAGGCCGACGCAGCCGACTCGCAAATCTTGGACTCCGATTCGGCCGACGCTGTCGAGGACGCCGTCGACGACGCGGCTGACGACGACGGCAGCGACGCGGTCGAGCAAGACCTCGGCGACGCGGTTGAGGGCGATCTCGGCGACGCCGACGCTGACAGCGGGCCGCCGCCGTGCAAGTCCCCGAGCGACTGCCCCGACCCGCTCGACCTGTGCATCTCAGGCACCTGCCAGCCGCAGACTCCCTGCAAGTCCGACAAACAGTGCTCGGACCTGGGTCACGTCTGCGACCAGGCCAAGGGCGTGTGCGTGGAGTGCCAGGTCGACGGCGACTGCGACGACGGCCAGACCTGCAAGGCCCAGGTCTGCGTCATGCCTGCGGCCGCGTGCACCGCCACCAAGGATTGCTCGGCAGGCCAGGTCTGCGACAAGACGGCAGGCTTCTGCGTCCTCTGCATCGACGACAACGACTGTGAAGACGGCCAGTTCTGCACCGAGACGGTCTGCAAGCCCGACGCCTGCACGGCAAATGAAACGGCCTGCGTAGACGCGGCGATCCGCAAGGTGTGCGCGGCCAACGGGTCGGCGTGGAAAGAAGCGAAGTGTGGCGACGGCTTGTCGTGTATCGACGGCGAGTGCTCCAAGGTCATCTGCACGCCCGGTGTGAAGCAGTGCGCCGACGGCGAGAACGGCATCGTCACGTGCAACCCGAACGGTACGGCATGGGGCGTGCCGGCACCGTGTCTGTCCGACGCGACGTGCAAGGACGCCAACTGCCAGAAGCACGTGTGCGTGCCCAACACCAAGAAGTGCAACGCCCAAGGCGGCTTGGCTGTGTGCGCGGCAGACGGCCTAAGCGAGGTCGCCGAGGCTTGCCCCGCGACAGGCGACGGCAAGGGCCAGAGTTGCGTGACCGAGGCCGGCAAGTCGGTCTGCAAGGCGCAAGCGTGCGTGCCGGGAGCAGCGTACTGCGACGCACTGAAGGCGATGACCTGTGCGGGCGATGGCTTGTCGGCGAATCTCAAGGCCGATTGCAGCCTTCCAGGTGCCGGTGGCAAGGCCCAGCTTTGTCTGGACGGCGGTTGTGTCGCGGCGGCCTGCAAGACGGGCGACAAGATGTGCGCGGACGTCTCGACCTTGGCGACCTGCAACGCGGCAGGCAACGGCTATGACAAGGCGGCGTGCGGCGAGGGGAAGGCGTGCGAGAACGCCGTTTGCGTGGCGCTGGTGTGCGTGGCGGGGCAGATGGAATGCGACGGTCAGAAGGCGGTCAAGTGCAACACGGCAGGCACGGCGAGCGCCTTGGTCGAGGACTGCGCGGTCAAGGGCAAGGTGTGCGCGAACGGTGGGTGCGCTTCGAAGGTCTGCACGGCGGGTCAGGTCCAGTGCCAGGGTGCAGCGGTCGGCACGTGCAAGGCCAACCTCATCGGGTGGGACTTGAAAGCTTGCGGCACCGGAGAGGTGTGTGCGAGCGGCAAGTGCACGGCGAAGGTGTGCGAGCCGGGTGTGATCGAGTGCCTGGGCAAGACGATCCGCGCTTGCAACGGCAACGGCACGGCCTGGGTGATGGTTCAGGACTGCGCGACGACCAACCAGACGTGCCTGGATGGGCTGTGCGTGGCGGTGACCTGCAAGCCGGGCGAGGTGACGTGCAGCGGGGACAAGTTGGCGACGTGCAAGGACGATGGTAGCGGATATACGGAGGTTTCTTGCGATGATGGGAACGCGTGCACGGCCGACGCGTGTGCACTCTCTGGCGGCGTCGGCAAGTGCGAGAGCGTTGCCCTGGTGAACGCCGCGTGCAGCGACAGCGACGGGTGCACTTCGAGCGATTCCTGCAACGCCGCGGGGGCTTGCGTTGCAGGACCGGCGAAGACTTGCGGCGCCAACGCGATGTGCAGCAAGGCGGATGGCGCGTGCAAATGCGACATCGGCTTCGTCGGCGACGGACAGACCTGCAAGTGCGGCCCGCAGATGGTGGCCGTCGACGTGGACGGGAAGACCGTGTGTGCGCCCGACTACCCGGCGTGGGGGATTCGGCCGGAGAGTCCGCCTGCCGAGTGGTTCAAGGACAACGGGGACGGCACCATTAGCGACACGCAGAGCAAGATCATGTGGCAGAAGGCGCATTCTTCGGGAACCATGCCTTTCGCCGGGGCAAGAACGTACTGCCAGACGCTGGACCTGGGGGGCCACAAGGACTGGCGACTGCCGTCCTCCTTTGAATTGGCGACCTTGGTCAACCACGTCAAACTTGAGCCTGCGCTGCCATCGGGCTTCGCGGGCACCTTCGTACCAGCCTACTACTTCTGGTCCGCCAGCCCCTACGCAGGAGACACCGACAATGCATGGTGGCTCCAGTTCGACTTCGGCTTCAGCCAGAAGGGGCCCGTCGTCGAGCCGAGCGTCGCCCGAACTCGGTGTATGCGTGCGGCGCAAGTGGCCAGTGCACCGGTCGAGCGCTACACGATCGACACACCGAGCGGCACAGTCCACGATTCAGTGACCGGTTTGACTTGGCAACGCGACCTAACCATTTCGGGCAAGCGCAGTTGGGCGGGAGCGACAAGCTTCTGTGCGGGGCTGAACCTGAATGGTCCCGGCTGGCGTCTACCCACCACCGTCGAATTGCTGTCTATCGTGGACCGAGGCCAGATGGGCCCGGCCGTCGACAAGACTGCCTTTCCCTACACAGCTTCCGAGTGGTTTTGGACCTCCACGAAAGTGCCGGGATCGGACAATGTCTGGTACATCGACTTCACTGCTGGCAGCACCGGCATCCGTGCTCCGGGCTTCGAGTATCAGGTACGGTGCGTGCGAGACACCCCCTGTTGCGTAGCGCGCCCGATGTCACCAACGTGACCGTTCCGTTGCACGATCCGT
>JBMOIG010000175.1:0-8636 GCA_049317445.1 Myxococcota bacterium | reverse complement strand
TAGGTCGAGAACTTGTAGCCGCGGCGATACTCGAACTTGTCGACCGCCTTCATCAGGCCGATGTTGCCCTCCTGAATGAGGTCGAGGAACTGCAGGCCGCGGTTGGTGTATTTCTTGGCGATCGACACCACCAGACGCAGGTTGGCCTCGACCAGCTCGCTCTTGGCCTTGTTCGCGATGCGCTCGCCGCGGACGATCGACTCGTAGATCTTCTTGAGCGAGTCCTGGTTGTGGCCGGTCTGCTTGGCATACGCGTCGATGATGCGCTGGCACTCGCGCATCGCCTTGTGGGCGTCGACCAGCTCGGCGCGCTGCACGCCGTACTTCTTCTCCAGCAGGCGCACCTGCGGCGGCTGGGCGTCCTTGAAGTCGCGGACCAGACGCACAACCTCTTTCTTGTACGAGAAACTGATCTCCGCCTTCTTCTTGCCCGCCGCCTTGAGTCGCTCTGCGGCAACATCGGCAAGCTTCATCTCCTCTTGGGCAAGTGAGTGGTTGGCGTCCATCACCTCGCGCACGATCTTCTTGAAGTCGTCGATGATCAGGTCGTACTGCTTGCGGTGCAGGCCACAGTCGAGCAGGCGCTCCAGCAGGGCCCGCTTCTGGACCGTGTCGAAGAGCTTGACCGACACCGGCAGCTCCTCAAGCGCGCGCCGCACCTCGGCAAACACCACCGTTTCGGCGAAATTCGCGTTCAGCGAAGCGAAGTCGGGCGTCTCTGCGGTCGGACGCGGACTCGAGCCGTCCAGTGAGGCGGCCACCGGCGGACGCGGCGGCATCGGCTTGCCCTTGGTCCGCTGACGCGGCACCCAAGTGAACAGGTCAATGATCTCGTTGAGGATCTGCGCGATGCGCTCGTTGCGGTTGCGCAGCGTCTTCTGGTAGTCCTGCGAAGACGGCTCGCCCAGCAGCACCTCGCCGCGACGGGCGAACAGCTCTTCCACCAGCGGAACCACGTCCTCGAACGCAAGCGCCAGACTCTTCTGGAAGCTCTTGGCCTGCGCCTTGGTCAGCTTCTCCGGCAGGTTGTCCAGCACCTTGGCGGGGTCGATCGACTCGCTTTCGACCTGTCCGGCCAGCGCCATCAGGCCGCGCATGGAAGGCTCATCCTCCAGGACGGCGCGCATCAGGTCGTCCAACGGACGGGTCGGCTTCTTGCGGGCCAGGTCGGCGCGGGCGGCCTCTGCGGGGTCCTCGCTGCGAACGCGCTTGCGGTACAGGCGGGTGATGCGCAGCAGGGTGGCCATCACGGGCAGCGTCTCGGCCTCGGTGCCGGTCCGCGAGCGACGCAGCGCCACCTCGACGATGTCGCTGACCGATGCGCGGCCCAGCTGCATCTTCTCGAGCATGTCGCCGATGACTTCGGCGAAGTAGGGCTCAGACACGGCCTTGTCGAGCTCGGAGCCCATCAAGTCGCGGCGCATCGTTTCATTCTTGGCGTTGTGGACGTCGTGCTGGGTCTTGGTCTGGACCTGCGCGAAACGCTCGAGTTCGCTCAGCGCCTCGACCAGCTGCTGGCAGATCGCGATCTCGTCGGCGCCGCCCACGCCGTCGTCCATGCTCTTGACGAGCTCCTTGAGGGAAAACGGCGGCCGATCACCCCCGCGGCGGTTCTCCGCGCGACTGAGGATCTCCTCGCGGTCGGTCACGCCCTCGGCCGCCAGCTGCGCCTGCGCACTGCGGTCCTGCTCCACCCACTGGATGATCTGGCGGGCGTGGTCGCGCAGGTTCAGCACGGCCTCGAACGTCAGCTTGGTGGACATCACGGCGTCAAGGACTTCGTGCTCGCCCATCTCGATGCGCTTGGCGATCTCGATCTCGCCTTGCCGCGTCAGCAGGGCAACCGACCCCATCTTGCGCAGGTACATGCGGACGGGGTCGTTGGTGCGCAGGTAGGTCTCTTCGACATAGCCGACCGTCTCGTCCTTGTGGCCGGACGGCGTGGGCGGCGGAGCTACCGGCCGCGGCGGCGCAAAGATCGTGGTCTCGCGGGCCTGCTTGTGGTCGAGCACTTCAATGAAGTTCGCGCCCAGGACGGCCAGGATGTCGTCCAGCACGCCGCGGTCGAAGTCCGTGCTGCCGACCAGGCGCTGGATGTCGTCGACGGAGACAAAGCCGGCGGCCTTGCCCCGCTCTACGAGTGCGCGGAGGTCGGGTTCCTTGATGTGCTCGAGCATGCCTTCTTTCCCCTGGATCCGTTCGGAGTCTGGCGCCTTCGCCCTGCCCTCGGCGGATCAAATGCTAGATGTCCCGATGCGGTGGCGGCATTTCCTCAGTCGAGGAGGCCGCGAGCCTCACACCGGTTGGCCGGCCCTGCGGAGGGCGACGCGCACGTGTTCCTTTTCCTGCTTCAGTCGCACCAGCCGCTGGCTCAACGCCGCAAGCTGGTCTTCGGGACTTCCCGTGTGCACCAAGGCGCCGCGTACGGCGTCGATCTCTTCGTCCAGCCTGCGCTCCTGCAGTCGCAAAACCACTTGCGTCAACCAAGGGTTGGCTTGATCGGCCGGTACCGGTGCCCCTTCCATCAGCGAGCGCAGAATCAACCGTCTGGCGTGGCCGTCGGGCATCTCGCGGGCCCATTCGGCGATGACGGTGGCGTCCAGACCGGACTCGCGGCCTCGGCCCAACAGGTCGCGCAGCGCCAACCGCACGCCGTCGTGGCCGAGGTACTCGAGCGCGCCGAACTGCTGCGCCTGCCCCATCAACCCCGGATACCAGACGAGGATCCGCGCAAGGTCTGCCTCGATCGTCGGCACCGGCGCCTCGTCGCGGGTCGGGTCGGGGATCGGCTGCTCGCCCGACTCAGCCACCACAGCGGCGGGCACGATGCGCTGCAAATAACGCTGCAAGGTCGCACGGTTCTCGTCGGTGCCACGGTCCAGCAGTCGCGACGCCAAGTGGTCGCGGGCCATGTCACGCACGATCGGATTGGGGATCGCCGCCAGCAGCAGTCCCGCCTTCTGCACCACCTCTGCCTTGGCCTGCAGCGAACCGTCGCTCTCCGTGACCAAGGCATCGATGTAGCCCGTCACCAGATTGGGCGCGGCCTGAATCAGGTCCTGCATCGCCTTTGCGCCGAACTTGCGCACGTAGCTGTCGGGGTCTTCGGTCTCTGGCAGCAGCACGAACACGCCGTCGAACCCTTCGGCCACGCAGACCGGCACGGCCTTCATCGCCGCCTTGCGTCCCGCCGCGTCGCCGTCGAACACCAGCACGACCTTGTTGGCAAACCGCTTGATCTCCTTGACCTGCATCTCGGTCAGCGCCGTGCCCATCGCGCAGACCGCGGACTCGAGACCGGCTTGGTGCAGCGTCATCACGTCCAGATTGCCTTCGACGATGATCGCCGTGTGCGTCTGACGCAGCGATGCTCGCGCCTGGTGCAGACCGAAGACGCACTGCCCCTTCTTGTAGAAGTGGCGGAAGCGACTCTCCGGTGCCTCGGTGTCCAGCGTCGTCTCCGGCGTGTTCATGTACTTCGCGACTTCCTTGCCGCCGCCCAGAGACCGCCCGCCGAAGCCGACCAGATCGCCAGACGAGGTGTGGATCGGAAACATCAGTCGGTCGCGGAACCGATCGTACAGACCGCCACTGTCGCGAGGCATGCCCAGACCGCTTGCGACGATCTCCTGCTGCGAAAAGCCGCGACGGTGCAGATGTTGGACAAGCTCCTCCCAGCTGCGTCCGGCAGCACCGAGACCGAAGCGCTCGAAAATCTCCGGGCTCAAGCCTCGATCCTGTGCGTACTTGCGGGCTTCTGCGCCCTCCGGCAGCCCCAGCGTGTGGCGAAAGAACGCCTGCGCCGCCTGGTACAGCTCCAGCATCCGGCCGCGCTGGGACCGCTCCGCCAACGCCCGCTGAATTTCCTCAGGCGTCGTCTCCTCGCGCTCGACCTGAATGCCGACGCGGTCGCCCAAGTACTCGACGGCTTCGACAAAGCTCAAGCCCCTGGTCTCGGACACGAAGCGAATCACGTCGCCGCCAGCGCCACAGCCATAGCAGTGGTAAAGCTTGCGATGCTCGTTGATGTGGAACGAGGGCGTTTTCTCGTTGTGGAACGGGCACAAACCCTTCAGGCTGGTGCCCGCGCGCCGCAGCTCGACGACTTCGCCCACGATGGACTTCATGTCGGTCTGCTCGACAATGTCGCGGACCGTGCGGTCGGGAATGCGTCCTGCCAACTGCCCCCCCGCCGCCTGTTGCCCGACCCTGTCCCAAACCCGCCACCAGAGCCCCGCCGCCCGCTGTAGTCAAGCCGTAGCGGGGGACCCTGTAGTGTAGTGGCGAACGGAAGGCTGTCAAGGCCGCCAGACCCTACGGAAGGATCGGTGAGATCTGCATGTCCTTGGATTTTCTGAGGTCCTGCGCGCGACCTTTGTCAAGCCCCTTTGTCAAGTCCCCCCTTTGTCAAGCCCACTTTGTCAAGCCCCCCTCTTGCGGGTGGTGCGCCCCCCAAGTCAGAAGCCGCCGGGACTTCCCCGACTTGTTCGCCTCTGCCACCGGCCGTGTTAGACTTCGCGCCCTTTCGCGGCGCTGGGGTGCTCTGCATCGTGCCACAAGGCCGAACCTACGACGGAAACACCGCTCATGAACGATCGCTTCAACGCTTCCAAGCTCGCCTCCGCCCTGCAGCGCTGGCAGGTCCCGATCGCCCTTGGCCTGCTGGCTGCGCTGCTGTTGCCCGGCTTGGGCACCGCCGGCCTGCTGGACCCGTGGGAGATGGACCGGGCCGCCGTCTCCCGCCGCATGGCTGCGGACCCCCGTGTGGTGGTCGTCGAGTCCGCCGACGGCGGCCTGCGCGCCCTGTTGGAAAAACAGGCGCCGGGTCACGCCTTCGCGCACCCGTTCGAGCAGGGTGAGCCGACGGCCGCTGCCGCGATGCAGGAGGCCGTGGGCGACCTGACGCGCAAGGTGGCGCACGCCGTTGTGATCGACGTGGCTGGCGTGGCGCAGGCCACCCCTCCGCCGCGGTTCGGCGCTGGACGGCTGGAAGCGCTCGCGGGTCAGATCGCCACGATGCAGGGCCAGAACCGCGGCACGGCGGTGCTGTTGCTGGCGAGCCCTGAGCTAACCGTTGAGCTGGGGCGGGCGATCGGCTCGGCGAGAATCCGTCAGCTGCACGGGGGCTTGCGTGCCACGCCGCTGTCTACGCTGCTTGAGGGCGACCGCCCGGCGACGGCGCTGGGTCCGCTGCTGGCCGAGAACCTGCCGGCCGCCACCCGCGAGGGGATCGCCGCCTTGGTCACGGCGCAAACGCCCTCTCCGTGGTCGATGCCTGTGCACAAGAGCGACGGACAGACGGTGACGGTGCCTTGGCTCGAGGCCGCTGCAGTGGCGCATGGGCTGGACATGTTCGGGCCATCGGAGACCGCGGCGCGACTGCCCGGGGCGTTGCTGATGCTGCTGGCGGGCATGCTGGTCGTCTTCGTGGCGCGGCGGCTGTGGGGAACGACAGCGGGCTGGCTGGCGCTGCTTGTGTACGCAACCTTGCCCATGAGCTGGGGAACTGCGCGCGCGGTGACGTTCGAGGCGGTCGCTCCACTGGGCATGGTGCTGGTAGCGGGCGGTCTGGCGCTGGCGGCAGCGCGCAAGCTGACACCACTGGCGTGGGCAGCCTGGCTGGTGGCGGGTTTGGGCCTGCTGTTTCTGGGCAAGGGCTTGGGCGGACTGGCGATGGGCGCGGGAACGGCCGTCGCGGTGGCTGTGGTGGTCGGTGGCGCACGGCGAGACTTGCTGGCCGCAGCCGTGGTCGCTGCGGCAGCGATGGGCGCGGGCACGCTGTGGGTGCTGGGGGACGAAGACTGCCTGGTGTTGCGCAGCCTGCGCTTCACGGAGTGGCCTTTCGGCGGCGGCGTGACCGCGGTGAGCCGCGACTTCGCCTGGTTTGTCGGCCAGTTGGGCTTTGCCGTGTTCCCTTGGGGCGCAGCGCTGGCGCTGGGAATCGGTCGGCTGATTGGCGGCCCGGCGGATCAGGACGAGGACGAGGACCGTGCCGGCGAGGTCGCTTTGCTGCTCGGCACCATCGTGCCGGCTGTGGTCGTGGCGGCTTTGATCTTCAAGTACAACCACTTCGTCGCGCCGGTGGGTCCGATGGCCGCGCTGATCATTGCCGGCTTCCTGACCGAGATCGTCGCGGGCAAGGTGTCGGGGCGTGTGCTGGCCGTGTTCGTCGCGCTGGCCACGCTGCTGCTGCATCGCGAGATCGGCAAGGGCGCCGACGCCGTGACGCGGTTCATCGCCTTCGATCCGCCGCTGATGACCACCGGCACCTACATCTGGCCGGAAGAGTTGCAGCTGCCCGGCGGGTTGAGGGCCATCGCGCTGCTGTCGGTCCTTGGCTTTGCGCTGGGTGCGGCCCGGCCGATGGCGTCGCTGCGCCTGGTGGTGGCCAAGCTGCGGACCGCGGGCTGGGCGGCTTGGACGCTGGGCGTGCTGGGCATCGTGTGGGCGCTGGACCTGCTGATCTCTCTGGGAACGCGACTGGACGTGCTGCTGAAGACCCAGGCCAACGTCACCGGCTACCAGTACGACCGGATGTGGGTGACGATCCAGGGCATGCGTCCCGAGGTGATCGCAGGCGCCGTCGTGTTTACGCTGCTGCTGGTACTGGCGGCGGTGCTGCACAAGCGGGGCGAGATGGCTGCAGCGCCCCGAGGCCTCGGCTGGCTGTTCGCGGTGACTCGGCGCCTGCAATCACCCGCGGTGGCGGTCGGCGTGATCGCGTTTGCCGCATTGGCCCTGCTGTTCGCGGGCTTGAGTGTATTCGCCGGCGTGCGCCACACCGGAGTCGGCACGGGCCTGAGCGTGGGCTTGGACTCCGCCGCCTTCGCGGTCCCGGCGGTGCTGGGCGTCGTGGTGCTTGCAGTGCGGCGGTTCGTGCCCGCTGGCAAGGAATCGCTGTGGGCAGAGCTGGTCGGCGGGCCTGACACCAAGATCTGGTTCCTGCCCTCGGTGATGTACCTGATCGCCTTGGCCGGCGTCGGCATCGGCGCCAGCCAGACCGCCGGAACTTGGACTTGGGCCGTGCTGGCTGCGGTCTGGGCGCTTGCCCTCGTGCTGGCCTTGGTCGTGGTCGGTCACGCGCAGACGCGCGCGGCTGGGTACGGTTGGCCGCTGTTCGGTGCGGGCCTGTTGGTCACGTTCACGGCGTTTGTGCCGCTGGCGACGCGGTTCGCCGCGGAAACCCCGCAGAGTGGAGAGGCAGCCAAGTACCTGACCCACGCCCTTTTGACCTCGACCGACAGTGGCGCCGTGCTGGTCGTGGCGGCCTTTGTCGCGCTGAACCGTCTGGCGGCCGGTCGCACGCTGGTGGCCCGGCTGGTCGACGGCGCCGTCAACCTGTTCGGCCGACTGGAGCAACCGCGAATCGCCACCGGAGCGCTAGTGCTGGCGGGTCTGGTGTTCTCGGCAGGCTTTGGCTGGTCGCTGCTGCCCGGACTGTCGGTGCATTACTCGCAGAAGCACCTGCTGGTGCGGATTGCCGAGGCCGGCGGGGCAGAGACGGATCCGTCCGGGGCGCCGCGCACGTTTACCTATGGCTCGACCAAGTCCGGAAGCGACAACAACTTCTACACGGCATCGATGCCGACGCTGGAAGACCGCTCTGCGGTGCTGAAGCTGCTGGCCGACGTCGATGTGGCGACCCGGATCCTGGACTCGGCCAAGGGCGGCGCACCCTCGACAGCGGTGCTGCCGGGCTGGAGCGACGCCAACGACCGCGACCACGACCGCAAGCGCGACGCACCGGCCTGGTACGGCATCGCGACCAGCGTCGAAGGCGTTCGCGTGCAGGTGACGGGGGCTGGCTGGACGGCCGGCCAGTGGCGCGGAGCGCAGCTGACGGGACCTGAGGGGGCGCGGGCGACGGTCGTCGACAGCGGCGCGGACTTCGTGACCCTGTCGCAAATGATCACGCTGACCGCCGGAGACCCCAACGACGGCGCGTTCGGTCTGGACTTCTTCGCCCAGGGACCGCAGGGACACGAGCTGCACTCGGCTGCCGCTCCGGTGCAGCGCTTCGTGGTCGTGCCCAAGGACACATTCTCTGAGCTGAATCACGCCTTCCGCGAGGCGCACGGCCGCCATCTGGCAGTGCTGGACGCGCGGTCGTCGCGGCTGGTGCTTGCGGCCAACCACCTGCAGCCCAACCAAGCCGACGAGAACTGGCTGCGCAAGGCCATCCTCACGCAACAGCAATTCGAGGCGGAGCCAGCCGTGCGCCGCGTGTTCGTCAACTTCGACAACCAGATTCACTTGATCGGCTACAAGCTGGCCGAGGCTTCCGTCGCCCGTTCGCAGAAGTACCGTCTGACGCTGTACTGGCGCGTGAACAAGGCGACCCCGACGTCGTGGAAGCTGTTCATGCACCCGCACCCGCTGCACGCGGACCGCTGGCCGCTGACGGCGCCCGACCCGACCGAGGACGACAACAAGCCCTGCGTCGGCTGCTTCCAGACCGACCACTGGATGCCGGGCGACATCATCGCCGACTCCTTCGAGCAGGAAGTGCCGCTTGGCGCGTCGTCCGGCCCCAACGACATCATCCTGGGCTGGTACAACCCCACCAACGACCAGCGGATGCCCGTCCTCGCGGTCTCGGGGCAGGGCGTGGTCAAGCACGGCGACAACCGGGCGAC
>JBMOIG010000174.1:0-8693 GCA_049317445.1 Myxococcota bacterium | reverse complement strand
CCATGGATGGACTCTCGCGAGAGGTCATCCGATACTGAGTTGTTGGGCAATGACAGCGAACTCTTGCTGGGTCTCCTTGGAGGTCTGCAAATGCATCCGGGCAGAATGCTCGCCGGTTTCCTTCTTCAGGGAACGGGCATTCGCGTTGCAGGCTGGGACCCCCTTGGTCCGGCGGACCGGATGGCTTTTGCGGCGGCTGCGGCCCGGCTGACCACTCGCGGGCTCGAGGTTACGGGCGTCGTGATCATCGCCCTGACGCTCGCGGCCTGGCCGACGGACTGGTTCGTCTTCGGCGCCGACAAGTCCGTCTTCCACGCCTTGGTCCAGTGGCGCCTGCTCGTGCTGTTCGTGTGCGCCGTCGGGCTCGCGATGCTGCGCATGGGTCGGCATTTTGCCGAGCGGCCGCTTGTGGTTGCGTTCACGATCTACTGGGTGGTCTCGGCGGGCACGGGCTGGCTGATGGGCACGGCCGGGGGCCTCGAGTCACCGCTCTTCTACGGGATTTACACGGCGCCCCTGCTGTCGGTGCTGTTGGTGGTCGATCTGCGGCCGCGGACCGTCGTCACGGCCGGCATCGTCCTCTCGTATTTGGCGGGTTTCTTTCTCGCGGACCTTCGGCATTTGACGCACCCGATGATTGCGACGCCCGTGGTATGGCTGTCTGCGTCTGCGGTCACGGTCGTCGTCGTTGGGCACGTCGTCTACCTGCTGCTACGCGAGAACTTCCTGCAGCAGGTCGCGCTGGACCGCCTCAATCGCCGTTTGGAGCAAGCCGTGTCCGAGCAAACGGGCGAAATCGGCCAGTTGGCGAGCAACCTCGTCACGGTTCAGGAGGAGGAGCGGACGCGCATCGCGCGGGAGGTTCACGATGAGCTGGGTCAGACCCTGACCGGACTACGCATGGAGGTCGACCGCCTGAACCGACCCCTGACGGCGAGCGGCAACGTCCCACCGCAGGATCGCGACCTTGGTCCAGCCATGGAGCTGATGGACGCCATCCACGGCTCGATCGACGGCATCCTGAACAACTTGCGACCGGGCACTTTGGCCACAGCGGGGCTGACGGCGGCGATCGAAACGCTGGGCAAGCGCACGCATCGCGAGCACGGTGTGCGTTGCAACGTGGACATCGACATCGACGAGGAGGAACTCCCGGACGACGAGACGACCGCCGTCTATCGGATCGTTCAGGAGGCGTTGACGAACGCCTGTCGGCACGCGCAACCGCGGACGATCGACATCTCGATCCGAGGCACCGAACAGGGCATCGTCCTGACGGTCAGGGACGACGGCCGGGGCTTCGATGTGGCGATGACCCCGCCGCGTACGGGGTTTGGGCTGCTTGGCATCCGCGAGCGCTCGCGCCTGCTCGGCGGGCAATGTGAGGTCTCGAGCCGGCTTGGCGAGGGCACGACGGTGGTCGTGAGGTTCCGCGCGCCGGCCGGGCGCCCGGGCACGGAGGTAGAAGCGTGATCCGCGTGTTCGTGGCAGATGACCACACGATTGTGCGTGAGGGACTCAAACGCGTCCTCGACGAGACGGTCGACATGTCCGTTTGCGGTGAAGCCACGAGTGCCCCTGAGGTACTGGAGCGGCTTGCCGAGGCCCGGAGCGACGTCGTTGTCCTCGACGTCAACATGCCGGGAAGTCATGGGACTTCACTCGTCAAGCAGGTCCTCGCTTGCAGGGCCCCCCCGAGGGTCGTGATCTTCACGATGTATCCTGAGGACGGCCACGCCGTCGCCTTCCTGCGTGCCGGCGCCAGTGCATTCATCAGCAAGCGCCACTCGTCGCTGGAGCTGGTCGAGGCCATCCGGAGGGTGCACTCCGGCAGGCGCTACATCTCGCCCGCCCTGGCTGACTTCCTGTTCGAGCACCAGATCGACCTTCGCAAGACCCTTGCGGAGCTGCTGAGCGACCGCGAGATCGAGGTGGTGCGCGCACTGGCGGAGGGCAAGCGCGCGGTGGACATCGCGGTTGAGTCCGGGGTGACACCGAGCACGATCAACACGTTCGTTCACCGCATCAAGACCAAGCTCGGGGTCCGCACCGTGGTAGAGGTTGTCCAGTCCGCGCGGGATGCCGGTCTGGTGGGCTGAACACCCGCGCCCGCCGCGTCAGGGACCGTACGTAGACGAAACGCCACACCCGACCAATGGTGTGGACGTTCGATGATTCTGCGCATCGAGCGATATTCCTAGGATTCCATCCAGCTTCTCAGAAGGCATTTTACGGAGGGCGCCATGGCACACGAGCGCGCACAGCCAGTCCAGAGCGCAGCGGCACCGGCGCCCACCCCATCCGCCCCGGCACCGCAAGGTGGCCGCACGGGGTTGGTGAAGACCCTGAGGGGCTTGGACTACGAGGGTGGCCGCGCGGCGGTGAGTCCGCCCGGAGACCCGCGCACCAGTGCTTCTCGCGCGGCGATGACGAGCCCTGGCGATGCGACGGAGCGCGACGCGGATCGACGCGCAGCGAGGACCGGCCCGCTCTCGCCGGGGAACCTGGGCAACGCGCGCCTGCACGCAGGGGGCGAGGCCGATCCAGACATGCACCGGATGGGCGCCAAGGCGCTGACCCGCGGTCAGGACATCTACCTGCGCGGCGACGTCGCACCAGACAGCCCGGAAGGCGGCGGGATCTTGGCCCACGAGGCCGGACACGCCGCACAGCCGGGGGCGGAAGACCGCTTGGCCGCGTGGTGGGATGACGGGCATCAGGCCATCACGCGCAACGTGGGCCTGAAGATGCAGAACCAGATCGACCCCGAGGCCTCGGACTTCGTCGCCCGAAAGGCCGGCGCGTTGGACCGCACCTACCAGTCGATGGCGCAGAACTTCATGCAGTACCTAGGGGTTGCGGGCGAGATGAAGGCGCAGTTCCTGGACGACATGGTGGAGGGCCAGGAGAACGACCTGAGCAAGGAGCGCGAGGCCCACGGCGTCCACACCCCACCCAAGCCCGAGAAGCCCGTCGAGTCCGGCACCAAGAAGAAGGGCGAGTGGAAGAACAAGGACAAGGTGAAGACGAAGGAAACCAGCGTCGAGGAGAGCCAGAAGCGCTGGGATCGACTGGAGTTCCACGTCCGCCTGCCGAACGAGATGCCGCTGCATGGCGAGGCCGGCGGCTACGTGTCCGACGGCGGCGTCGGGCGCAACCAGCAGGCAGTCGGCGACCTGGTGCAGAAGGCGGCCGATTCGTACAACCGCGCCTCGGGTCGGGGGGTCGGAAACTACCGCGAGGGGTTGAACCGCCTGGCCGACGCAGCGCACGCCAACGAGGACCGCGGCTCGCACGGCGAGGGGATGCCGTTTACCGGCCACGACCCACGGCTGCAGTTCCCGACACAGCCCAACGGCCAGCCCAACCCCAACTACCGGCCCGGGTGGGACTGCGACGACGTCTCGAAGAACACCGGGGGGCGCGCTCTGGCCGAGGACTATGCGCGCGAGGTGTTCGAGTCGTTCATCGGCAAGCTGAACCCGGACAAGGCGGTCAACCTCAAGGAAGGCAAGGGCGGCGGGAAGTCGCGCGGGATTGGCCTGCGCAACACGATCAAGCACGTCGGTGAGAAGTCTGGAAAGCGGGGGCTCGAGGACCCGCAGTCCTTGGTCCGCGACAACGACGCTTACGAGAAGATCAAACTTCAGGCGCCTTCCCCCACCTCAGACCCGAACTCCAGTGCATTGGAGAACATGGATCGCTTCATCGCGGGGGGCGGACTGGTCCGGGACCTGGAGTCTCGCTTGGGCGTGCTGCGCGGTGAGGTGTCGCCGAAGAACGTGGTCGAGCTGGAGAAGGTCTACAAGAAGTTCAGCCGCCTTGCCGACGCCGCGGACGCCGTCAAGCACTACGCCCGGACGCTGATGACCGACGCGTGGGGCATGGTGGACGAGAAGACGCACCCCAATGAGTCAAAGGTCGTCAAGGAAGCCGGCATGGCCGCGCAGCGGTTCCGGACCCTGGCCAGCCAGACCGAGGGCAAGCTGAAGAAAGACGAGATCCGGCGCCTCTCGATGGCGGTCGGCGTCGCGTGCAGGGACCACCAGAAGCCACTGGTCGACGCGGCCCGGGTGCTCTGGCCCGGTGTGGTTCAGGAGAGCGGCGGCGAGCAGAAGCAGCCGGAACCCGAGCAGGAAGCTCCGACGACCGAGCAGAAGGGCACCGATGTTCTGCCGCAGACAGGAAAGCAGCCGCAGCAGACGATCAGCAAGACGTCGAGGACCCCGTCGGATCCGTTGTCCGAGGCGCGCGAACAGGCCCGACTGGACTCGATCCTGGTCCTGCGCGAGCTGAAGGCCGGTGTCCACACGCCGGTGGAGATGGAGAAGGGCAAGGACAAGTACCAGTACTTCAGCAAGCTTCTGGGGCGGGTGGCAAAGTACCGCGACGCCTGTCCGCAGGGGTCCGACGAGCGCATCCGGGCCGGCGGCATGTGCACGACAATCGAGGGCTGGATCCGGACCATCCACGGCCCCAAGAAGGGCCACGCCACGCTGCTCGGGGACACGCTGCAGGGGGTCTCGACCTTCCTGGACGCCGTCGAAAACCGGTAGGAGTTGGGTGCGCTTCGTGAATTCGCTGGTGGACTGAAGGGGGGGCGACGCTCCCGTCCGCTCGCGGCGCTTGCGAAGGGACGGCAAGAGCCCCCGTCTTGACAGAAACCCACACGGGAAGCACGGTTCCAAGCGGTCGCACGGCCGCCTGAGGAGCCCCACATGCGTCATTTCCCCCCCCTCGCTTGCGGTCTGTCGTCGTGGCTCGCCGTGGTGGTCCTGCTGGCTGGGTCCACCGCCTGTGGCAGCGACCCCGCGACCACACCTGACTCGACCGCGACCGCCGACACCCTCGACGACACGACGACCGACGTCGCCGCCGACACCACGGCCGACGACGCCGATGCCGGTCCCGACACCGCCGTCTGGCAGCCGCCCGCCGTCGCTCCGCCGGACGAGGGCACGGCCGTCGCTGCGGGCAATTGGGTGGTCGGCGTCGTCACCGGCACGACCGATGGGGTCGAAGAAGCGTTGTGGAACGGCTCCTTCGCCATCCCCAAGCCCGGTACCAAGGCCTATGGCTTCACCTGGGTGCAGCGCAAGCCCGACGCGGGGGGCACCTTCACGCTGGGGGGCAACGGCAACCTGCTGGCTTGGGCGGCGACGACGGTCACGGTCGATCAGCCGATGCACCTGATCGTGCGCGCCGACCGGGCGTGGGACGTGTTCGTGAACGGGCGGCGGCAGCCGGGCGACGTCTACGGCACGGGCGCTCTGCGGTCGCCGGCGCGGCTGGAGGCGGGGGCGAACGCGGTCGTCCTGCGCGCGCGCGCCGGGCAGACGCTGTCGGTGGGGCTGCAGACCTCGACCCACGAGGTGTTCTTGAACGGAAATGACAGAACGCTGCCCGACTTTCGCGTGGGCGACGGCACCGAGCGTTGGGTGGGCGTGCCTGCGCTGGTGTTCGGCCCCAGCGCGACGCATGTGACGGCCAGGGTGGTCGAGAACGAGTGGTTTCAGGCGTCGGAGACGGCCCTGCCGGCGCTGGCGGGGGGCGCGGTGACGCAGGTGCCGTTCCTGCTCAAGCCCAAGGCGATGGCCCAGGACAAGGACCAGAAGTGGACGGCCGAGCTGCGGATCGACGCGCCTGCCTGGACCCACAGCTATGCGCACGCGATGGAATTCACGACGGTTGCCCCCGACGCCAACTTCCACCAGACGTTCCGCAGCCCCGACGACGGCTCGGTGCAATTCTATGGAGTGCGACCGCCGCTGAACTACGGGATCTCGAAGGAGTATGCCCTGGTGCTGTCGCTGCACGGTGCGGGCGTCGATGCGTTCGGCCAGGTGGGCGCCTACTCGTCACGCGACTGGACGTGGATCATCGCCGCCACCAACCGCCGCCCGTTCGGCTTCGACTGGGAGGAATGGGGCCGCATCAACGCGATCGCCGCGCTCGACGACGCGCAAGCCCGCTTTCTGACCGACCCGACGCGCACGTACCTGGTCGGTCACTCGATGGGCGGTCACGGCACCTGGCAAGTCGGCGTCCACCATGCGGGTCGGTTCGCACTGGTCGGCCCCAGCGCTGGCTGGAACTCGTTCTACAGCTATGCCGGCCAGGCCAAGGAACCCACCTACCCGTTCAACCGCGCCCGTGCCCACAGCAAAACGACCGACTTCATTGGCAACCTTGCCCACCGCGCGGCGTTCGTCATCCACGGCACCGCGGACGACAACGTGCCGTGGTCTGAGGGGCAATTCATGCTCGACGCGGTCAGCAAGGTCACCGACGACGCCCACCACTACTGGAAGGAGGGTGGCGGTCACTGGTGGGACGGCGACGAGGCTCCCGGTGCCGACTGCGTGGACTGGATCCCGATGTTCGACCTGATGCAGCAGCGCAAGCTCGACCTGACCGAGACCGAGTTCACCTACACGTCGGCCGGCCCGTGGTACGGCGCGAGCTACAGCTATGCCACGATTCTGTCGAACGAATCGCCCAAGGCCCACTGCGTGCTCGCGTCCAAGGTCGAGGCAGGCAAGCTCGAGCTGACCACCACCAACGTCCGCACCGTGCGCATGGACGGAAAGGCTTTGCGCGGCAAGGGCTTCACACAGCTGACGGTGAATGGTGAGACGGTCGAGGTGCCCGATGCCGTGTTCGTCCACGGTCCGCAAACGGGCAAGCGCGAGCACGTCACCGGCCCGTACAACCAGGTGTTCCACCAGCCGTTCCTGTTCGTGTACCCCGACGACGACGCCAGCTATGCCGACTACGCCGCCTATCTGGTGTCCGACTGGGCCTTCATCGGCAACGGACACGCAGGCGCGCTGCCGGCCTCGGCGCTGACACCGCAGATCCGCAAGGACTACAACCTGATTCACTTGGGTCCCGACGCCAAGCAGCTGGGCGGGGCTGACGCGGGGCCGTTCACCTGGGACGACACCGGTATCCAACTGGACGACAAGACCTTTGCCGGCGCCGGACTGCTGACGGTGTTCGACACGGGCGAGCGGCTGGCGGCGGTGGTGGCCGCGCCCAAGGACAAGCGCTACCTGCTGTATTGGGTGGTGCCGTTCTCGTCGCGGGCGGGCATGCCGGACTACCTGGTGTGGGGCGACCAGGGGATGCACGCGGCGGGCTTCTACGACGCCGAGTGGAAGTTCGATGCGAGCCTTGGCGTGGGGCTGTGACGCACCCTCCCGCCCGCCTTCGACGATTGACCCCACCGCCCCCCTGTCCCAGACTGCCGCCAAAGCGCAGGCCGACCCGACCTTGCCGTTACCGGAGGCCCCGACATGATGACGCGAGCAGCTTTGGGCGCCCTGTACTGTGCGTTGCTGGTTGCGGGATGCGGTTCCGAGGACGCCAAACCCGCGGACACGGCTGGGGCGGACACCGCGGGGCAGGACACCGTCGCACCGGACGATGGCGCACAGGACCTTGCCGAACAGGATGCGACCGAGACCGACGCCGACGACGCCCAGATCGTGGATGCCGCACCGGCGTGCGTCGGAAGTGCCATCGCGTGCGCCTTGGGGGACGAGGGGCGCGCATCGGACCAACTCGAAGCGGTCAAGGACGATCCTGAGGCGCTGCAGGCGTTTCTGAAGGCCATGCCCAAGGGCGGCGACCTGCACATGCACCTGTCGGGCGCCGTGTACGCCGAAACCTACATGGAGTGGGCGCGCAACGAGGGCGGCCACTGCATCGAGAACGGCACGCTGGCCGTGACCACTACGTGCAGTTCAGGCAGCACGTCGCCAGTGCCCACGCCGTCGGATGCCCTGTTCCAAAAGGTCGTGCGCGCATGGTCGATGCAGGACTTCGTGCCGGGCTCAGAGACGGGCGAGGACCACTTCTTTGCCACGTTCGGCAAGTTCGGCGCGATGTCTGGCGCAGCCCACCACGCGCAGTGTCTGGCCGACGTGATGCAGCGGGCCGACAGCGAGAACATGCTGTATGTCGAGCCGATGTTGATCTCGAACTGGGTCGCCAGCGACGAGGGCAGCAAGGTCTGGACCGGCGGTTCGGTCGACGAAAAGGACTTTCCGGTGCTGCACGCGGCGCTGTTGGCCGACGCCGCCTGGCCCGCCTCGCCCAAGGCCATCGTCGACGACGTCGAGAAGACCGAGAGCGGCGCGCGGCAGCTGCTTGGGTGCGACGGGCCCACGCCTGCCAGCGCCTGTCGGGTCGGGGCGCGCTACATGGTCTACATCTCGCGAAGTGCCAGTGGTCCCAAGGTGTTTGCCCAGATGGTCGCGGCGTTCGAGGCGGCCATCCTCGACCCGCGTCTGGTGGCAGTGAATCTCGTCGGCCCGGAGGACTCGGCCGGCGCGCTCAAGCCGTATGACCGGCAGATGCAGATGCTCGGCTACCTGCACGACGCCTACGCGGGCAAGAGCGCGCTGCACATCACGTTGCACGCCGGCGAGCTCGCCCTTAGCTACATGCCGTCGGGCTACGTGATTGAGGAGATCAACCACATCCGCAAAGCGGTTCAGGTCGCCAAGGCAGAGCGCATCGGCCACGGTCTGGACGTCCTGACCGAGACCGACGGCCTGGACCTGATGACCGAGATGCGCAACCTGGGTGTGATGGTCGAGATCAACCTGAGCAGCAACGTGCAGATCCTCGAGATCAGCGGCACCAACCACCCCCTTGCCACCTACCTGCAGCAGGGCGTGCCGGTG
>JBMOIG010000173.1:0-8725 GCA_049317445.1 Myxococcota bacterium | reverse complement strand
ATGTGGGGCGTGACGAGCGTCTCGGGGGAGTTCGATTCTCCTGCACTTCCGCCAATCTCTTGTTTCAGTTTGTCGCAGCAAGTGTCCGAAGTTCGTCATAACACGGGGAAAATCGCGAAGTATTCGACGGCTCTTGTGTCAGCCCTGTTCTGGCCATATCCTCCACTGCCGGGGTCGAAACGCTAGCCCAACGCTAGCCCGGACCCGCGGCGAAGGGAGGGCGAGTGGCCGGCATCAAGTTCACTCCTCGAGGCGTCGAGGCCCTGAAGGCGACGGACAAGCGGCGCATCCTGTGGGAGCCGTCGGCCCACGGGCAGGGCAACCTCGGGCTGCGGATCACGCCGAACGGGGTCAAGTCCTGGATCTACATGTATCGCCACGGCGGCAAGGCCCGGATGCTCACGCTGGGCACCTTTCCTGCGATGACCGTCGCCGGGGCGCACGCGGCCGCGGCAAGAGCTTCCGAGGAACGCGCTCACGGCCTCGACCCCGCTGCGCCTGCCGTCGAGCAGCGGCGCACCGAGCGCGCCGCGCCCACGGTCGACCACCTTGTCGGCCAGTACCTCGAACTCTACGCACGCCCCCGCAAGAAGTCGGCGGACCGCGACGAGGCGCTCCTGCGGCGCAACGTCTTGCCGGCCTGGGGTGCGCATAAGGCTTCAGCCATCCGACGTTCCGACGTTGCGGCCCTGTTGGATCAAGTGATCGCCCGCGGCGCCTGCATCCAGGCCAACCGGACGCACTCCGTTCTGTCCCGCATGTTCAACTGGGCCGTGGAGCGAGAGATCGTCGAGACGAATCCGGTCACGGGCCTGCGGGCGCCGGTCAAGGAGACGTCGCGCGAGCGCTGCCTTTCGGACGAGGAACTGCGGGGCGTCCTTTCCGGGCTAGCGCGGGCTAGCATGGCCCCGGCGACGCGGCTGGCGCTGCGGTTCCAGGTGCTCACCGCCGCCCGGCCGACCGAAGCGACCGGGGCGCGCTGGGACGAGATCAACGAACCTGAGGCGATCTGGCACCTTCCGGCCAGCCGGACCAAGAACGGCGAGCCGCACAGTCTGCCGCTTTCCCCGCAGGCAATGGACGTGATCCGCGAGGCCAAGGCGCTCGATCGGGGAGCAGGGTTCGTGTTCCCGTCGCCGCGGCACAAGAAGGAGGGGCCCGTCAGTTCCAGCGCACTCGCGCACGCGGTCAAAGACAGCCTGGGCGTCTTCGGCGTCGCGGAGTTCCATCCGCACGATCTGCGGCGGACGGCGGCGACTGGCATCGCGGAGTTGGGCGCCGACTGGACCGTGCTGCAGAAGGTCCTGAATCACAAGCTGCGCGGAGAGACAGCGAAGTACGTGCGGCATGGGTACGCGGCCGAGATGCGGGCGATCCTTGAGAAGTGGGGCGCGAAGGTGGCGGAGTTGTCGACGCCGCGGTTGCCGGCGACAGGGCAGGAGGCCGACTGATGAACATGGACGATTTCCGGCGCGTCGTCGACGTGGCCGACGCACACGGGGTTGAGGCTCGAGAAGTGTGTGGCTGCGCTCGTGAGGGCGGCGTCGCGATCTGGGCGCTGCTGGACAGGGTGCCGGTCACCGTCCTCAACCGAGTACCTACGGGACGCGAATCAGGTTGGAGGGTGCCGCCGTACTTCACGGGATTGGCGAGCCTCGTATTCCGGGACCACCCCCCGTTCGGCCTCGACGAGAACGAATCACCCCTGCCACTGACGGAGATCAACCCTGAAGTGCAAGCCGCGAGGCTCAAGCTGTTCGGCCTGAGAAGGGAGAACCCGAAGGTGGGCGACGATGCGGTCACGGTGGCCGCGAAGGGCGGGGGCAGTGTGCGTCGGCTCGGCCGCACGCTCGAGCGCCGAACCGAGAACGAGGACCCAAGAGGGGAACTCGTTGAGGCGTGGAACGGAATCCTGCACGAGTACTGGATCGTCGACCTGGATAGCGGTGGTCCGGGCGGCCACGACGTGTTCGTCGACGATCTCTACATCGGTGCCGACGACGTTCGGCGACTCAAACTCGCCGACGCGCCCGGACCAGCTGTCGGCGCACCCCCGGCGGCGCTCGGCCCACAACGCGAGGAGCGCCTGCTGGTCCTGCTGGCTGCCGCAGCGAAAGTAGCGATGGACCTTGACCGCAAGTACTCGCGACTGCGGAGCCTGTCCACGAACCAGGGCCGGCCGAACATTGTTGCCATCGCGCAACTCCTCGAGAGCACCTGCGGCTCGCGCGATGGGTTCGGAGCGGGTGCGATCCAGAACGACCTGGGGCGGGGGTGGAAGTTGCTAACCAGCCAGAAAGGCAAGGATTCGTGATCGAAATTCTCAGTATGAGATTCCCAATGATCTTCTGCTGAAGGTTCCCGACAAGCTGTGACCACCGGTGCGATTCGAAGCGCCGGCGAGGCACAGCAAATGCAACCCGCAATCCTCCGTCGTCGTGACGTCTGCCAAGTCACGGGTCTTTCCTACAGCTCGATCTGGCGCCTTGAACTCGCCGGTCGCTTCCCCTCCCGAATCCGCCTGAGCCCCAACAGCGTCGGTTGGCGTGCCACGGAAGTTGACGCCTGGGTGCGGGACCGTGTGCGTGTCGTTGCGGGGCCTGAGGCTTCTGCTGCGGTGCGGCCGTGAGCGCCTGGCTCGAAGATGCGCAGGGCATCCTGGCGCCTGTCCTGGCCGACGCGCTCGGGCTCGACCTCGCCCCGAACCGCAGGTCGTTTGGGCCCTGTCCGGCGTGCCTCTCCACCTACAGGGGCCGATCCGGCGGCTCCCGCCCGCGGCGATGTCGCATCGTGCCGAATGGCAAAGGCTGGGTCTGCTCCGGCGACGGCTCCGCCGGCGGTTGCGGCGCCAAGGGCGACGGGCCCGGCCTTGTCGCCTGGGCGTTGACGGGCGCGAGCTGGTCCCCCGGGGACCGGGAAACGTCGGCAGCGGTGCGCTCCTGGTATGCGGACCGCGGCTGGTGCGCCCCGGCCGCCGGCCAAGCGTGGCGGCCCACAGTTCGCCCCCGTGTCGCGTCGCCGATTCTCGCCCCGCCGCGAGTCCCGCCAGCGTGTCGGCCTGAACACGCTGGGGCGCTCTGGTTCGCTTGCAGAAATGCCGAGGACGACAGCGAAGTTGCCGACTATCTCGAAGGCCGAGGCTTCGACCCGCGCCAGCTGCACGACCTTGTCCGGGCGCTACCAACTGGCGAACCGCTGCCGGGCTGGGCCGCATCGCGTGGCGGGGACTGGAACACGACCGGGCACCGCTTGATCGTGGCGACCTGGGAGGCCGATCCGCTGCGACCGGGCAAGGTGCGGTTCGCGAGCGCACATGCCCGATGCGTGCGGCCGTGTGAGCCATGCGACAAGGCGAGGTCCCCGCGCGGCTACGAATCGGCCGGGCTGTTCTTCGCCGTCGACGACGAGCCGCTGGCCGAAGGCGACAACCGTCGGCTTGTGACGCTCACCGAAGGCGTCCCCGATTGGCTCGCATGGGCGGTCCGGCCCGCTTCCGAACGCGGTGCGCTACTCGGTACTTGGGAAGGCTCAGCGCAACCGTCGACGGCGGCGCTCGTTCCGACCGGTTGGACGGCGGCACTCGCGCACCATGCCGACCGGGGCGGCGACGGCATGGCGGCCGCCTGGCGGAGAGAACTCGAGCCGCGAGGTGTGGTGTGTCTACGGTGTCGGCCAGGTGGCGCCAGACCGAAAGCAGGTTGAAGCGACCGAGCCCGGCGCTTTGCGCGTCGGGTCGGTCAGATGACGTGGCGGTGGTTGCCGCCGGGCAAGAGGTGACCTGATGGAACGCGTCCCTGATTTTGCCGACTCTCACCAGAGCGGCACCATGCCAAACGACATTCTTGCCCTCGCCGAGCCGAAAGCGCGCGACCCGCACGACCTGGCTGGCATGGACACCAAGGGGAACGACGGCAGTGCCGACGGCCACGGAGCAGCACGCCGACTGCGAATCTTCGTCGAGCCCGACAACCTGGCCGAATCGATCCCCGCGGCCGTTGCGGCCCTTGCCGCCAGAGACCACGAGCTGTTCCAGCGCGAGGGCGGGCTGGTCGCGCTCGTGAAAGAGCCGAACGGCGAACTGAGGATAGGCCCGGTGAAGGCGAAGGCGATGCCCGAACGGCTGGCGCGTGTGACGGTCTTCGTTCGACGCGGCCGCGACGGGGAACCCGTCGTGTGCGCGCCGCCGAAGGCCGTATGGGAGGGCGTGTTCGCCCGCGAGACTTGGGACGGGATCCGACCGCTGCGAGGCATCGTGACCGCCCCGGTCCTTCGTCCCGACGGGACCGTCATGTCCCGTGCTGGCTATGACCTCGCGACCGGACTCTACTTCCATCGTCGCGCCGCCTTTCCGTCGGTTCCAGACGCGCCGAGCCTCGAGGATGCGCAGCGTGCAGCGCGCGAGCTGGCGGCGCCGTTTGTGGACTTCCCGTTCTTCGACGATGTGCACCGATCGGCGTTCCTGGCCGTGATCCTGACGTGTCTCGCCCGCGTTGCGATTGCCGGTCCCTCGCCCGGGATCGTCCTCGAAGCGAACGTGCGCGGCTCGGGGAAGTCCCTGCTCGCGGCGTGCATCGGGTACATCGTGACCGGCATTTGGCCGGCTGGCGCGACGTTTCCGGAAGGCGAGACGGAGCGCGCGAAGACCATCCTGTCGGAACTTCGCGAAGGTCGACCGCTCCTGCTCTTCGATGACGTCAGCGGCCCGATCGGCGGTTCCCAGCTCAACAAGCTGCTGACGGCAACCCAAGTCTCGGGGCGCATCCTTGCAGCGTCTCGCATCGCGACGTTGCCGGTGTCCTGCGTCGTCGTCTTCACAGCAAACAACGCCGTTGTGACCGGGGACACCCTGCGGCGCGTGCTCCCGATTCGACTGGTGAGCGTCCACGAGCGGCCCGAAGATCGGCAGGGCTTCGCCATTCCTGACCTGCGCGCCCACGTGGCCACCCATCGCCCTCGGCTTGTCGTCGCCGGGCTGACGGTCCTGCGCGCGTGGTTCGCGGCCGGCAAGCCCGACATGGCCCTGTCGCCGTGGGGAAGTTTTGAGGCCTGGTCCCAGGTGATCCGCAGCGCGCTCGTTTGGGCGGGGCAGCCCGACCCGGCTGGGGCGCGCGTGGACTGCCGCGACGACGAAGCCGTCGACCTGGAGAACATCGCCGCGGTACACAAGGCTATGGCCGACCTGGGACGCTCGCTGGGCCGCCCGGTCACGGCGAAGGACGCGGCTGGCGCGGCGACGAGGAACGATCACTGCTTGGCCGACGCGCTCGCTGCGTTGCCCGGGCGTCACGTCGAGCACTGGGACGCGAACTCGGTCGGCTACCGGCTTCGAAAGGTGAAGGACCGACCGGTTCGCGGACTGCGGCTCGTGATGTCGGGGCGCGGCGGCGGTGTGCGCGCCTGGGAAGTCGAAGAACTGCCCACCGATGACCGCGGCCGAGGCGGCGCGGGCGGGCATGGCTGCTGACATGGGGGCCACCGTGGCGATGCCTGCGCCGATGCCTGCTCGCGCAACTGCTCGATATGTAGGCATTGTGGCGATTGTGCCGATGCAACCCCTGGCTGGTGTGCCGGTCGTGGGTCTTGAACCGGTGGGGCACGCGCTAGGGATCGATCGCCACCATCGGCACGCGAGAGCGCAAGGATCTGCAATCAAAGGCGTGTGGTGTGTGGCGATGGCTTCCGACCATCGGCACGGGCGGACGGTGCACGCGCGTTCGCGGATCGTGGGGCGACAACTCGCCGGCCGTCCGGCCGGGCGAGCGCTTGTGCCGCAACCCGAAGCGCATCGCGTAGCAGCCTCGGCGACCCTGAGCAATCGTGCGGTGACCCAGAGCTCGAAGGGTGCCTTCCGCGAACAACTCCCGAGCGTCCGTGCCGGCCCGTAGAACGCGGCGGGCCCTCTCGACCGCAGCCCTCAGGCGCGCGTCGGGCAACGCCGAGCGCTTGCACGGCAACACTGGAGCGCAGCGCTTGGCTTGAAGGGACGCACGAAGCGCTCGTGCGGTACCGAGGACCGAACGTGCGGCATGCGAGGCAGCCTCCAGAGGGCTCGTGTCCGGTAGCGTTCAGCACCCGTGCCCCTGCCCGCGAGCGTAGCGCCAAGAGAGCACGAAACGGGCGAGCGCCTGTCGCACGCCAGAGCCCAGCGAGCAGCCGCCACCGCGACCCCGAGCGCTTGCGTGCGGCAACTCCAGAACCGAGCGGCTGCGCTCCAGCTGCGAGCGTCGAGCCGCCAGGCAATCAGCAGGAAGCAGTCGAGCGCACCATCGAGCGCACTCCGCAGCGCCGCCCCGCCGAGCGTGCGTGCGGGTCCAACGAGGTTGCGCCAGCCACACGGACAGCGCTGTCCCCCCCTGACTCGACCAGCGCAGCCCCCGCGCCGCGGTCCCGCGATCGGCCACCGTTGACGAAAGAAGCAACGCCCAGGGCTTGCCGAAGCGGGCGCGGCTGGCCATCCTCCGCGGCGGTGGGGAGCGACCGTGCCCGTTCCCTGGGCTCCCGCCAGCGCTCAACCGTTGAACGCGGCTGTTCCAAGAGTCTCAAGCTGGGGTCTGCACCACAATGCCCAAGATCTTCGACAACATCGAGCATCGGCTCGCCGACGAACTCGTTGTCGCACTCACTGCGGCGCGCAGAACGGACGCCTGCATCGGTTACTTCAACCTGCGCGGCTGGCGCCTCCTTGCCGATGCTGTTGACGGGTTTGCCGGCGGTGAAGACTGCGCGCGCATCCTGGTCGGCATGCCGGTCAGCCCGCGGGACGAGGCCCGGAAGGCCCTGCGCGTCGTCGAGGGTGACGACGGGCCGCAACGCAGCGACTCGCCGCTCCGCAGGCGGGAGGCGGCCGAGCTGTTCCGCGAGCAGCTGGTGCGCTTTGGGGCACCCACCAACGCAGACGAGGCGACGCTGCAGCAGCTTGCCCGCCAACTTCGCGGCGGAAAGGTGATCGTCCGGCTGTTCGTGCGCCATCCCTTGCACGCGAAGCTATATCTGGTTCATCGCGACGATCACCATGCGCCGGTCATCGGGTACGTCGGCAGCAGCAACCTCACGCAGGCGGGTCTGGCCGGAAACGGGGAGCTAAACGTCGACGTCGTCGATCAGGACGCTTCCAGCAAACTCGCGCGGTGGTTTGAGGATCGTTGGGCGGACACCTTCTGTCTCGACATCTCGGACGATCTCGCCGAGGTGATTGAGACGAGCTGGGCGCGGGAGACTCTGGTCTCGCCGTACCACATCTACCTCAAGATGGCCTGGCACTTGTCGGAGGAAGCCCGCAAGGGCCTCGTCGAGTTCGAGGTGCCGGACATAGAGCTTGCCAAGAAGCTGTTCCCATTCCAGGAACGGGCTGTCCGTATCGCTGCCCGACACGTGCACCAACGTGGTGGGGTCCTGCTCGGCGACGTGGTCGGTCTCGGCAAGACGCTGACGGCCGTGGCGCTCGCTCGCACGCTGGCAGACGAACTGCCTCGCTGCGTCATCGTGTGCCCGCGGAACCTGGTTTCGATGTGGGAAGACCACGTGACCCGGTATGCGCTCAGCGCGCGTGTCGTTCCGTTCAGTCGGTTGGAGGCTGGGCTCGGCGCGCTGCGTGACCGCACGCACCTCGTCATCGTGGACGAGAGTCACAACTTGCGGAATCCGGAAGGGGTTCGCTATCGCCAGCTCCGGGAGTTCATCGCACGCAATGACAGCCGTTGCGTGCTGCTTTCCGCCACCCCATTCAATCGGTCGACCGATGACCTCGCGGCTCAGCTGCAGCTGTTCATCCCCGAGGATCGCGACCTCGGAGTCCGGCCTGAGCGGCTGCTGCAGGCCGCCGGCGGCGAAGCCAGCTTCTTGGCGCAGTACCAATGCAGCGTTCGGTCCCTTGCTGCCTTCAAGCTCAGCCCCTTCATGGACGACTGGCGCGATCTGATGCGTCAGTTCCTTGTGCGACGCACGCGGAGCTTCGTCGCCCAGGAACTTCCGGTCGATCCCACCTGCGGCCGGCCCTACCTGACCGCCAGCGATGGAGATCGCCTCTACTTTCCGACGCGTGTGCCGCGCACCGTCGCTTTCGAGATCGATGACGCGGATCCCGCGGACCAGTACGGCCAACTGTACTCGCCGATGGTGGTTGCCGCGATCAACCAGTTGCAGTTGCCTCGGTATGGTCTGGCCAACTACGTCGCGCCCCTCCCGGTACCGGCCGCTACCCCCGACGAGGCCCGAGTGCTCGCCCGCCTGACGCGGGCCGGCCAGCGCCTGATGGGCTTCTGCCGGACCAACCTGTTCAAGAGGCTGGAGAGCTCCGGCTTCGCCTTTCTGCAGTCCGTCGAGCGCCATGCGCTTCGCAACCACGTGTTTCTCTATGCGCTGGAACACGGGCTAGATCTGCCTCTGGGCCCGCAAGACGCCGCGCTCTTGGATGAGGGCGTAACCGACGCCGATCCCGACGACCTGTTCGCACCGGACGAGGACGGCAATGGCGAACCGGTGCCGTTCACTGGTACCGCCATCGAGACCAGGGCTGGGGCGGTATATGAGTGGTTCTCCCAGCGCCAGAGACGTCGATTCCGTTGGCTGCCCGCGCGGTTCTTCGTGTCAGCTCTTGCCGCTGATCTCCGAGCAGACGCCGACCTGCTGCAGGGCCTTCTGGACGCGATCGGTCCATGGGTGGCGGACCGAGACGCCAAGCTGCGCGCCCTGGAGGCGTTGAGCAAGTCGCGGCACCCGCAAGAGA
>JBMOIG010000172.1:0-8851 GCA_049317445.1 Myxococcota bacterium | reverse complement strand
CGGTCATCACCGTCCCCGCCTACTTCAACGACGCCCAGCGCCAGGCCACCAAGGATGCGGGGCGACTGGCGGGGCTGGAAGTGCTTCGGATCGTGAATGAACCCACGGCCGCCGCACTCGCTTACGGGCTGGACAAGCGACCGGAAGGCCGCATCGCCGTCTACGATCTGGGCGGAGGCACGTTCGACGTCTCGATCCTGCACATGCACGCGGGATTGACCGAGGTGTTGGCGACGTCGGGCGACACGCACTTGGGTGGGGACGACATCGACCAGCTGATGGTGGCCAGCGTCGCCGACCAGGTCGAGAGCGCTGGTTTGCAGGTGCGCGGACATCTGGATCGGGTACAACGCCTGCGCAAGGCCATGATCCAACTCAAGATCGCGCTATCCTCGCAAGAGAGCGCCGCGGTGAAGGTCGATCTCGGCGGCCCGCTGCCGCTCGAGCTGGCTTGGGACCGCGCGGACTTCGAGGCCCTGATTACCCCGCTGGTCGAGCGAACGCTGGGTCCCTGCCGACAGGCGTTGCGCGACGCAGGGTTGCAGCCGACCGACCTGGACGAGGTGATCCTGGTGGGCGGCTCGACGCGGATTCCGCTGGTGCGTCGCAAGGTCCAGGAATTGTTCGGACGTGTGCCGCAGTCCGGGATCGACCCCGACCAGGTGGTGGCTTTGGGCGCTGCGGTGCAGGCCGATATCATGACGACCGGTCGCCGCGACATGCTGCTGCTGGACGTCACGCCTTTGTCGTTGGGCATCGAAACGGTCGGCGGCGTGGTCACCAAGCTGATTCAGCGCAACAGCCCGATCCCTGCATCCGCGACCGACGAGTTCACCACCTCGGTGGACAATCAGACGGGCGTGGTGCTGCACGTCCTGCAGGGCGAGCGTGAATTGGTCAAGGATTGCAGGAGTCTGGCGCGGTTCGTGATTCCCGTGGCGCCGCTGCCTGCGGGCCTGCCGCGCGTCGGCGTCACTTTCCTGATCGACGCCAACGGCATCCTGCACGTCACTGGCCGCGACGTCCGCACGGGTCAGGAGAAAACCATCGAGGTCAAGCCGAGTTACGGACTGTGCGACGAGGAAGTCGTGCGGATGCTGACCGAAGCCTATGACCACGCCGAGGACGATTGGGCTGCCCGGCAGTTCATCGAAGCCAGGACAGAGGCCGAGCAGGTCGTCGCCGCCACCGAACACACGCTGGCCGGTCCCGCGGGAGCGCGCATCGATGAAGAGGAGCGCGACGAAATCCAGAGTCGCATCGGCAGCTTGCGCGCGGCCATCGGCACCCGCCAGATCGACCCCGTGCGCGAGGCGCTGTCCCGCCTCAACGACGTGACGCTGCATCTGGCCGAGCTTGCGCTGGCGAGCACGCTGAACGATGTGGTTCACGACGCCAAGCTCGCGGGACGCATCGAGAATGACGCGCCGGAGGCTGCCGAGCGCCTCAAGCACGGCCACCATCGCCCCGGTGTCATGGGCCACTAGCTGCGAGGTCCCCCCGTGTCGACGCCCCTGCCCGATCTGATCGCGCGCGTCGAGGCGGAGTACCGGCATTGCCGTTTGTGTCCACACGCTTGCGGGGTTGATCGCCTGACGCGGGACCCTGCCCCGGGGGCCTTCTGCCGACTGGGCGAGACCGCGTGGGTCTACAAAGAGCTGCTGTCGCTGGGCGAGGAGACCGTCGTCTCTCCGACCTGGCTGCTGGACTTGGGCGGATGCTCGCTGCGCTGCCTGTTCTGCACCGAGTGGGCCCATGTCGTCGCACCGCGGGCCGCCCCTGCCGTACCCCTCGATCCCCAGTGGTTTCGCCAACGTCTGGCTCTGCGCCGCCAGCAGGGCGCGCGCACTGTGTCGTTTGTCGGCGGCGACCCAACCGTCAGCCTGCTGGGCGTACTGCGTGCACTGCAAGCGGTGCCAGCCGATGAAATGCTTCCCGTGGTCTGGAACGCGAACGGCCTGCTGGGTGACGTTGCGCGCGAAGTGCTGGCGCAAGTCGTCGATACTTGGGTGCTGGACGTGAAATTCGGCAACTCGGCGTGCGCGAAGCGGATCTCGGGAGAGCATGAGTTCGATGCGGCGGAGGAGCCGTGGCTCACGCTGTGGTGGCTGCTGCGGTCGGCGGCGCACAATGACCGCGCGCCGCAGGTGGTTGTGCGTCACCTGGTCATGCCGGGGCATGTCGACTGCTGCACCCTGCCGGTGCTGAACGGGCTTGCGGCACTGCAGACGGATCTGGCCGGCGAGCGGCTGGCGGTGAACCTGATGACGCTGTTTCTACCGGCGGGGCCGGCGGCCACGCGCATTCCGGCGACGCCCGAGCTCTCCCGGCTTGCGACAAAAGACGAGGTCGCGCGGGCGGTTGGTCATGCCCGTGCGACGCTTGGGTTGTGGGGATTGGACGGCGACGTCCGTTGATCAGCGCTGCGACAGGGCGACGACCGTCAGCGGGGCGACGCCTTGATGGTCCCGCTGGACCGGCGCTGCCGTTCGCGTCCCGTGCGTTTCTCAGCCTCGTTCTCGAACTGGCGGGTCAGCTTGTCGGCGGCGGCGTCCAAGGCCTTGAGCAGGCTGTTGTCGTGCGCCTTGCCGATGAGCTCAGGGGTCGTTCCGGACACGGTAATCGTGACATCCCAGCCGACGGTCAACTCCTCCAGGGCGATGCGGGCGGCAACGGGCTTGCCCATGCGCGCCTCGAGCTTCTCGAGCTTCTTGCTCAGGTGCCGCTGCACCCGCTCTTCGGTCTCCTGTTCTTTGGTGCCGGGGTTCAGCTTGGTCACGACAGTCAGATCCATGCAGAGACCTCCTGGCGGACGCGTTCCCGGCACGGCTGGCCGAAATCGCTCCGCGTCGTGGCAAGCTCAGCCGCGGGACGGTGACGCTGCCGATCCCAATGCCAAGCCGCCCAGTGAGCATAGCCCACCGATCCGAACCCGTCACATGGTTCTTGCATTCCGCGATTTCGAGGGAATCCGCAGGCGCGGCGAAAGCTAGGCGACGGACCAGTTCTTCGGGCCGTCCAGCAGCTTCTGCAGGTCGGGCTTCTTGGCCTTTTTCACTTCCGTCACCTGTAGTTCCAGCATCTCGTTGTAGACCGGCCGGTGCACGGAGCGCAGCACGCCGATCGGCACGGGGAAGGCTGGCGATTCCAGACGCGACAACAGGAACGCGCGGGTCGGGTCGGGGTCGTGCGTTTGGTGCACCCACAAGTCTGCTTCCGTGATGCCGTTTTCGCCAAGCTTGACGACCTCGGGGGTCAGACCGTTCAGCCGAATGCCCTTGTCGCGGTTGGCGCCGAAGATCATCGGCTTGCCGTCCTCGAGGAGGATGGTCATGTCGGCGCGGCTCTCCTTGGCGGTCAGCGAGTCCCAGGCGCCGTCGTTGAAGATCACGCAATTCTGCAGAATTTCGATGACGGCCGTCCCGACGTGAGCGGCGGCGGCCGTGTAGACCTCCGCGCTGTTCTTGGCGTCGACGTCGATGCAGCGGGCGACGAAGCTGGCCTCGACGCCCAAGGCGACCGACAACGGATTGAACGGGTTGTCGACCGATCCTTGCGGGGAAGTCTTGGTCTTCTTGCCGAATTCCGACGTGGGCGAGTACTGGCCCTTGGTCAGGCCGTAGATTCGGTTGTTGAACAGCAGCAGCTTGGCGTCGATGTTGCGGCGCGCCAGGTGGATGAAGTGATTGCCGCCGATCGACAGGGCGTCGCCGTCGCCGGTCACGATCCATACCTGCATGTCCGGACGCGCGATCTTCACGCCGGTCGCAAGCGCCGGGGCGCGGCCGTGGATGGTGTGGAAGCCGTAGGTCGCCATGTAGTACGGAAAGCGCGAAGAGCAGCCGATACCGGCGATCGTGGCGATCTTCCAAGGCGGGATCCCCTGCTTGGCCAGTGCGCGCTGGATACCGGCCAGAATCGCGTAGTCGCCGCAGCCTGGGCACCAGCGCACTTCCTGGTCGCTGGCGAAGTCCTTGGGCTTCAACTCGAGGGTGGTGGGCGTGTGGGCCATGGTCATCTCAGGTTCCTTGCAGTCGATGCGGTTGCCGCCGATGGGCGGGTCGGGCGCGGAGGGGTTACAGCCAACTCGAGATCGCTTCGGCGACCTCGGCCACGCTGAGCGGTTGGGTGGCGATGCGGTTGAAGCCCTTGGCATCGACCAGGTACTTCGCGCGAACCAGCGGCAACAGCTGACCGTTGTTGATCTCCGGGACCAGCACGCGCTTGAAGCGGTGCAGCACCTTGCCCAAGTCGGCGGGCAGCGGATTGAGCCAGCGCAGGTGCACGTGAGCGACCTTGTGGCCCTGGGCGCGCAGCTGGTCGATGGCGGTCCGGCAAGAGCCGTAGGTCGACCCCCAGCTCAGGACGCCGACCTTGGCATCGCGCTCGCCGTAGACCTCCGTCGGAGGAATGTCCTGCACAACCGCGTCCACCTTGGCTTGGCGGGCAAGCGTCATGCGCTGGTGGTTCTCCGCGTCGTAGGCGATGTGGCCGGTACGCTCCCACTTTTCCAGACCGCCCAAGCGGTGTTCCAGCCCTTGCGTGCCGATCTTGACCCAGGGACGCGCACCCGTCTTCGGGTCGCGGTCATAGGGCAGGAACTCGCCATTCTGCAGCTTGGCAACGTCGTCCAGCAGATCGATCGGGATCGGCGCCAGATCGGCCACGCGCGGCACCCGCCAGGGCTCTGCGCCGTTGGCAATCGAGCCGTCGGACAGCAGCACGACCGGCGTCATGTACTTCAACGCGATGCGGCAAGCCTCGTAGGCGGTCTCGAACGCGTCGGCCGCGCTGCGTGCCGCCAAGACCGGCAAGGGGGACTCGCCGTTGCGCCCGTACAGCACCTGCAGCAGGTCTGCTTGCTCCGTCTTGGTCGGCAGGCCCGTCGAGGGACCGCCGCGCTGCACGTCTATGATCACCAGCGGCAGCTCGGTCATGACGGCCAAGCCCATCGCCTCGCTCTTCAGCGCGATGCCGGGGCCAGAGGTTGTGGTGACGGCCAGATGGTTGGCGTAGCTTGCGCCAATGGTGGCGACCACGGCCGCGATCTCGTCCTCCGCTTGGAACGTGCGGACGTCGAACTCCTTGAGGTTGGCGAGCGTCTGCAGGATCTCGGTGGCCGGAGTGATCGGATAGGAACCGCAAAACAGCGGAAGACCGGCCACCTGTGCGGCGGCGACCAAGCCAAGCGACAGCGACTCGTTGCCCGAGATGTTGCGGTACAGACCCGGCGGGATCGCAGCGGCCGGCACCGTGTAGCGGGTGCGGAACAGCTCCGTGGTCTCGCCGAAGTTCCAGCCAGCGCGAAACACCTTCAGGTTGGCGTCGAACAGCAACGGCCGGGTGCCGAACTTCTTCTTGATCTCGTCCTCGACCACCTGCGTGTCGCGCTCGTACAGCCAGAACACCAAGCCCAAGGCAAAGTAGTTCTTGCAGCGCTCGACTTCCTTGGCCGACAGCCCCATGCCCACAAGGGCTTCCCCGGTCAGCCGACCGAGATCGATCTGGACGACCTGCAAGTTGGCCAGGGAACCGTCCTCCAGCGGATGGGTCGCGTAACCCGCCATCTTCAGGTTCTTGGCCTGGAAGGAGTCGGTATTGACGATCAGCATCCCGTGCGGTTTGAGCCACTTCAGATTGCTCTTCAGCGCCGCCGGGTTCATCACGACCAGCACATCTGCCTTGTCGCCGGGCGTCAGAATGTCGCGGCTGGAGAAGTGCAACTGGAAGCCAGACACACCGGCGAGCGTACCCGCAGGGGCGCGAATCTCAGCCGGGTAGTCCGGGAAGGTGGCCGTGTCGTTGCCCGCAAGCGCGGACGCCGCCGTGAATTGATTGCCCGTCAGCTGAATACCGTCGCCAGAGTCGCCCGCAAAGCGGATGACCACCGATTCCAGCACCTCTGTCGGTCTCGTGCTCGTCGCCACTGCCGTTCTCCGTGTTCGTATAGAAGTTCGCACACCCGGCTCGGGGTGGCATGGCCGGTCCGCTGTGCGGTCCTCCGGAATTGTGGTTCAAATTCGTTCCCGTCGCGACGCCCGGGTCCTCGCTGCTTCACCGTCCGGTCCCGCCGATGGACGGCCGGGAATCGCTCCCAGCCACTGGGATGACGCGACGGAAGGAAACGATGCGGGGTCCCCCCCTGGCGCAGAGCTACTCGGGAGTCTCTGGTCCGCGGCGACGCTCGGCATCACGCGCAATCGCCTTGCGGCGCTTGTTGAGCTTGGGCGTCACCGCCATCGCCTCGGGGTCACCGAGCTTGTGAAAGTGGGCGGCGGACAGGTCGACCGTGTGGCCGCGCAACATCAGCATCGTGCCGAAGATGTAGAGGGCGACCGTCACGCCCAACACGATGAGTTCTCGCAGGAAATCAGGATCCATCTCGCTCTCCTCGTCCGTTGCGCGCCGCGATAGCTTACCCCGGTCGCCGCCTCGTTCCTAGTCGATGGCCAGTCGCGGCCGCCACATCGAGCCCTCGCGGGTGTCGCGGACTTCCACGCCGCCCTGCAGCAGCTCAGCCCGCAGCTCGTCGCTGCGCGCCCAATTCTTGTCCGAACGCGCCGTGTCACGCTCGCGCATCTTGTCCAGCACCCACGCCAGCCCTTCGCTGCCGGGAGGGAACATGCTGTCGCGCGCCAGCTCGACGATCAGCTCTGAGAGCTGAGCGGCCGGGTACTGGAACACGCCCAGCAGGTCCGCCGCCCGTGCGATGAAACCCCGCACGTGGGCGATGCATTCCATGTTGCCCGCGGCCTTTGGTTTGGCCAGCGCCGCCGTCAGCACCGTGATCGGCTCGCTCAAGGCGGCCAAGGCGCGGGGCGTATTGAAGTCGTCGCAAAGCGCTTCCATCAGCTCGGCTTGGGCGACCTCGACCACTGGGGGCGGCTTGCCGGTCGCTGCCGTGGGCTGGCGGGCGAGGAGCTCGTCGGCCTGCGCCAGCTTCTCATACACGTTCAACACACGCTTGGCGGCCTCGTCCATCGCCTTGTCGCTGAAGTTCAGCGGGTGCGTGTAGTGGGCCGTCAGCAGGAAATAGCGCAGAACCTGCGGGTGGAAGCGGGCCAGCACTTCGCGAATCGTGAAGAAGTTGCCGGTCGACTTCGCCATCTTTTCGGAGTCGATCGTCACAAACCCGTTGTGCATCCAGTGCTTGGCAAACGCATCGCCGGTGGCCGCCTGGGCCTGAGCGATCTCGTTCTCGTGATGCGGAAAGACCAAGTCCTTGCCGCCGCCATGGATGTCGAACGCGCTCCCCAGATGCTTGCAGGCCATCGCCGAGCACTCGATGTGCCACCCGGGACGACCGGGACCCCAAGGCGAAGGCCACCAGGGCTCGCCGGGCTTGGCCGCCTTCCACAAGGCGAAGTCGCGCTGGTCCTTCTTGCGACCGTCGAACGACACGCGCTCGGAAGCCCCGTCGGCGTTGTCTTCCTGCACCCGGCGACTCAGGGAACCGTAGGTGGGAAAGGACTCTACCGAGAAGTACACGTCGGACGTCGCCGTCGGCTGATCGTTCACGGGCACCGGCTCAGACGCCACGACGTAGCCGTGCCCGCGGGCGACGATCTGCTGCACCATGTCGATGATCTCGCCCATGTGCGTGGTGACGCGGGGTTCGATGTCGGGGCGCTGGCAGTCCAGACGGTCCATGTCCTCGTAGAACGCCTGGATGAACCGCTCGGTCAGCGACTCGACCGACTCGCCGTTGGCGTTGGCGCGGGCGATGATCTTGTCGTCGACGTCGGTGAAGTTGCGGACGTAGGTCAGATCGTAGCCAAGATGCCGCAAGGTACGCTGCACGACGTCGAAGACGACGCAGACCCGAGCGTGGCCGACGTGACAGTAGTCATAGACGGTGACACCGCAGACGTACATGCCGATCCGGCCGGGGGCCAGCGGCGCGAAGACTTCCTTCTGACGCGTCAGGGTGTTCTGGAGCCGGAACAGCAAGGGAAACCTCGGGCAGATCTGGCGAACCAAAGGGGGCAAGAGTGTACGCTCTCGACACGGCGAACTCAAGGCCGTGCGCCCGACTTCGAGCCGTCAATCGGCCCCTGTGATCGGCAACCCAACGGCCCGCAAAGGGGTTCGTTCTGAAGACCCGATCGCGCCTGCCGTCGCGCATTATCGGTTGACACGGCCACCCGAGCTATGGGAAGGTCGCTTCGGTTCTGTACCCCTACTCCCACCTGAGCGGCATGACCCTTCAACTCGCACGACACCCGCGGCGTCACGCAGCGATCCTGCCTTCGGTGGGCGCGCTTGCCGTCATCACGGTTGTGGTGCTGGCGAACTGCTGGTCGCTGCTGTCGTCGGAGCCTGAGCTCGCGCCGATGGACGCCCTCGCACGTCTGGACGCGCTGCAAGGCGAGTCGCTGCCCAGCAACGCGCTTGCCGCCGCCGGAACGCCGGAGTCGGCCGCCCGCTCCGACGCTCGCGGCTCCGCGCTGGTCGGTGCCGCCAACGCTGGCCCGATTCGCGTGACGGCGCCGCTGCCGTCGGGTCCCGACAGCGACCCGCTGCACCCGACCGTCGGTCCCACCAATCGCGTGTCTCGCTCGTGGACCGTGCAGACCGGCGAGTCGCTCAGCGAAGCGCTGGCCCACCTGCACATCCGCGGCACCGCCCGTGACGCCGTCATCCATGCCTACGAGACCGTTCGCAACCCCACGAAAATTCAGGCGGGTTGGCAGGTGTGGGGCCAGTTCGCCACCAGCGGCCTGATCGACGACGGCGAGCTGGTGCGTCTTGTGGTGGCGCCGCAGTCCGGCGAGGGCCTGACGGTCGAACCCCAAGGCGATGCCTACGTTGCGCGCGAAGGTGGTCTGCCGGGCACGCTGGTGCGGCAGGC
>JBMOIG010000171.1:0-8888 GCA_049317445.1 Myxococcota bacterium | reverse complement strand
CAGAGATCAACGTCACGCCGCTCGTCGACGTGATGCTCGTGCTGCTGGTGATCTTCATGGTCGCCTCAGCGGTAGAGACGGCGCGCATCTCCCGCGAGGCCGAGACCCTGCGTCAGGTCGTCACCGACGAAAACGCGCGCCAAGAAGCCACGGGCGAAAACCAAATCCCCGTCAACCTGCCCAAGGTCAAGGCCGACGCCCTGTCGTCCAAGGACAAGCAGGGCAAGGCGGTCCTGTCGATCGACGAGAACCGCCGCATCTTTCTGGACCGCGACGAGATCATCGACTGCCGCAAAAAGCCCAGTCTTGAAGCCTGCTTGGACGCCTTTGAGGGTCTGCTGCCCAAGCATCCCAAGGCGCAGGGGCTGCGGGAGGTCCACGTGCGCGCCGACCGACGGCTGGACTACGGCGTGGTGCTGGCGCTGATGGCGCGGCTGCGGCGGGCGGGCATCGAGCGCTTTGGATTGGTCACGGAAGAGCCGGCGGTGGCACCTGCCAAGCCCTAGATCGCACAGGGATTCTTGGTCCGGAAGTGTGACGCAGACAAGGACGGGAGGGCGACAAGACGGTCATGGCACAAGCGGGCACCACGAGAGCCGATCTGGGCGTGGGCATGGGGGTGGCCGCGGCCATTCACGTGCTGCTTGGCATCGCCATCATGATCGCGCCCGCAGGCACCGGCCACACCGAAGTCGTCACGGCGCAGGAGGTCGGCTGCTCGTCAGTCGTCAGCCCGTCCTGCATCGGTGCCGAGCAGCGCAAGCCCGCCGCTCAAACGGCCGAAGAGAAAGAGGAATCCAAGCCGCTCGACGAGCGCCGCTGCCCCGAGCCGCTGCGCCGTGGCCTGCGTCGCGAGCACGAGCCGCCCCCGTCCGTCGCCGTCGACCTGTTGCAGGCCGAGCTGGTGGCCGCTCTGGGCAGCGAATCGGGCAAGGCGTCGCAAGCGGCCGGCCAGCCACTGCCGGTCCCCAAGATCACCGATGGCTTGTTCGGCGACACCAAGCTGGGCAGCATCCTGAACGAAAACGCCGACGCCCAAGCCAAGAAGAAGAAGCTGGGCGACATCCTCGGCACTGCGACCGGCAAGGTGGGCGGCGAAGGCAAGGTGAACATGCCCGGCTCGGCCTACGTGCGTGAAGTGCGGCAGTCCGTGCAAGAGCGCTTCGTGTTGCCGCCGTCGGTGCCGGTCTGGGAGCGCGCGGGACTGGTCGCGAAGATTCGCATCACACGCATGACCGCCAGCGGCCAGGTACTGGAGTACAGCATCGAAAAGAAGAGCGGGCACGAAGGGTTCGACGACGCCGTCGCCGGCCTGATGCGCGGCTACAAGTCGGGCATGCGCACCCTGCCCGAGCCGCCGCCGCACATCCTGGAAGAGATCAACTCGCGCGGCATGATGATCGAGCTGCGCGGTGCGGCGCCGCAATGACGGCAACGGCCAAACCGCCAAAAAGTTGACGATAGCCGCCCCCGCGTTATCCCCGTCGCCAACGTGGCCCCTATGTGGTCGCGGTGATGCGGGAGGTCGGTCATGTCGGTCGTGCAGGGCATCGGCCAGCGGTTGAAGCAAGCCATGGGCGCGGGTCCGGTGCTGCCGGGCTACCACCCGTTCCAGAGCGCGGTTCCCGGTCGAGGTCGCGTCATCGCCATCGCGGCGCAGAAGGGCGGCGTGGGCAAGACGACGACCGCCGTGCATCTTGCGGCGAGCCTGGCGCAGGACCACAAGCTGCGGGTGCTGCTGGTCGATCTGGACAATCAGGGGCACGTCGCGTCGAGCCTGCGGTCGCACCTGCGGACGGTCTCCCAACAGACGGTCTCCAGCGTGCTGCTGGGTCAGGATCCGGACCTGCTGGCCGCGGCATTGCCAACCACGATCGAGGGGTTGCACGTGACGGGTGCCGACAAGCAGCTGTCCGCCGCCGAGTCGCAGCTGGCCACCCGCATCGGCCGAGAGATGCTGTTGTCGCGCGCGCTGCGGTCCGCCCGTCAGCAGTACGACGCGATTGTGCTCGACTGTCCGCCGAACCTGGGGCTGCTGACGCTGAACGCGCTGGTCGCCGCAGACTGGCTGCTGATCCCCTGTGATCTCAGCGTGTTGTCACTTGAAGGCGTGGACGACCTGATGCGGACTCTGGGCCATCTGGAGAACACGTTCGGCAAGTCGCCGGCGCTGCTGGGGCTGCTGCACACCAAGGTCGACCGGCGCAACCAGAAGCAGAACGCGATGATCCGCCGCGCCGTCGCCGCCCGCTACGAGGGTCTGCCGCTGCACACCGAAATCGGCGTGAACACGGCGCTTTCGGGCGCGCAGCTGACCGGTCAATGCGTGTTTGCAGCCTCGCCGGACTCGACGGGCGCGCGCGACTATGCGGCGCTCGCAACAGAAGTCCGCGGGCGGGTGTTCGGCAACTGAGGGCGGAAGCGGGCGACGGCGCTACTGGCTGACGTAGGCACCAATCGGACGGTCGGCGCTGAAGATCGACTCGAGCTCGAGGGCGATGTCCGTCTCCTCAGCATCGCGAGCCACCGACAACTCCTTGACCAGCAACGTGCGCGCCTGGTCGAGCATCTTGCGCTCCCCAAACGACAGCGGCTTGGAGTACTTCAGCAGGCTCAGGTCGCGCAGGACCTCGGCGATGTCGAAGATCGAACCCGTATTGATCTTCTCGACATAGCTGCGGTAGCGGCGATTCCACGTCTGGTTCACGGCCTGGACCGTCCGCTCCTTCAGCACGCGGTAGATGCGTTCGACCTGCTCGTTGCCGATGACCTTGCGCAGGCCGACGGAGTTCACCTTGGACACCGGGATCATGATCTTCCGGTTGGTGTTCAGGACCCGCAGCATGTAGAGCACCTCGGTGTTGCCCGAGATCTGCTTGGACTCGATGCCGGTGATCTCGGTCACACCCTGGCCGGGGTACACGGCGCGGTCTCCGATCTTGAACATCATGTGCGCACTCCGAAGTCGACGGCGCGGACGAACCAACAGCGCTGCGACGGAAGGTTCTCGTCCAGCATGAGCAGGGGGTCGCAAGCGCGATGTGTCGTGTCACCGATGGGTCTGGTCAGCAGCAGCAACAGGTCTTGTCAGCAGCAGCAAGTCTAGAGTCAGCAGCAGCAGGTCTAGTCAGAAGCAGTTCAGGGTCCGGAGGTCGCCGAGGGATGCTGGGGCTTCCGGTTCCGTGCGCCCTGAGGGCGGGGGGGCCGCGGGGGGGAGATTTCTGACCCCGTTCCCGCCTTCGCAGTATAGCTCCGGTGCACCAGCGCCAGCAACAGGAATCGCGAAACGGTCCATGATTCGGGCGGTTCGATCCCTCTCAGGTGGTTCGTCGCTCAAAGTTGCCCTCGCAGGACCGCCTCCTGTGGCAGGCCCGCCACCGACGCAACCCACGGCGCTTGCGGCGCATTCCCGCAGAGACGTCGTCAGCCTCGCTCCAGCGGCTGCCGCGCGCGCATGGCCCGCCCCAGCGTTCCCTGGTCCAGGTACTCCAGATCGGTGCCTTGGGGCACACCGCTCGCGATTCGCGAGAGCCGCACCGACCGACCCCGCAGCAGCGTCTGGATGTACGAAGCCGTCGCCTCTCCCTCTACCGACACGGACGTCGCGAGGATGACCTCTTCAGGCGCCTCCTCGTCCACGCGTCGCACCAGGTCTTCCAGCGTCAAGTCGCGCGGTCCCACGCCGCGCAGGGGCGACAGGACGCCGTGCAGCACGTGATAGAGGCCTCCGAATTCTCCCGATCGCTCGATCGCCAGCAGGTCCGGCACGTCTTCGACGACGCACAGCAACCGCCCGTCGCGATGGGGGTTTGCACAGATGCCGCACAGCGCCGCAGTGCTCAGGTGGTGGCAGCGCGAGCAGAAGCGGACCGCCCCGTGCAGCTCGGCCAGCGCCTGGGCCAAGGCCTGAGCGTACTCGGACGGTTGACCCAGCACGTGCAGCGCCAGCCGCTGTGCCGTGCGATCGCCGACACCGGGCAGCTTGCCCATGAGCGCCGCAAGTCTCTCGATGGCAAGGGGAAGTTGCACCAGAACGGCTCCGTCAGGCCTGGGCCTCGCCGCCGCGGGCGATCACGTCGTCCTCGCGCAGGACCTGCACGATCTCGCCGCTCACCGCCTCCACCACCGCGCGAACCGTGCGATCGTCGCGAAGCAGCTGCTCGTTCTGCCGCCGCTCGTTCTGCCGCACCGCTTGACGCCGGGCGACCAGACTGTCGGTGCGCGCCCGCGGGTCCGAGGCGCCGATCTCGACCGTCCACGTGCCGCCGAACGCGAGTCCCGCGCCCTGCTCCAGCAGCTTGATCTTCTCGGGCTGCCGCGCCTGTCCGGCCATGAAGTCGCTGACAAACCCCAGTCGAATCGTGCCATTGGAGCCGTCCTGTACGACCGCCTGCTCCAGCAGCGAGGCCTCGACCGGCATCGTCATCCGGGTCTTGATGGCCTCGAACCACTCTGGCAGGTCGCCATCGACGATGCGACGCGTCGGCTTTTCGACGACAGGTGCGGCTTGGACCACCGGGGCAACAGCCGTCGGGGCAGAGACCACAGGCGCAGCGCGAACCGGCGCAGGGGCCGACACGACTGCCGGGGGAGCCGACTCTGCCATCCGCGTCGACGGTCCCGCATAGCCACCGCGCCCGGCAGTCGGGTTGCCACCGGGGGAGGGGAGGGGTCCGCCGCCGCCAGGTCGTCCACCGCCGCCGCCGCCGCCGCCGCCAAAGCCGCGACCGCTGGTCAGCAGGCCCTCGACCCGGGTCGCCAGCTCGGCCACGTCCACCAGCGAGGCCGCCCGGCACAGCCGCACCATGCCCAGCTCGAGCACCAGCCGGGGATGCCGGGCACGCGCCACCTGCTCCGCCAGCTCCAGCAGGACATGGGCCAGCCGCTCGAGCTCGGCGGTCTGCACGCCCTCGCTCAGGCTCTGCAACCCTTCGATTTCACTATCGGCCTTGTCGACGAGATCGCGCGCCGCCGTTCCCGCCAGCCGCGACACCAGCAGGTCGCGCGCCTCGAGCGCCATCGTCCGCGCAAACGTGCGCAGGTCCATGCCGTGGTCGTGAGCGGCCCCGATCGACGTCAGCGCCAGCGCCGAGTCCTTGCGCAGCAGCGCCGTCAGCAGGGCGTGCGTGCGGTTGCGGTCAGCCACGCCCAGCAAAGACGCCACCGAGTCGACATCGAGCTTCTGCCCGCCAAACGCGATCACCTGGTCCAGCACCGACAGCGAGTCGCGCATCGACCCGTCGCCTTCGCGAGCGACCAGATACAGGCCCGCGGGGTCGGCCTCGATGCCCTCCGACGTGCAGATCTCGGCCAGCCGCTGCACCACGTCGGCCGAGCGAACCCGCCGAAAGTCATAGCGTTGGCACCGCGAGCGAATCGTAATCGGCAGCCGCTGCGGGTCCGTGGTGGCGAGGATGAAGACGACGTGGGACGGCGGCTCCTCCAGCGTCTTGAGGAACGCGTTGGCCGCCTGATCCGTCAGCATGTGCGCTTCGTCGATGATGTAGATCTTCGACCGGTCGCGGCTGGGGGCGTACCCGACGCCCGAACGCAGCTCGCGGATCTCGTCGATGCCGCGGTTCGACGCCGCGTCGAGCTCGATCACGTCGATGCTAGTGCTGGTGGCAACTTCCTTGCAAGACGCGCACTTGCCGCAGGGCGTGGGCGTGGGGCCGTCGATGCAGTTCAGCATCTTGGCGACGATGCGAGCGGTCGAGGTCTTGCCCGTGCCCCGCGCGCCGCAGAATAGCAGGGCGTGCGGAACGCGCTTCATCTCGATGGCGTTCGTCAGCGCGCGGGCAATGTGCTCTTGACCGACCAGCGCGGCCAGCGTGCCGGGACGGTACTTGCGGGCGAGGACCAGGTACGACACGTCGACCTCCGGGATCTCACCTTGGCTGGGGGCTTGGGCCGCGCATCAGACGGCGACCGAGCCCAAAAACGCGACAGCCTTCCGGCCCCACGAACGCAACAGGGGGTGCGGAAGGCCGATGCGTACAGCGAGGGGGGTCATGGGCAGGGCCGGCGGCACACGATCTAGCCGCTACCGTTGCTTCCTCTCGGACCTGGCGGGGTTCACGGATCCACCGTTGCCGCCGGCCTTGACCATGACCTGTCGCTCACTGGAATGCGGCGGAGAGAACGGGATTCGAACCCGTGGTACCCTTTTGAAGTACACCCGCTTTCCAGGCGAGTACCATAAACCACTCGGACATCTCTCCGGCGATGAGGCGACTGCACCGCACTCGCGCAGAGGGCGGCAGGACCACGACCACCGGGCGAACCGATGGCCGGGTCCCTGTACGGCGGAGAGCGAGGGATTCGAACCCCCGATACCTTTCGGTACACCTGATTTCGAGTCAGGCTCCTTCAGCCACTCGGACAGCTCTCCAGCGCTCTTTCGGGCTTTCCTGCGCTCGGTTTGACCCGTTCACAGGACGATCGCGCGCGGCGATCGCAGCACCCGTCAGGCGCGAGGAACATAGTCGATCGGCGCAGTCGGCGCAAGATGGACCGCGGCAGATCGCGCTACGGCTCTGGTGTGTCCACCTGGCGCTCACCCTGCCGCAGCGACGCGAAGAACCCCGACAGCATCGTGCTGGCCGGCGCCCGACGCACCCCTTCGGTGATGATCATGCGGTGATTCAGGCGGTCGTCGTTGCCCAGTTGGTACAGCGACACGGCGGAACCGGCCTTCTGGTCGCGGCAGGCGAACACCAGGCGCGAGACGCGGGCGTTGATCGCGGCGCCCATGCACATCGGGCACGGTTCCAGCGTGACGTACAGCGTGCAGTCGGTCAGCCGCCACGACCCCAAGGCGCGGCCGGCCTGCTGCAGGGCGAGAATTTCGGCGTGGGCGGTCGGGTCGTGGTCCTGCTCGCGGCGGTTGGAGGCGACGGCGATGACCTCGCCTTCGTGGACGACGACGGCGCCGATCGGCACGTCGCCCGCGAGGCCTGCCGCGACGGCCGCCTGCAACGCCATGTCCATGTAGTGTTCGTCGGGGCGGTGCATCCGTTGCCGTCACAAGATCGCGACCAGGATCAGGCGGGTCGCGCAGGCCCATAGGGTGGGGCCAAGGGGCGGGAAGTTTGCCACGTGCTGCGGATCGCTGGCAACGCTTGCGTGGGGTCGCAGACACGAAAGGTGCCGCACCAACTGCTTCGGCTCTGGGGTGCGGACCTGCCTCCTCTACCAACGGGGACCCGGCAATGCCCGCCCTTCGCGCCGGCATCTTCGACCACACGATGCTGGCGGCCACCTGAAATCGGCTCAGCCCTTGCGGGGCCAAGGCAGGCCGCCCTGGGCTGGCGGACTGCGGTCCAACGCAAAGTCACCGCCCGCTGCCGATTTCAACGCCATCTCCCACGGTACGCAGTGGCCCTTGTGGCAGGTGTAGAACGGCGGGCAGCGCTGGCAGCCGTGGGCCGAGGTGTGCGCCACGTACGCAGGATCGTCGCAACGGCCGTTCGCTTTCGCGAGCAGGGAAGCCAGCACGCCAGGATCGCATGGGCCAGGCGGCTTCGATGGAACCGACGCGTCGCCCTCGTCCCCGGACGGTCCAATCTGGCGCTGCCAGGGCGTGCCGCAGTAGTTGTCGGTGACCGGAACGAAGCCGCGGAAGAAGGGGTTGCGGGCCATGTCGTGTCCTCCTCGAATGGAGTGGTTCGTTTCGACGCGGGTTCAGCCGCCGCAACCGCCACCACAGCCACCACCGCCGCCGGTGACGTTGCGTAAGGGGTTGCGCAGCGGGGCCACTTCGTCGGTGGTGCGGTCGAGTTGGGAGAGGGCGGTGGGGCCGAGGGTGCAGGCGACCGCCGTGCTTCCGCCGCGTGTGACCTGACGGAGCTCGCCGCCGCGGCGGAGACGGTAGCGGGCCACCGCCGCGGCCGTGGTTCCCGTCGTCTCGTCGAGTTGAAGTCCCGAGTAGGTGCCGACCGTCGGGACCACGACTCGACCGATCATCAACTGGTCCATGTCCGGGACTTCCCCGGTCATCGCCTCGGCCATCGACGGCATGCGCAGGAACGGCGGATCCGCAGCGACATTGTACAGATCCGGCAGCCCGGCCCAGAACCGCCCCACGACGTGTACGCTTCCCGGGACCGTCTCGGACTTCGGCCCCGACGGCAGGAACACCTCGCCTGTGCGCATCCGCACGCCGTAGGTGCGTCCAGCGTGCACCACGACGTGGTCCCCAAGCTCGCGGTCCTCGCCCACCATGGCGCGAACGGCCGCGTCGCCGAGCACCTGTCGGCCGTTGCACGTGCATACGAGGTTCAGCGCGTCCAGATCGGGGACATGGTGTTCGGCGTCCTCTCGTGACAGGCCGAACGTCATCGCGCCGGATACCCAGTAGTTTTGGACCGGCACCGGAGGCGTAGCGGTCGTCGCGGACTGCCCTATTACGGTCCAGGCGAGCGTCGCATCCCGCGTGTTCCAGACGAACAGCGAGGCAGGGTAGTCGACGGGGCCGTTGGTGAAGCGCTTCTTGCGCTCCTCGCCGAACTTGCGGACGACCGAGGTCAGGCCCGAGCCGACGGTCAGCAGCCAGCGCAGGGCCTGCTGCCGTGGCGCCGCTTGCAACGGCGACACGACGCTCTGGCCCTGGGCGAGCGTCATGTTTGGCACGACGATATCCTGGGCCGCCGCGCCAGCGAGCGCTTCGTCGTAGGCGAAGCCGCCGAGGCCAGGGGCGAGCCAGCGAGCGCCCATCGACGGCTCGATGATGGCGGGGAGCGCCGCCGCGTCGCCAGCGGCATTGGCATAGGCCAAGCCGCTCGTGTTGGCGAAGGCTGCCTCAGCGAGCGCCCAGACCCGCAGGTCATGGAGCGACTCCTCCAGATCGATCTGGCGCCAGTCGCGCCGGAGCTTCTGCTGCAGGGCAG
>JBMOIG010000170.1:0-8888 GCA_049317445.1 Myxococcota bacterium | reverse complement strand
GGGCCTTCTGGTACGGACCGCCGGCAAAACCAGGGCATTCTTCTCACGGATCAAGTCTCAATACCTGACACCTTGGCCGCTCACCGCCGAATCAGATCCTCGCAACGCTCAGACGCCGTCTCGGGAATCCGCAGCGCCGCACGCAACGCGGCCCGATGCGCCACAAGCTCTCGCTCGACCTGAAGGATGGCCGCCTGCTGCAAGGGTTCCCGCACCACGCGCAGGAAGTAGAGGTCGTGCGGCTGGGGGTCGGTCAGGGTGGTCCGGTCTTCCTCGCCGTCCGGTCGGGTGCGTATCGAGACGTAGTCCTTGCCGGGTCCGCCGCCCATGCCGGCCAGGATGCGAAGATTCGGCCCGTCGTACCACCGGATGTCGCCCTGCATGATGTGCAGAGATTCGCGGTGTTCGCGGTCGTCGTACGTGACGGTGCATAGTTCTTCGGATCGTTCGCCGGGGAACCACCGGACCAGCACGCCGCTGACCTCGGCCGGTTCGCCGCCCTTCTCGCCTTCCAGGACCGTGCCGGTGACGGTGCGACCGCCGACAAGGACCTGCCGCCAGTGGAAATCCACCACTTCCCGGGTGTTGCGCACGGCGAACCCGGCCCCTGCCAGCACCGCCACGATGAAAGCGACGCCCGCGGGACGGCGGAATGACCGCAGCGTGAGGACCGGTCCCCCTTCAGCAAACAGCCGCCCACCGTACCGGGTGAGGGGAACACTGACCAGCAGGCCGATCAGGTTGTAGGGAATGGCCACGGCGACGACGGCCCAGCCCATCTCGAGCCCCTGAGCGAAGCCGTCAGAGACCAGCCGCGACAGCCAATTCTGCGGGAACCACCCCGCCTGCATGTCGTGCAAGTGCCAGAGCATGCCCCCGAACGGCGAGCTGACCAGAACGGCGCCGAGCGCCAAGCCCAGGGCGCCCGCGACCCGCGGCAGAAACCTCCTGCGGGCCAGAAAGGGCGCTGCCGACGCAGCAAACAGGCCGTAGAAGATGCACGGCAGCGCGATGTACTGGAGGGGGTGCTGCCAGTGGTAGGCGGGCATGCGGTACAGGCCCCAGAACGGCGACATCGCAGAGTGGCCGGTCCTGGGGTAGTTCAGGAGGCCCAGCATGAGGTAGTACGCCGAGGATGCGAGCAGGAAGCTGCTGATCCAGAAGAAGGCCAAGCGTTTGAGCCAAGTCTGCATGCGTACAGGAACTCCAAGCACCCTTTGCCGTCGATCCAAGCCCGCGCCACCCGTCGCACCACCGCCCACGGACCTTCCTCAGGCGCGCAACAGACCCGTTCGAAGGTCTACGCGCGGGACAAACACCCGTCAAGCCACTGATTTTGCGATCTTTGGCACGACATTTCCCATTTCCCCCGGCAGCGGAATTGGCCAACGGCGAGTCCCTGCACCGCCTCATCTATCCCACCTACCCACCAACCCCCACACCACCACCGCGCCGCAGCAATTCCGACAACGCCAGAATCAGCCCCCGATCCGGCCGGTCGGCAAACACCCCGGGCCGCAGCTCCGCCGGCAACCCCGCATCGCCACCCACCATCCCGCGCACGAACAGGTACAACCCACCGCCAAAGTGCCGGTCATAGTCATACCCGGGCAGCCGCCACGACAGCCAGCGGTGCAGCGCGACCGCGTACAGGTGGTATTGCAGGAAGTAGTGGCCATGTTGCATCGCAACATGCAGCGCCGCGGGCTGGTAATGCCGCGCCGTGCACCGCCGCGGATCGCGCGAGCCCAGCCAGTTGGTCTTGTAATCGGCCAGGAACCAGCGCTCACCGTCCGGCGTCGGCAGGCGGAACACGAGATCGATGCTGCCGTTCAAAAAGCCCCGCAGCGGCGCAAACCCCATGCGCGCCACGGTGTCCAGGTACGCGTCGGTCAGCGGCGAGCCAGGGCCCCTCTTGCGGCGCAACACGTCGGCCAGATCGCCACTGCTGACGCTGCCCGGCGCCCCGTCGGCCCCCACCAGCGGAAAGTCGAACCGCAGCTCTGTCAGGCGCTGGGACTTTGCCACCGCCCGCAGCGTTCGATCCTGCACCATCGCCCCCAGCGGCGTGTCCAGCACCAGGTCCAAACCCGCCGTCACCCGGTCGATGTCCACGCCCAGACCGTAGCGCCGCTGCTGTTCGGCCACTTCGGTGCGCAGCGCATCTGCCGAACCCTGAAAGTCGTGGTGTTCGAAGATCGAATGCACGAAGTTGCCGAACACCTCAGACGGCACGAACCGCACGCCGGGCAGCAGGGGCTGGTCCAAGGGCACGTCGGGCGCGTCGTCGGGCACCGGCAGGTCGGCGGTCGGGCCGGGCGCGGGCTCAGGCGCTTCCGGGTCGACATCGAAGTCCGCGTTCTTCCAGAACTGTTGCTGCTCGGGCTCGTCGTCGACCGTGGGCCGGCCGCGCATACCCAGCGACGAATAGCTGGCCCGTCGCCACAGCGGGTCGGGCCGCGGCCCCCGGAACACGCGGGCGCTCAGCACCGGCTGCTGGTCGGATGTCTCGACCCACGCCTTGCCCAGATCCAGTGGCCCGACGAGCTCGACCGCCGCCGATGGGCAATCCTGCAGCGCCTCGACCACTTCGGCGTGCAGCCGCTGCTCGGTCAGCGCGGCCACGTACGCCTGCACGGCCGGGATCCACACGGCCGGCGCAGTCGGGTCACTCACGTTGTTGCGGTGCAGCAACCAAGCCAGCGCCGAGTCCGGATAGTCTTTCAGATTGCCCAGGTACACGAACGTGCGGTGCTGCGCCCGCGTAAAGGCGACGTACAGCACCCGCAGCGCCTCGGCCAGCGAATCCACCCCCGCAATCACCGTGTGCCCCGCCTTGGGCTCGGCCTGTGCATCCGAGCGCAGGTCCAGCGTCAGCGCCTCGTCGCGGTCCGGGTCGTGGAACACCAGGTTCTCCGGCCGAACGTCCTGCTTGACCTCCCACGCCGACGGACAGAACACGAACGGGTACTGCAGGCCCTTGCACTTGTGGATGGTCACCAGCTGCACGGCCGCCGCGTCGGTCTCCAGCCGCAGCTCGCGGGTCTCATCGCGCTCGTCGGTGCCGGCGCGCTGGCGCGTCAGCCACGTCAAGACGCCTTGCGGATTCAGCCCTTGGTGCAGCGCGGCGGCTTGCGTCAGCTCGACCAGATGCAGCAGGTCGGTCAGGCGCCGCTCGCCGTCGGGCAGGGTCAGCAGCCGCTCTGGGATCGACACCATGCCGTCCGGCGCCAGCGGGTCGCGGGCGCACCGACTGGCCAGTACCGCCCGAATCGCGCGCACAAAGCCGTGGTCGCGCCACTCGGCCAGCCACGCCCGCTGCCGGTCGCCCCACGCCTGCCGCTGGGCGTCGTCCAGCTGCAGCCGCGCCAGACCCGCGGCGTCCAGGCCGATCAGCGGCGTCGACAGCGCCACGCACAGTTGCCCGGTGTCCTCGGGGTCGGCGATGGCGGCCAGCAGCGCGGCAAAGGCCGTCGCCGACGCGGACCCGAACACGTCGCCCGAGCTCGACAGCACCCCCGGCACCCCGCGACGCGCCAGCTCGGCCTGCAAGTCCACGGCCTCTTGATTGCGGCGCACCAGCACGGCGATGTCGGCGGGTCGCACCGGCCGCCGCTCGACGACCTCGGTCTCGACGCCGTCTTGCAGCCGCCGGACCTTGACGTCGATCTCGGTCCCCGACGTCAGCAGGCCGACCACGTCTTGCGCCAGGTGCTGCCCCAACGCCGGGGTAATCCGCTTCTTGTCCGCGGGCTTGGCCTCGCCCGACAGCACCTCGCCCGGGTCGGGTCCCAGCGGGTCGGCGGTGTGGGCGATACGGGCGGTCGTCAGGAACCGCAACGTCAGGGCGGGCTGCGGCGGGTGCACGCGGGCGTCCTTCTGGGCGGGATGCACCAGCGGCAGCGAGATGCGCGGATCGGCAAACGGCAGCTCGCCACCGAACAGATGTTGCACCGCAACAACCAGCGGGCCGTCGGAGCGAAAGTTCATGTCGAGCGTGTGCTGGCCGGCCGACGCCTCGGCGCGCGCCGTCAGGTACGTGTGCAAGTCGGCGCCGCGAAAGCCATAAATCGCCTGCTTGGGGTCGCCGATCAGCACCAGGGGCGGCAGCGGCTCGTCGTGTTCGGCCTGACCAAACACGTCGTGGAAGATCTGCCACTGCACAGGGTCGGTGTCCTGGAACTCGTCGATCAGCGCGGCCTGGAACTGCGCCCGGATCCCGCGCCGCAGCGCCGCCCGATGCTCCCCCGTCAGCCCTTGCTGCAGCTGCCGCAGCATGTCCGAGAACGACTGCAACTGCCTTTGCTGCTTGCGATGCTGCAGCTGCGGCCCCAGGAACGCGCAGAAGCCGGTGCGCACCCGGTCGGCGGCGGCGGTCAGGCGCGCCTGGGCCTGGGCCACGCCCGCGCAGAGCGCAGAGATCGCGTGTGGGGGCAGGGACTTGCCCTTGTTCAGGCTCGACTGGATCTTGTCGGGGGAGAAGAAGGCCAGCGCCTCGAGCACCTCGGCTTCCACCGGAGCCCCGCGCGCCAGCCAGTCGGTCACCGCCGCGTGGGCCGCTTGCAGCTTGGTCAGCTTGAACGACGACTGCGACAACAGCCCGGTCGCGCAAGCTTGTTGCAGCGCCGCAAACAGCTCGGCCCCTTCGCTGGACCACCGCGCCTGCAGCGCCGCCGTCACCGGACGCCACTCGTGCGCCACCACGGCGGCAAACGGCTCGGTCGGCGGGTCGGGCTCGACCGCCGCGTCGGGATGCAGCAACACCAGCTTGCCCAGTGCCAGCAGCCCGGCGCGATGCACGCGACGTCCTTGCAGAAACGCGACGAGATCGAGCGGCAGGTCGTGCAGCTCGCGCACGAGAAAGTCGTCGATCGCCTCGGTCAGCAGCGGCAGGTCGTCGGTCAGCTCGAGATCGAAGTCGGCGCCGCTCTCGAACGCGTTGCGCTGCAGCGTACGCTGGCAGAAGCCGTGGATGGTGAAGATCGCCGCCTCGTCAAAGCTCTCGCGCGCCGCCGCCAGCCTGCGGACAAAGGTCGTCCCCAGCCCCTCGTCACGGGCGCGCACCACCAGATGGGCCAGCACGACCTCTTTGGGTTCAGGCGCTTGCGGGTCGAACGCAGCGGTCTCCAGCGCTTCCAACGCCTCGCCCAGCCGGCGTCGCACCCGCGCCCGCAGCTCGGCCGTCGCCGCGTCGGTAAACGTGACGACCAGGATGCGCCGCACGTCCAGGCCGTCCTCTGCAATCAGGCGCGTGTACAGGTCGGCGATGCTGTAGGTCTTGCCGGTGCCGGCGCTTGCCTCCAGCAGGGCAATCCCGCCGACGATCGGCGCCGTGGGCCGATAGGGCTGCAACGCGGGCGCCGACCCAAGCGTCCCTGGCAGGGTCGAGGTCGTCATGCCCCCTCCTGATCCGCGGCGGGCGCGTCGAGCAGCGGCCCCCACACCTGCAACGCCAACGCCTCGAAGGTCAGCCCGCGTTCCTGCGCCCGCCCCGGCAGCGCCATGCCCGCGCGCCAAGGCACGAATTCCGCGAACACCTGCGCCAACGCCGCGTTGGTGCCGTCGCCGCCGCCGCGGCCGTCCAGCCAGGCGGTGTTGGCGGCATTCCAGGCTTTGGTGCGGCGCAAGGATTCGTCGCGCTCCTTGCGCCAGGCACGGGCAAACGCCGCCGACCCGGCGGGCAGCAGCGCCAGCGGCAGCGTCTGGCCGTGGACGTACAGGCGCAGCAGCTCGGTCAAGTGCGTGCGGGCCAGCTCGGCGCGGGTCGTGGCGTCAGGCGCCAGTGACCCCAGCGTGAACACATCGTCGCTGCGCGACACAAACGCGCTGCGGTGCGTCAGGTGCGGCTCGGCGTGCGTCAGGGCCAGATGGCGAATCCACAATTCCAGCTCGTGCACCGGCTTGCGCTTGCCATAGCGAAAAGGCGCGAGTCCGTCCTGCCACACGTCGGGCAGCGTGCCGAACAGCCGCGGCAGCCCCGGCACCGTCAACTCGACCACCACCGACCGCGCGGCGCCTTGGCGATACAGCGGCAGTCGCTCGAGCAGTTGCGCGACCTCGGCCGCCACCTCGTGATACGCGACCTGACCCAGCGCACCGGGCGGCAGCTGCCCGCGCGCCCGCACCGCGGCCGCGACGACGTCTTCCGACTGCCCGGCCATGCTGTGCTGCACAACGTCGTTGCCCACCGCCCACACCTGCAGGCCGTCCAGCTCGATGGGGTCGCGGTCGTCGGGCGGCGCCTCTTCGTCGGCCGGGTACAGCCCTAGGCGCTGGCGCAGCACGAATTGCGCGGGGTTCTGGAAGAAGCGCACCAGCTCGTCGATCGTCACCACCGCGCCCGCCTCGTCCGCGACATCGGGCGGCGGCAGCGGCTCGGCGAACAGCGGCGGCGACGTGGTCAGGCGCTGGCCCAGCAGTCGGGTCGCGGCGCGCGCCATGCGGGCATCAAAGCTTTGCGGGGGGCGGCCATCGGCGCCGAATTGCCGCGGGCTGAAGGGCTGCAGCGTGTGCTCGACCACCACCAGCCGGCGGATCGACCCGGCGCTCGACCGCGCGCTCGCCTCGGCCACGTCCAGCAGCTCGGCCACCGGAACCGCGGGTGGCAGCTCGTGATTGCGGCGCGTGTCGCGGCCCGCGTAGAAGATCCGCACCTTGTCGCGAGCGGCCAGCAGGGCGTCGAGAAACAGCGCGCGGTCGTCGTCGCGGCTGCTGCGGTCGCCCACCCGCGGCTTGGCGGCCACCAGATCGAAGCCGCTCGACGCCGTACGGCGCGGAAACGTCGCGTCGTCCATCCCCAGCAGGCACACCACGCGAAACGGGATGCTGCGCAGCGGCACCAGCGCACAGAACGTCACGTCGCCCGTCAGCAGCCCCTTGGCCTTTTGTGCGACCGCAAAACGACCGTCCAGCAGCGTCTGGATCGCGTCGACCTCCAGCTTGGGCCCACCGACCGGCCCCTGACCCGCCGCCACCGCGCGGATCCGCCCGCCCACCGCCTCGATCTCGTCCAGCACCTGCCGTTGCAGCCAGCTCGCCCGCGCCGTCGTCGCCGTCAGTCGCTGCAGCGCATCGGCCAGCCGCTGCTGCCACGTCGCCAGGTCCGCCGGCTCGCGAAACGCCGCGCAAGTGTCGAACACGGCCGAGGCAAACGCCGCAAACCGCCCCAGCAATGCCACGCCGCTGCCCTCCAGCCCGTCGACCGGCAGCACGCCGCCGAACAGCCGCCCGTCCTCGTCGGGCATCGCCACGCCCAGCAGCAGCCGGTCCAGACCGAACTGCCAGGTGTTCTGCGGGTCGTCCTGCTGCCGCTCGCGCTGTCGGTGGTCGGCGTCGATGCCCCAGCGCACGCCTGCGTCGCGCACCCAGCGTTGGATCTGCGGCACGTCGTCGGGCTGCAGCTCAAAACGGCGGCGCACCGGCTCCAGCTCCAGCAGCTCCAGCACCTCGGACGCCGTGGCGCGCGACCGGGCCAGGGTGAGCACCCGCAACAGCGCATCGGCCACCGCATTGTCGCGGCGCAGCGTGCGATCGGCCACCGACACCCGCAGCAACGGCGCGCCCTCGTCCCGGCCCCCGGCGGCAAACACGGCCTCGACCAGCGGCGCAAACGTCTCGATGTCCGGGCTCATCACCACGATGTCGCGCGGCTGCAGCGTCGGGTCGGCGTCCAGCAGCCCCAGCAGCTCGTCGCGCAGCACCTCGACCTGCCGCACCGGACCATGGCACACGTGCACCCGCAGCGAGTCATCGCCCGGCGGCAGCTCGACCGGGGGGCACGCATCCAGCCCCGGCGCCACCCGCCGCCCCCGATGCCGCAGATGCAACACGTCGGATTGCAGCACGTGCAACAAGGTCGCCTGCCCCGCGTCCAAGTCTTGCTGCGGTGCGGGATCGACAAACGCCGTCTCTTGGTCCTGCACGTCCAGCTCGCTGCCGTCCTGACCCTCCAGCAGCACCTGGAAGTCGCGCCCCAGCCGCCCGAGCGACGCCAGCAGCGGATTGCCTTCCTCCAAATTCAAGTCCTGCGCGGTCGCCTCGTCCTTGCGCAGGCACAGCTCGCGGGCGATCTCGCGGCGACTGCGAACGTGGTGCCACAGCTCTTGCGACGGCGTCAGCGCGAACAGGTGCACGTCGATGGTGCGCGCAAGCAGCCGTGCCGCCTGCAGGTGCAGCTCGGGCAGGGTCGAGATCGAGAACAGGATCCGCCGCCCCGGCAGCGTCTGACCGGCGAACGGATCGGCACCGAACGCCTCGGCCTCCGCCAGCTCCCGTTGCAGTTCCCCCAGCCGTACATAGAGGGGCTGTGCCGCGATCCGACCGCGCACGTCGCGCCACAGCACCGGCTGCCACGCGTGGTCGCCCACGGCCAGCTCGCCCGGCCGCCCGGCGTCCCACTCGCGCATCAGGTCCGGTCGCCACGCGGCATAGCGGTCGAACAGGTCGCCGATCCGCTGGGCCAGCAGCCACTCGCGCCGGCGCACCACCGACAGGTCGTCGCGGGCCAGCCACCGCCGCAGTGGCGCGAATTCGGTTTGCTCCAGGCGGGCTTGCAGCGAGGCGAGCACCGCCCACGCCAGATGGTCGGCGTCCCAGTCCGGCGCGCCCTCGGCGATCGGCGCGGCCGAGGGCGTCCCCAGCAGCCCCTCGATGGCCCCCTCGATCGCCTTGGCCGGAAACGGGAATTCGATGTTGGCAGTAGCGCCCAGCTCGGTCGCAAGCGCGTGCGACAGCCAACGCTCCATGCCCCGGCCCTGCACCGCCACCAGCTCGGGCGCCATCGGGTCGTCGGAAGGGTCGGACCGCAGCAGGTCGGCCAGCTGCCGGGCCAGCTCCTCGACGCGGTTGCTCCGGTACACGAACAGCATGGCCGCGCCCCCCTTCGATCC
>JBMOIG010000169.1:0-8928 GCA_049317445.1 Myxococcota bacterium | reverse complement strand
GTGGATTACGACGCGGCAGTGGGACGGGCGATCTACGCGGGGCGAAAGAAAGTTCAGACTTCGCACAGAGTCTCGTGATTTCAGCTAGATCCAGATCCCGTGTCGACCAACCAGGAAACCTCGCGGCGGGGCGTCGCGGTGACGATCGACAAGGCAAGTGACGATGATGACGCAATTCCAAGCGTTCTTGCGTGCGGGACGCGGAGCGGCGGGGTACAAGTCTTTTGTCCTCAGGGGTGGATTGCGTGGCCAAGTTACCGCACCCATTCAGGTGGTTGAGCCTGCCCAGGACGCCCTGAGGCCCCAGACGCGCCCATCCCCCAACCGCGCCGCGTGCGCACGGAGACCGACACCATGTTGCGCAAGATCCTGCTGATCCTGGCCATCGTCCTGATAGCTTTTGCCGTCTTCATCCAGTCGCGACCGGCGGCGTTCTCGGTGCAGCGGTCGGCGACGATGGCGGCGGCGCCCGAGAAGATCTTCCCCCACCTGAACGATCTTCATTTGTGGGACGCCTGGTCGCCGTGGAACGAGTTGGACCCGCAGATGCAGAAGACCTACTCGGGCTCGCCCTCAGGCGTCGGCGCCGTCTACGAGTGGAAGGGCAACGACGACGTCGGCAGCGGGCGGATGACCGTGACCGAAGCGGTTCCGAACGAGAGGGTCGCGATCCGCCTGGAGCTCTTCAAGCCGATGGAGGCGACCAACCCGACGACCTTCACCATCGTGCCGCAGGGCGCCCAGTCGACCGTCACGTGGCGCATGGAGGGGAAGAACGGCTTCATCGGCAAGGCGTTCTCGGTGTTCGTCGACATGGACGCCATGGTGGGCAAGGACTTCGACAAGGGTCTGGCCAAGCTAAAGGCCGTCGTCGAGAAGCCGTAGGCGCGGCCAAACGCACCTCGCCCCGTCAACCTCGCCGCGGAAGGGATGGCGGTCACGACACGACCGCGTGCAGATACGTGGCGACTACTGCAGCGCGAACTCGATGCGGCGGTTCTTCGCCTTGCCTCCCTTGGTCTTGTTGTCCATGACCGGCTTGTCCGGACCATAGCCCACCGTCGACAGCCGCTCGGCGACGATGCCCTTGCCGACCAGGTACGCCTTGACCGACAGGGCGCGTTCCAGCGACAGCTTCTTGTTCGCCTCGGGCTTGCCCACGTTGTCCGTGTGGCCTTGGATCTCGACCTTGGTGTCCTTGAACTCGGCCAGCACGCCGACGGCTCCGTCCAGAATCTTGAACGAAGTCGGCATGATCTTGGCGGATCCGGTCTTGAATACGATGCCCTGGATGGCGCCAGAGAACTTCTGCAGCCTCTCGGGCAGGACGTCCGGGCAGCCGTCGGCGTCTTCAAAGCCATTTCGAGTCTCAGGTTCCGCGGGGCACTTGTCCTTGCTGTCGACCAGGCCGTCGCCGTCCGTATCCGGCTCGGCATCCGGGCAGCCATCCTCGTCCTGATAGCCATTCTTGGTCTCGGGCTGCGCCGGGCACTTGTCCTTGCTGTCCAAGAGTCCGTCGCCGTCGGTGTCGGGCTCGACGTCCGGGCAGCCGTCCTCGTCCATGAATCCATTGACCGTCTCGGCCTGGAGCGGGCATTGGTCATCGCCGTCCTCGATCCGGTCGCCGTCCCGGTCACCGTCGGGGCAGCCGTCCTGGTCCTTCAGACCATTCACGACCTCTGCCTCGTTCGGGCACTTGTCATCGCCGTCCAGCAGACCGTCGCCGTCGTTGTCCGGGTCCGGGCAGCCGTCCTTGTCCTCCCAGCCGTCCATGTCTTCCTTTACGGTCGGGCACTTGTCTTCCTTGTCGATGATCGTGTCCAGGTCGGTATCGCGCGGCACGCCGCCCAGCGTGTAGTACACCCCCAGCCACGCCTCACCCTCTACCAGCTTCTCCTTGTTGCGACCGGGCACCACGACACCCAACAGGTCCAGGCGCGCCCCCCAATCGTCGGTGAAGGCGTATCGCGTGCCTGCGCCAAAGACCGTGGCGGCGTCAGGGTCGCTCGGGTCCGCGACGTTGGCCGAGTCCGTCCTCAAGATGTCGGCACCCAGGCCAAACCGGGCGAAGGGACGCAACTTGCCGTCGTCCACGAAGTTCCACAGCGCGCTGGCCCGCCAGCCGAAGATGGGCGCCGAGTCGCCAGACCCCTTGAGCTCAGAGAACACGTACTTCGCCTCGAGTTCGGCCGACAGCCGCTCGAAGAACGCGTAGCCGACGCGAAGCCCCACGCCTCCTGCCCCCTGAGGCACCTGGGTCTTGTCCCGGGCGTTACCCAGCTCGTTGGTCTCGGCCTTGCCGTCGTAGCCGCCGAACGCACCCAGCTCGACGCTGCCTGGGAGTTCTGCGAGTGCGGGGGAGGCCGCGCCGAGAACGGCGGCTGCCGTCGCAAGCGATAGGGCACCGACGGCGATGGCGTTCGAGAGTCTGTTCATGGGGTGTTGTTCCATCTAGAGGGTCGGGGATGGCCAGCCGGGGACTCAGCCGACAAGAGACCTAGTCCTTGCAGCACAAGACGCCGCCACGCAACGGACCGGACTTGACGACCTTGATCGCCTCGTCGAAGCCGCCGTTGGCGCTGACGCACGACCAGGGTGCGCCAAGCACGGAGCACAAGTCGCCGCTGGATCGTGTCAACGGCGTGCACGCGGCCGCATTGGGCGTGGTGCCGAGGTTGCCGCAGCCGAACAGGTCGTTGGTGCCGGTGACGGAGCAAACGGCGTTGCCCTGGCTGCTCTGCAGGCTGGAGAAGAACAACGATGCGGCGCCCGCGTCTGTCACGCCGGTGCAGCCGGCGGTGGCCGACGAGTTCTTGACCTCCAGCGACGTCTTGCAAATGTGCCACCCCGTCTCGCACAGGTCGGCGGCGCTGCAACCCGTGCCGTTCGGATTCGTGCTGCTGTTGCCCGCGACCAGGCCGCACTGCGAGCTGGTCGTCGGGAGCATACCGGCCAAGCTGAATCCACCCGAACAGCCTGCGATCGTGGTGAACTGCGTGGCGTTGGTGAAGCCCTCGCGGGTGCCGTCGCTGCAGCCAGCCGGGTTGCAGGTGACGCCGTTGCCACTGTAGCCGGCGTTGCACGCGCAGGTCCGCGATCCCGGCGTGTTGGTGCAGGTGGCATTGGCACTGCAACCGCCGTTGTTGGTCAGGCACTCGTTCACGTCGGCGCAAGTCACGCCGTCGCCCGCATAGCCCGTCTTGCAGGCGCACGTGCGGGATCCGGGCGTGTTCGTGCACGTCGCGTCGGCGCTGCATCCGCCGTTGTTGACCAGACACTCGTTGACGTCGGTGCAGGTCACGCCGTTGCCCGTATAGCCCGTGTTGCAGGCGCAGGTGCGGGATCCTTGCGTGTTCGTGCACGTCGCGTCCGCGCTGCACCCGCCATTGCCGGTCAGGCACTCGTTCACGTCGGTACAGGTCACCCCGTTGCCGGTGTAGCCCGTATTGCAGGCGCACGACGACGACCCCGGCGTGTTGGTGCACGTGGCGTTGGCGCTACATCCACCGTTGTTGGTTTGGCATTCGTTCACGTCGGTGCAGGTCACGCCGTTACCGGTGTAGCCGGTCTTGCACGCGCAAGTCCGCGATCCAAGGGTGTTCGTGCAGATACCGTCCGCGCTGCAACCGCCGTTGTTGGTCAGGCACTCGTTCACGTCGGTGCAGGTCACGCCGTCGCCCGCATAGCCAGAGTTGCACGCGCAGGACAGCGATCCCGGCGTGTTGGTACAGGTCGCGTTGGCACTGCACCCGCCGTTGTTGGTCTGACACTCGTTCACATCCGTGCAGCTCGTGGCACCGGTGCCGGTGTAACCGCTGGGACAGGCGCCGCACGCGAAGGTGCCGGGCTGGTTGGTGCATGTCGTCAGCAGATCGCAGCCGCCGTTGTTGTTGGTGCACTCGTTCACATCCGTGCACCCCGTTGCGCCGGTCCCGGTGTAGCCCGACGGACAGCCGCCACACGTGAACGTGCCCGGCTTGTTCGTGCATGTCGTCAGCACGTCGCAGCCGCCGTTGTTGTTGGTGCACTCGTTCACGTCCGTGCACCCCGTTGCGCCGGTCCCGGTGTAGCCCGACGGACAGCCGCCACACGTGAACGTGCCCGGCTTGTTGGTGCACGTCGTCAGCACGTCGCAGCCGCCGTTGTTGTTGGTGCACTCGTTCACGTCGGTGCAGCTCGTGGCTCCCGTGCCCGTGTAGCCGCTGGGGCAGGCGCCGCAGGTGAAGGAGCCGGGCTTGTTGGTGCACGTGGTCAGCAAGTCGCAGCCGCCGTTGCCTGAGTCGCACTCGTTCAGGTCCGTGCAGGTCACTCCGTCGCCGGTGTAGCCGCTAGGGCACAGGCCGCACAGGAAGCTGCCGGGTGTGTTGGTGCACGACGTCAGGCCGCTGCAACCTCCATTGTTGTCTGCGCATTCGTTGATGTCGGCGCAGGTCACGCCGTCGCCGGTGTAGCCGCTGGGGCAGGCCCCGCACTGGAAAGCCCCCAGCGTGTTGGTGCAAGTGACAAGCACGCTGCAACCGCCGTTGTCCACAGCGCACTCGTTCACGTCGGCGCACGTGACGCCGTTGCCGGTGTAGCCCGGGTTGCAGGCGCAGGAGAAGGACCCGATGGCGTTGGTGCACTGCGCATTGGCGCTGCACCCGCCGTTGCCGACGTTGCATTCGTTCACGTCTACGCACGACACGCCGTCGCCGCTGTATCCGGCCTTGCAGGCGCAGGAGAAGCTGCCGACACTGTTGGTGCACGCTGCATTGGCATCACAGCCGCCGTTGTTGTCGGCGCATTCGTTCACGTCTGCACAGGTCTTGCCGTCGCCGCCGAAGCCCGCATTGCAGGCGCAGCTGGACGAGCCCGGCAGGTTCGTGCACGAGGCGTTGGCGTCACAGCCGCCGTTGTCCGTGGTGCATTCGTTGATGTCCGAGCACGTCTTGCCGTCGCCGATGTAGCCGGCCTTGCAGGCGCAGGAGAAGGTGCCCACACCGTTGGTGCAGGTGGCGTTGAGGTCGCAGCCACCGTTATTGCTGCTGCACTCGTTGACGTCTGAACAGGTCTTGCCGTCGCCGCTGAAGCCAGGCTTGCACGCGCAAGTGGACGAGCCCGGCGTGTTGGTGCACTGCGCGTCCTGGTCACAGCCGCCGTTGTTGCTCTGGCACTCGTTCACGTCGACACAGGTCTTGCCGTTGCCTTCGTAGCCGACGGCGCAAGTGCACGTGAACGAACCGGGCGCGTTGGTGCATAGGGCGTTGCCGTCGCAGCCGCCGTTGTTGCTGTCGCACTCGTTGATATCCACGCAGGTCTTGCCGTCGCCGCTGAAGCCGGCGTTGCAGGCGCACCCGAAGCTGCCCACCGTATTGGCGCACGTCGCGTGCACGTCGCAACCGCCGTTGCCGACAGCGCATTCGTTGACGTCGCTGCACGTCTTGCCGTCGCCGCTGAAGCCGGTCTTGCAGGCGCAAGAGAAGCCGCCGGCGCTGTTGCTGCAGGCCGCGTTGACGTCGCAGCCGCCGTTGTTGCTGGCGCACTCGTCGACGTCGTTGCAGATCTTGCCGTCGCCCGTGTAACCGGCCAGGCACGAGCAGGTGAAGCCGCCCGAAGTGTTGCTGCACGTCGCGTTGCCGCTGCACCCGCCGTTGCCGACTTCGCACTCGTTGACGTCGGTACAGACCTTGCCGTCGCCGGTGAAACCGGCTTTGCAGGCGCACGTGACCGACCCGGGGACGTTCGTGCACTGGGCGTTGGCGTCGCAGCCGCCGTTGTTGGCCACGCACTCGTTCACGTCGTCGCAGACCAAGCCATCACCGCTGTAACCGACCTTGCAGACACAGAGCGGCGCTAGCGTGCCGTTGTTGATGCACAGCGCGTTCGAGTTGCAGGGGTTGAACAGCTTGCAAACGTCTGCGCCCGAGCCCTCGACAATGCACGGGTCGCTGAGGACAGACGTAGCGACGACGCCGTCGCTGGCGATGACCACGCACGTGATCTTGGCCCCTGCCTGCAAGACCTTTCCGCTCGCCAACACCACGTCGGGCAGGTTGAGGCTGGGACCGGTCTGACCCGGCACCACCTCGTCGTCCACGCGCCACTCGACGGTATAGGTCAGCGCATCACCGTCGACATCCTTGGTCGGCATGGGCTCGACCAGGACCGCCACCACGCCAAGCAATCCCACCTTCTCCGGCAGGCTAGCGGCAAACGGGGAAGGCGGCGAGTTGGCGATGACCACGGAGGTCTGGCCGGGCTTGCCCGTCGTAATGCCGTCGCTGGCCACCACAACCAGGGTCCATTCCTCGCCCTTCTTGGCCACACCGGGGGCGAGATCGGGCGTGACGATGCCGGTGGGCTGACCGTTCTTTTTCCACGCATAGGTATAGGTCAACAGTTGCCCGGCGTCAGGGTCGGTCGCCTCGGCCTTGACCAACTGCACGCCCGACTGCACGGTGGGCTGGTCGGGTCCAAGCGTCACGATGGGTGCGCTCGGCGGGGTGTCGCCGAACACGCTGCTGGAGACGGCCGCCACAAGCATCCCATTGACATCGAGGACTTGCATCGTCCACGTGGCACTTCCCTGGGGCAGATTGGCCTGAAGCGTGGCCTTGCCGGCCACCGCCTGACCACTCGCCAACACGTTGCCGTCGGCATCCAGCAGTCGGACCAGGAACGGGCCCTGGGCGCCCGTGCCGATCGCAAGGTCTGCGGTCACCTGCGTCACTTCCCCCGCAATCCCCACCGCCGGGATTCCGGCCGCCAGACACAGTGTGCCGTCGCCCACCCACGGCGCGGCGCACGCGCACTTGGGGGCGTAGGTCCCATTCTCCGTGCACTGCGCGTTCGCGGCGCAAGGGATCGCGTCGGTGCTGCAGATGGCGTCGCCGCCGACCACCTGGACGGTGGCGGGCACCGAACTGACCTGCGAGGCGCCGTCGCTGGCGACCGCGACGACGGAAATCGTCGAGCCTGCTTGGACGCTTGCGCCGGCGGCCGCGAGGTCCTTCACCTTCGCCGTGGTCCCGGTGATGCCGGGCACGACGACTCCGTCGACCTTCCACACCAGCGTGGTCGTGACGGCGTCGCCGTCGCCGTCGGTGACCTGCGGGTTGACGATGGTGACCTTGATCGTCCCCAGCAAGCCGACCTGCGGGGGCTCGATCGCCAGGACCGGGGTGTTGGGCGGCGCATTGCCGACGGTCAGGAACGAGGAGGCCGACGGGCCGTTCTCGACGCCGTCGCTCGGCGTCACGGTGACCTGCCACAGTTCGCCCTTCGCGACGACGCCGGCCGGCACCGTGTCACCGGAGTAGCTGGTGGGTTTGCCGTTGACCGTCCACACATAGCTGTAGGTGATCGGCTGGGCGAGGCTGCTGTCGATGTCTTGCGAAGGCAACGTGATCTTGGCCGTCAGCGCCTCACCCGCCTGCGCCGGGTTGGGCTGGATGGCCACGTCAGGCGCGGTGGGCGGAGTGTTCAGGTAGACGTCCGCCGTCCATGTGCCCACGACTTTGCCGTCCTTGCGAACCAGGACTGTCAGGGTGTTGAGGCCGGGCGTCGCCGGCTTGGCCTGCACCGTCTGCACGTCGCCGATGGTGGCAAAGACCGCCGAACCCACGACGTTGCCGTTTTCGTCCACCACTTCCAGGTCGAACGGGCCGTCGACGGGGGGCCCAGCGCTCAGGCCGATCGGGAGTGTTTCGCTCGAGGCCACGACCGGCGTGGCATCCTTGGGCAGGCCCGTGACCACCACGCAGATCACCCCGTCGCCCAGGGTCTCGGAGTCGCAACTGAGCACGGGGTCGCTCGTGCCGTTTTCGGTGCACACCACATGGGGTGCGAGCGCCAGCGCGGAGCACGCCGTCCCCCCCACCACGGTCACCTTACTGACGTCAGAAGTCGCCGTCGCTTCTCCATCGCTGACCTGCTGGGCGACCCCGATCTCGGCACCCGCGTTGATCGGCTTGCCGAGCGCCTGCGCGAGTTCCGCCACCGTCGCCGCTGGTCCGTGGACCCCGGGCACAACCTCGCCGTCTACCGTCCACACCCACGTGATGGTCAACGTATCGCCGTCGATGTCCGTCGCCGGACCGGCCTCTGTCGCCTGGATCGCACCGTCGATCGACACCTCCGTCGCCATGGCGGCCAGGGCTGCCGGGTCGGGGGCCGCGTTGCCCACCACGATCGTCGCCGTCGCGGCCGGGCTCTGGCCCACACCATCGCTCGCAACCACAATGACCGTCCACGTCTCGCCCTTCTTGGCCAGCCCCTGCGGCAACGACTCGCCGGTCTCGCCCGTCGGCTGCCCGTCCTTGGTCCACGCATAGGTGTAGGTGATGGTCTGGCCGTCGTCGTCCTTGGCCGGCTTGTCGAGCTGCACGGTCAGGCTGTCCTTGGCCGAGGCGGGCTTGGGCTGGATCGAGACTTGGGGAGCCGTGGGCAACGTATTGACCAGAAAGGTGATCTCTGCCGTGGCCACCGTTTCGCCGGTGGTCTTGTCCTTGACCTCGATCTTCCACTTGTGCGCGCCCGGCTCGGTCGGCGCAGGGATGTCAGCCCCGAAGTCGGTCGTGTCGGTTACGTCGCCGCTGGCCAGGACGGCGCCGCCCTCGTCGGTGATCTCGAACGTCAGGTCGCCAGACGGTGCCGGCACCAGCTTGGCCTGCACCTGAACGTTGGACTGAGGGCTGACGACCGCCGCGGCCTTGGGCTGTACGACGATCAGCTTGACGCCCTGATCCACGTCGAGTTGGTCCGCAAAGCCGTCGTCGGGTGGCAACTCACCCACCTGGTCGAGGTCGCCGTTCGTGTCGGCGCCGCCGACCTCGTCCATGATGCCGTCGCCGCAACTGACGGCCGAGGCGGACAGAAGCACGAAGGCGAGGGTATGCAGCCACTTGCGGTTCTTGCTAAGCATCGGGACCTCGGAGGAGGGGGCGGGGG
>JBMOIG010000168.1:0-8979 GCA_049317445.1 Myxococcota bacterium | reverse complement strand
CACCCTCCCCTCCCCTAATACTCAAACCCACTCCCCCCAATGAACTCGCGCAAAATCGAAGTCGGCGGCACGTGATCCGGGTAGATCGTGACAAACCGGTCGATCAACTGCCGCAGCCGATACGCCGTCATGTAGCTGGGGTGGGTCTGGTCGACCTCGAGCAAGTACCGTTCCGCAAACACCTTCAGCACCGACAGCTCGTAGATCAGCGACGAGTCGAACACCACGTCGGCTTGGGGCAGGAACGGAAAGATGTGCAGGCTCTCGCCCCGGCGCACCGACGGCCAGCGCGCGATGTTGTCGGCGGCACTGTAGCCGCGCTGGTGGCGGTCGCGGACGATTCGGCGCAACAGCCTGAGATCCGACACATTCACCCGGTTCAGCCGGTCGAACGGCAGCGCCGTCTGCGGGTTGATGAAGATGCGGTACACCAGATCGCGGTCCACGGCGTCGCCCAGCAGCCCCGGATTCAGGCCGTGGATGCCCTCAAGCATCAGGATGTCGCGGTCGTCGAGGTGCAGCTCGGGGCCGCCCTCTGGCAGGCTTTTGCCCAGCTTGAAGTCGTACTTGGACGTCTTGACCGTCTCGCCCGCCATCAGCCGTCGCAGGTGGTTCTGCAGCAGCCCCAGGTCGATGGCCTCCAGCGCCTCGAAGTCGTATTCGCCGTGCTCGTCCTTGACCGTCTTTTCGCGGTCCACGTAGTAGTCGTCCAGCGAAATGCCGATGGGATTCAGCCCGTTGACCTGCAACTGGACCGTCAGCCGCTTGATGAAGGTCGTCTTGCCCGACGACGACGGCCCTGCCACGCACACCACCCGCACGCCGGTGCGTTGCGCGATCTCGTCGGCCACCGCGCCCAAACGCTTCTCGTGGAAGCCCTCGCTGATGCGGATGATGTTCGACACCTTGCCGGAGATGCAGAATTCGTTGAAGGCGCCTGCACTTGTCACGCCCAGCCGGTCGGCCCAGCGCTCGTGCTCGGTCACCATGCGCACGTCGGTGGCGGCAGGCGCGGCGGGCGCCTCTTCGCCATGTGCGCGCAGTTGCTTGTCGTCGTCGCCGAAGTACAGCATCAGCTCGCGACCCTGCTCGACCAGCGAGAAATTGCGGATGATGCCCGCACTGGGCAGCAGCGGCCCCAGGCCCAGCGCATACACCTTGCCGCACGACACCAGGGGCACCGTCGACTCGCGGTGGCTGCGCAACAGGTGGGCGGCGTCGTCCCACATCTGCTCGCCAAAGTGGATCATCGCCTCTTCGACGGTCCACAGCTCGACGCGGAAGGGCACGTCGCCGGCCGCCAGCTCGCGCATGGTCTTGGCCAGACGGTCGGCCAACGCCTGCAAATCTCCTGGGTTGTCGTCGACCACCTCGACCCGCTGTGCGTAGCCCAACGACGGCCCGATGCGGATCTCGACGCCCTCGGACTTGGCCGCCTCGAGCAGCAGCAGCGCCACCGACTGGCGAAACACCGCGCGCCCCTCCCAGTGCTGCGTCGTCAGCGGCGCCAGGTGCGCGTCAGAGGTCAGCGGCGTGTTCAGCGACACCGGCTTGTGGTCGATCAGACCTGCCACCACCGGATAGCCGTCGACGTCGGTGGGCAGGATCGCGTGCAGCGGCGTGCCCGTGCGCACCCGGTGCAGTCGGCCGTTCAACTGCACATGCACGGCCGACCGGCGCGGCATCGACCGCTCTTTCAGCAACAGGTCCACGCGGTCCGTCATCTCGGTCAGGCGGTGGGCGATGCGCGAGACCAGCGACTGCACCAGCCGCAGCGCCTCGTTCGGGCACTCCTGTGCCATCGCGCGCCAGCGGTCGTGGGTCAGGCGCAGTGCCGTCACCTGTGTTTCGGCCGACACCGTTGCCGCACGCGGTCGGCCGGTCAGCAGTCCCAGCTCGCCAAAGTGCTCGCCCGGCCCCTGACGCCCCAGGTCCATGGCGTTGCGACGCAGGCGCACCTGGCCGTCGCCGATGAAGTAGAGGTCCCGCCCGGTGTCGTCCTGCCGCACGATGACGCCGCCGGACTCAAAGGTCAGGGGCTGCATGTAGGGCAGCAGGACCTCCAGGTCGTCGCCGCACAGGGCAGCGAGGATCGGGTCGCGGCCCAGGGCCTCCCGAAGCGCGGGAAGCAGAACAGCTGCGGTACCTTGGGAAGGGGACGGGAAGGACTCGACGACCATGTCGACCTCGAAGGCGTGCGGGGGGAATGGGACAAACGAGCACCCGGATCGGCGCAGGGGGAAGCCTTGCGCCGCGCCATCCTACCCCTGTTGCTGCAGGGCGTGAATCCTTCGGAAAGGTCGCGGCTCAGACGGTCCGGAAGACGCACTTCCCCGAACCATGCAGGAGAGAACCCATGAGTACCGTCAACTTGACCGAGTCCAACTTCACCGAAACCGTCCAGAAGGAAGGCATCACCTTCATCGATTGGTGGGCGCCCTGGTGCGGCCCCTGCCGCTCGTTCGGCCCGATCTACGAGAAGGTCGCCGCGGCCAACCCCGACGTCACCTTCGGCAAGATCAACACGGAAGAAGAGCAGGGCCTGGCGGGCGCGTTCGGCATCCGCTCGATCCCCACGCTGATGATCTTCCGCGACGGCATCCTGCTGTTCAGCGAGCCGGGCATGGTGCCCGCAGAGGGACTGAACGACCTGCTGCGGCAGACCAAGGCGCTGGACATGGACGACGTGCGCCGCAAGACCGAAGCGGCCAAGGCGCAGACCCAGGCCGCCTGACCACCGCAACCCCGCACACGACAAGCACAAAACGCGCGAAGCCCCGCTGCCGGCCCGAACCGACAGCGGGGCTTCTTGCGTTCATCGCCTCGGGACCGGCAGAGTGTCTGGACACCCGTTCGCGTCAGCGGGCTGTCGTCACGAGCATCCGGCGAACTGGATCACGAGATGCGCGCCGTCCGCGAGTACCCGGATCTCGTCGGTGGTCTGGACGTAGGTCTCCGGGTTCGGTGTTGCTGCACCGGGGCTACCGAATGGCTCGAGGTAGGCGGGCTTCTTGCCGGCGGGACTTGGCGCAGTGAAGACCTTCTTCGCGTGCTTGATCGCGTCTTGCACCGCGATCGGAAGCTTCGCCAGCGACGTCGGCGGCAGAGCGGTGAGGCTCAGCAATGCACTTTGCACGACCGCGTCCATCGTCGCGGCAACAGGGGGCGGCTGCTCGGAAGGATTGGCAGGCGAGTCGCCATCGTCCAAGCGGGCTGCGACCAGTTTGGCGACCGGCGCGGCTGCCGCTTCCAGGGCCGCAGCCGCTTCGACAATCGTGAACAAGGCACCGCCGACGGTCTCGAACTCGAAGTCGAGCGTCCAATCGTGATCCACGGGGATGCTCATCGGAATGACGAGCCGGCGGCCATCCAACCGCAAGTCGTCGGCCCGGTACCACCCGCGCCACGGCGTCGGAGCCGAAACGGGATCGCTCGACGACTCGCCCAGAGCCGCGTTAGCGATAGGGACGAGGACGCTCGTTCCTCTGCTTCGGAACAAGTAGCTGAGGTACTTGCCGCAGTAGTGATCCGCGTGGAGGGCGATGTGGCCCAACAAGGCGCCCAGGCTGGACTCGTCGCTCGCGGAACCGAGGTCGGAGGGTGTTGCGCCGGCCGACTTGGCCAGAACAACATCTGCCAGCATCAGAAAGGTGTCGAGTCGGCGAGCCAGCTGACTGCCGCGGTCCTTCACATCTCCCGGGCCGGGCAGGGCCATCAGCAAGGCCTTCTTGTCGGCCGTCGACCACTTGTTTCGCACGAGGTCGGCGAAGGCTCGCAGGAAGCCTGACCGATTGCCAACCCACGACCTTGCAAGTGACGCGCTCGGCTCTTGTTGGGCAGTGCGGTACATTTGGCGGAGGTACCGCCACCCGAGGAAGAGCTCGCCCAAGCCGATCGAGGTCCACTGCTCGAAGTCCATTCGAGCCGACTTTCCCCACCACATCGACCCGGTAACGGTTCCCGTGCCGTCGGTCCATGACTTGAACACCTTCTCGTTCGCCATCGGCTGGGTCTCGGCGCCCGCCTGGCCGGCCAGAGTATCCCAGTCGTATCCCATGAGCGGTTGCGACAGATTGAGCACGGGTCCATGAGCCTCGTCGACGTCGAACCCGGTCGCCGCGCTCTTGGTATCGGCAGCATCTTCAAACAGCATGAGTTCGAGGGTGCGCAGATCCTCCTCGGGGACGACGGCCTCCGGTGCACGCCCGGCCTCGAGGACCCGTGCCGCCGCGCCGGCCTCGGGTAAGCTCTTGCGCAGCGTGGCGTCGAACAGCGCCTCCTCCAGAAATGCGGTGTTCTGGGAAACGAATCGGGCGTCGAACGCGAAGGGCGCCAGATGGACCACGACGACCGGCCGTACGGAATCCAGTGCGGTGATGACGCGGAAGCGCTTGAACAACTCGTAGGCGAATACATGCGTCGCCTTGTCGTCACTCGGATTCTTGATCAGCCGGCGTCGGCTGTCGGTGATCACGGTCTCGGCTGTCGTCTTGAGGGTGATCTTGCTTTGCGTCTTCTGCGTGGTGGCAGTGCGATGCGTCCTCTCTTGAATGCGCTCTGCGGTGGCGGCACTGGTGGCGGAGACCTGCTTGCCGTAGCCCGCCGAGCCGCCGCCGCTCAGTCCGTAGGCGGGCAACCGGAACCCGACATTTGCGGATGCCGACCACTGCGACGCCGATGCGGTCGTCGCCGCCACAGTGAGTGCTTCACGATCGGTGGCGCCGACTTCGGTTGTTTGCGTCAATTCGCTCGCGGCCTCCCGGCTCTGCTCGAATGTCAGCCGCTCCATTCGCTCCGCGGCAACCTCGAGTTGTTCGCCCGGCGCCAGAGACATGTGCGAGACGAGGTCGCCGAGTTCGAGTTGCCGAAGCTGCCAGATCTGCTGGTAGGTTGTCTCCAGCCCGAACTCGACTCGGACCTCGGACGAGGTCACCCCGGGGAGCAAGCCGGCCAGTTTTGAAGGAAGGGCCTTGGGTGCTGTGAGCTCGTGGAAGATCCCCAACTGGGCGAAGCTGACGTACTGTGTCGGACGGCGGGAAGCGGCGACAGGAGTGCAGATCGGGGAACCAGCGTAGTCAATACCTTTGGGCATGGCGGTCTCCCAGACCGGCCCGGACCCGAGGCAGCGGTCGAGGGCCGGGCCGGACGCGGTGGTAGCGTCGGCGAACCGTCAGCGTCGGCGAAGGCGCTCGTCGAAGCCATCCTCGATGTAGAGGTATGCCGTTCCCTGGACGTCGGAAACCGAACCGTTGAAGGTGCCGTACATGTACACACGTTCGCCTTGCGCGACCGGGATCTTCAAGCCGCTCAGCGCAACGCTGTCGGCCCCGACGCCCGACACATAGGTGGCCGTGGCGTTGTTCGCGATTCGTACCGAGGCGAGGGCGGTGCGGATGTCGTTGCTGTCGAAGACTTGACCCGGCGAAAACGAGAGCTCGACCTCAGCGAAGTTGTCGATCGAGCCCATGCCGATGGCCTTGACGCTCAGAAGCAGGCCGGTGATCGTCCCGTCGGCGCGGATGTCAACGCTAGCGAGTTGGGCGTTCGCCGTTCCACTGTGGCCGCGCAGCTTGCAGATGCTCATCTTCGACCCTCCAAGTCTTGGCCCAAGTTGGACCGTGTGCAACTCACGGTACCTTGAAAAAAAAAAGCAATGTCAAGTAGTCTGGCGTGCGAATTGGCGACGCCCGAGCCCGACCCAGGTCAGGGCGCGACCCGATCTTGTGGGGCCCAATACGCCACGGGTTGACTGCAGGAAGGACGATAGTGGCTGAACCTCCTCGACTTGAGATCCGCTATCGAAGTGGCGGCAAGGTGTCGGGCACCATTGCCGCCGACGCCCCCTTCCTCGACGCGAAGTTGCCCGATGGCCGCGGACTTCCTGGTATGCGGACCGAAGGTATTGCCGGGCGGCCAGGCTTCCTGTCGTGGCCACCCAACACCCACGAGTTCGCCAGCATCATCGCGGTCGTTCGCGGAGACGCGCCCAGCGGCGTCAAGGTGGAGTTCGCGCGCGAAGTCGTGCTGCCACTCCTGTTGGACCGCGCCGCCGGAGACATTGGTTACGCTCGGGTGGTCGTGGCGACAGCAACTCCGGTTGCAGCGACGCCGGGCGACGCCGTATTGATCGAGGGCGGAACCGCGGCACTGGCGACGAGTCCGTTGTCGCCGAGAAGGCTGCGGGGGATGCTCGATACCGGCGGTAAGCCGATGCCCCGATGGGACAAGGCGATTGTGCCCGCGTTGCGAGATCGGAACGCTGTGATTTCGATAGGTAGCCTCCATGTGGTGGACCTTACGGTCGCGGAATTCAATGCGCTGCAGCCTCGGACGGCCTCGGAACTTTTGTCCGTTCCGCCGCACGGTCAACCGGACAGTCCGCTTCGCGTGTCGGATGCCGACGCGACTCCCGCCAACACGGATATTCCGGCCGATGCGAAGGCTCGCAGCCACTACGCGCCTTGGCACGCAGACGACCGACGAGCACAGGCGGTAGGTGGCAACGGACGTGCAGTAGCAGCGGCTCTCGCCGGGACTTGGTCCGTACCACCCGCCGCCGGATCGATTCGGCTTGCATGGATGGTCCCGGACGAGGACGTAGGTCCAGACGGCCGCAAGCGCAATCCGTGGCGGGACGGGGGCTCGGCGCAGGAGTTCGCGGCGACGCTTGCAGCATGCGGTGCGCAGGTCGTGGCGCACGGCGGCGGGTGGATAGGGGCAGGGGTGGGCTTGGCCGGCGTGCGTGAGGACGGAAACGCACTGGTGCGCGGGCAGGGCAGCGACCAAATCGTCGTGCCCGGTTCTCGGCAGACACTCCTGACGGGCGGTGTCGCGGTGGTGCGAGCGAGGCTGCTCGGTCCCAAAGGCGATGTTCTCGCTACGACCCGCTTCCTCTTGGCCGATCCCGCTGATGTGCTGTTCGTGACCAGCCACCACGCGATCGACCGCTTCTTCGGTTGGTCGAAAGATGGCGAGGCCATTTCCGTGGTCTTTGCCGATTGGATCGAGAGTCTGGCCGGCGGAACCCAGAGTAGTGGGCGAAGTCAGAACGGCGTCGGTGTCGTGCTGCTCGGCTGCGACACTCTGCCCGACGACACGGCACGCAACCTGCTCGCCGATGCCATGAAACGCGGCGCGGTGCGCTTCGCACTCGGATCGTCTGGGCCGGTCCCCTACCGAGATGAGTACGCCGCGATCTACGGCATCGGACATCCCAGGCGCATAGGCATCTTGAGCGCGCTTGCCGCGATCAGTGCTTGGTCTTCGGTCCAACTTCTCACCGGCAACGTGCTGAAAGGCCTGTCCGTCTGGGCGGAGCGGGCGACGGTGATCATGGGGTATCTGAAGGACCGGTCTTTGGATGCCGGTGTCGGCTATGGGGTCATGCCAAGTACGGGCGAGCAAGTGGGATACGATCCCAGGCAGTTCGCTGAGTACTCCGCCGATGGCGGGTTGTTCCGTTGCGTCGGTACGACTGGAGGCAAGCCGCCGACATGCCCCGAGGCGGAAACGGGACGAATCGGGCCGCAGTACCGCAATGTGGATGAACTTGGCATAGTGCAAGCGATCAGCAAACAGCACTACCTCAGGGCCGACAACTACGGCGCGGAGGTCTTCCGTCAGCGGCTCGCCGTCCTGCGCGAGACTCGCGCCGGACGGGCCGTGATGCGACCGGTCGGAATTGGCGCGCCTGCCGCGGGGAAGCCATGAACCCCGCACTTCGGCTCATCGCCGACGCACTCTGGCTGCTTCTGCAAGCGCACGTTCATTGCCAGTTCCCGCTGTACGGTCCGGCCGACCCCCGGATGGCCCGTGACTTGGCGGAGGCCGTGCCCGACAGAGGCGAACAGCGCCGTTACGAGCTAAAGCCTGACGACGTTGCCCTGCACGCGGTCTACGATCCTGACCACTGTCTCTGGCTGTGGGCCGACTTTCGCGCCATCCGCGCACCCCTTGGCTTGGCAGACCCACGGCTGCTCGCCAGCTTGACGGGAAGGCGATCGGTCAAGGTACGGCAGGGAGCGCGGTTGGACCGGCCTTTTGCTCCCGGCGAGTCGCTGCTGCCGATTGGACGGCTCGACCCGGCAAGCGCCGCCTTCAGTGACCTCTGGTACCTATCCAGACGGGAGCGAGCGAAGAGCGAGTGGTTCCAGCCCGAGCGGGTCCGCTGGCGGCATTGGCGTGGGCGCACGGCCGCAATGGAAGGGGTCGCCCTGTGGGATACCGGCGCGCGGCTGCTGGTGTTGTCGACGATCCAGATGGACTGGCTCGGCGGATCGGACAATCACACCAGCCGATACCTCAGGCCCCTCGACAAGTTCCCATCCGTTCAGATCAGCCCATTCAACGGCGGTCGCCCAGCCTATGACGCCTTCGACCCCGCCATCCATCCGGCCACGTACCCGCGTTCACAGGCCGTCGTCGTGGCATGGGTCAGCAAGCAGGACATCCTACCGAGCACAGCACTTGGACCAATCCCGAACGATGATCTGCGCGAGTACGACGGTAAGCTCCACGATCCGATCGTCAGTTGCGGACCCTGCGCCGAGGTGCGATCCACACGCGAAACCTGCACCTGGTCAGGGGTGTGTCGCTTGGGACCGGGCGAACCGATCCTGCGGTCCTGGGTTCCGTCCGGGACACCGCTGTTCTCCCTCGACGGCACCTGGTTTGGTTTCGCGCGCGGCCTCTTCCTCCTTGGCCGCGAGGTCGTGAGCCCGAATCCACTGCTTGCCTGCCACGAGACGTACTACTCGGTTCTTCAGGTCGTCTGCGTGCCCACCTTTCTGAGGGCTCCGCGCTGTGGGCGTGGGTGGTAAGGCGACTCGGGCAAGCAGCCGCCTAGCGGCGCCGCGCCACAGGGCTGAGAGCGCGGTTCCAGCGGTGCTCGGCGGCGACACCCTCCTATCGCCGAGGCTGCCTGACCCTCGCAACCCCGCACGCGTAAAGCACAAAACGCGCGAAGCCCCGCTGCCGGCC
>JBMOIG010000167.1:0-9048 GCA_049317445.1 Myxococcota bacterium | reverse complement strand
GGTGCACTTGTCGTTGAGCGTGCAGGCGTTGCCATCGCTGCAGCCCAGGTTGTGCGGAACGTACTTGCAGCCGGTCGCCGGGTCGCACGAGTCGATCGTGCACTGGTTGCCGTCATTGCACACGATGCCCTGGCCCTTGCAGGATCCGTTGACGCAAGTGTCGTTGATGCTGCAGACGCTGCCGTCGTCGCACGGGATGGCGTTCAGGTTGGAGTGGCCGCAGCCCGCGGCCGGGTCGCAGGTGTCGGCCGTACAGCCGTTGCCGTCGCTGCAGTTCACCGCGTACTGACCGGTGCACGTGCCGTTGGTGCAGCGGTCGCCGCCCGAGCAGTAGTTGCCGTCCGAGCAGGAGAACGTGTTCGGCGCGAAGACGCACTTGCCCGTCTTGCTGTCGCACGTGTCGCTGGTGCAGGCGTTGCCGTCGTTACATGACTGCCAAGACGTCGGCGCGCAAACGCCATTCTGGCAAGCGTCGCCGTTACTGCAGCCGTCGCCGTCGTCGCACGGCGTTCCGTTCTGCTTGATCAGGCAAGCGCCGGTCAACGCGTCGCATTCTGCCAAGGCGCAGACCTGGCCTGTCTGACAGACCTTGGGCGCGCCGGGGGTGCACGCGCCGTTGCTGCAGAAGTCGCTGAGCGTGCAAGCGTTACCGTCGGAGCAGGCCGTCCCCAACGGCAGCGCGGGGAAGATGCACTCGCCCGTCGCCACGTTGCAAGCGTCCTTGGTGCAGGCGTTGCCGTCACCGCAGACCAGCACTGGCCCGGACAGGCAGGCTCCGTCCTTGCAGGTGTCGTTTTGCGTGCAGGGGTTGCTGTCACTGCACTGCTGGCCGGTGGGCAGAGGTTTGTAGGCGCAGTTGCCGGTCAGCACGTCGCACTGGTCAGAAGTACAAGCCTTTCCGTCATCGCAGGGCTTGGTCGGGCCGGGTTCGCACTTGCCCACCTTGCACTGGTCGCCTTGCGTGCACTGGTTGCCGTCGGTACAGGCGCCGCCGCTGAGCGGGCTTACGGCGCAGTTACCGGTCTTGGAGTCGCAGAAATCGAACGTGCAGTCCGCGCCGTCGAAGCACAGCTTGGTTGGCCCGCCAACGCACTTGGCCTGCACGCACAGGTCGCCCACGGTGCAAGGGTTGTCGTCGCTGCAGGTCAGCTGGTTCGCCGTGTGCTGGCAGCCGAGCGCGGCGCTGCAGCTGTCGTTGGTGCAAGGGTTCGAGTCGTCACAAGGATTCAGGGCCCCTGGCTGGCAGATGCCCGCGAGGCAGTGGTCGCCGACCGTGCACAACGACTTGTCGGCATCGCAGGGCGTCGACGTCGGAGCATTTGCCGGCACGCACTTACCCGCGCTGGGACTGCACTTCCAGGTCGCGCACGTCGTGTTTTGGCTCTCGTCACATACGACGACGCTCTTCAGGTCTAGCTTGCAGGAGTTGGTAGTGACGTTGCAGTACAGCGTGCCGTTGCACAGATTGCCGTCCTCGAGAGGGGCGCAGTCGGCCGTCGTCTCGCACTGGCAGGTGCTGGTGCCGCTGGTGCACTTGCCGACCACGCAGATGTCGCCCACCGTGCAGCCGTTGCCGTCGTCGCAGGCCTTGTTGCTCTGGGGTTGGAACGTACACTTGCCCGTCTTGCTGTCGCACACGTCCGCAGTGCACGGGTTGCCGTCGTTGCAGGCGACGGCCACGCCCGCGATGCACTTGCCCGCCTTGCACATGTCGCCTTGGGTGCAGGGTTGGGCGTCGGCGCACTCCAGACCGTCGAATACGGCGGTGGCCAGGCATTGACCGGTCTTGGGGTCGCAGCTGTCGTTGGTGCACGAGTTGCCGTCGTCGCAGGGGATCGGTACGCCGGACTTGCACTTGCCGTCCGCGCACTTATCGGCCTGGGTGCACTTGTCGCCGTCGTCACACGACCCGTCCGCAGCGTTGAACGCGCACTCGCCGCTGGCCTCGTCGCAGAGGTCGGAGGTGCACGGGTTGCCGTCTTCGCACGCCTTCTTGGGACCCGGGCGGCAAGAACCGTCCATGCAGCTGTCGCCGATCGTGCAATTGCTGCCATCCTCGCACGGGTCACCCAAATTCGGCTCGAACTGGCAAGCGCCATTCGTCTTCTGGCACTGGTCCAGTGTGCACGGGTTGTCGTCGTTGCAGACCGCCATGTCTCCCAGACAGTGGCCGTCGTGGTCGCAGCGGTCGGGGCTGGTGCACGGGTTGCCGTCGTCGCAGTTCGATGCGTCAGGCTCATTCTTGTGCACGCAAAGACCCGTCGTCATGTCGCAAGTGTCTGCTGTGCAGCTGTTGTCGTCGTCGCAGTCCACCGTCGTGCCGCCCAAGCACTTGCCTTCGTCGCAGGTTGCGCCCGTGACGCATTTGTCGCCGCCCGTCGCGCAGTTCTTGCCGTTCTCGGCCGCGCCGTCAAAGGTGCACTCGCCTGTGCTGGGCGTGCAGCCGTCTGCGGTGCATGGGTTGCCGTCTTCGCAGGTCTTGGCGGCACCCTTGACGCACGCCTTGTTCACGCACGTGTCGAGTGTGCACAAGTTTGCGTCGGTGTTGCAGTCACCCAAGCGGGCCAAGTACTGGCAGCCCGTCAGAGGGTCGCACTTGTCGTCGGTGCACACGTTGTAGTCGTTGCACTCGGGCTGCGGGCCGGTCTCGCACTTGCCTGTCTTGCAGAAGTCGCCCACGGTGCAGATGCTGCCATCGGCGTCGCAGGGCTTGCCGTCCGTGGTGCCGAATTCGTGCTTGCACGACCCGGTGCCGGGGTCGCAAGCATCCAAGGTGCAAGCGTTCTTGTCGTCGCAATTGGCCAACGACCCTACCAGACAGATGCCCCCCTTGCAGGTGTCGCCCGAGGTGCAGCCGTTGCCGTCTGCCTCACACGGTGCCGTGTTGGCGGTAAACGCGCAGCCGACCTTCGGCGAGCAGGTGTCGTCGGTGCACGGGTTGGCGTCGTCGCACTTCGCCAGGGTCCCTGCCACGCACTTGCCGAACTTGCAGGCATCGCCGGAGGTGCACACGCTGCCGTCGGCGTCGCAGGGCTTGCCCTCGTTGACCGCCTCGAGGCCGCAGGTTCCCGTGTCGGGAATGCAGGCAGGAACGCCGCACTCGGTCGGGCTGCCGTCGCACACGACTGCGGTACCGGGCTTGACCACGCACACGTAGGCGGCCTGACTCTTGTCGCACACGAAGACGCCCAGGCACTTGTTGCCGGCGGCAGCGTTTGCGCAGTCGGCATCTGTCGCGCATTGGCAGGTGTTCGGGCCGGCCTTGCACACGCCTTGGGCACAGATGTCGTCTTGGGTGCACGGGCTGCCGTCGTCGCAAGCAGCGCCGGACGCGGCGGCGTGCTGGCAGCCCTTGACGGCGTCGCAGGTGTCGACCGTACAGGGGTTGGCGTCGTCGCAGCCCATCTGGGCGTCAGGCGTGCACGCACCGTCTTTGCACAACCCACTGGTTGCACACACATTGTCCGGCACTGAGCAGGGCTGGCCGGACAGCTGGCCGCCCTCGGTCGCGCACTTCCCGGTCGCCGCATCGCATTGGTCGGTTGTGCAGGGGTTGCCGTCGTCGCACACCTTTACCGTGCCGCCGGTGCACGCGCCGTCTGCGCATGTGTCTTTTTCGGTGCAAGGATTCTGGTCGTCACACGCGCCGTCGCCGGGGATGGGGGCGCAGCCGAGAGCGGGGTCGCAAACGTCGCTGGTGCAGGGATTGCCATCGTCGCAATTCAGCGCGGTTCCCGGGGTGCAGAGTCCTTCGGCGCAGGTGTCGTTCGTGGTGCACGCCGATCCGTCTTCGCACGGGCCGCTGGTCGCCGTGTGATCGCAGGCAAGCGTCACCGGGTCGCACACGTCCGCCGTGCAGGGGTTGCCGTCGTCGCAATCGATGGACTGTTCGGGGGTGCAGACGCCCTGGACGCATTTTTCGCCGGAGGTGCACTTGCTGCCGTCGTCGCAGGGGCCATCCAGAATCAGCGTCGAGGTGCAGGCACCGGGCAAGCCAGCGAGATCGCAGCGGTCGATCGAACAGGGGTTGCCGTCATCACAAAGGCCGTCGTCGGTCAGTCCGTTGCAGTCGTTGTCCAAGCCGTCGCAAAACTCTGCACCCGTCACGGTGCAAGGGTCGGGGAGGCAGGTGCCGTCGGGGCAGATTTGGGAGTCAGGGCCATTTGGGTTGGTGTCCGCAGTGTACTCAGGCCCGCCAACCACCGAGTCTTGGCCGCACGCCGCAAGCCCGACCGAAAGGGTCGCCAGCAACAGGGTCAAAGCCTTCGCTTGGTTGGTGAGCAAGGTCAACCGGACCGCAGAACCGTCCGTTCGCAAGTTGCGCGTGACCATCCGGAAACCTCCCACAGCGACACGTTGGCACGTCGAAAGCGTAGCCAGATCGGAACCGCGGCGGCCCGGTCTCCGACCCAAACCCATCCATCTTAGCAAAGTCTGTATCTCAGGTCGCCCTCGTTCTGCAAACATCATTCTTCACAAGTTGGTTAGAAGGGGGGCCGGACGACGCACGCTGAGCGTACCCAGCTGGGAAACGCGAAGGCGAGGCGACCTGTTGACAATTCCGAAGGTTTTGGACAGTTTGTGATCCACGATATTCGTGTCGGTGAGACCCCTCGGTTCAGGAGCAAGCTCCCTTTCGTGCCGCCCGTGACGCAGGTCGTCGAGGCGGTGCCCAGCGCTCATCGCGGAGAGTTGGATGCGCAACGCCGTCGCTTGGTCGATGCCTTGGTTTCCGCGAGCGGTGACCCTGACTGTCCTGTCGGTTTTCGTGCTGGGATGCGCGGGTACGGCGGACGACCCGTATCGCACGATCGAGCAAGAGGGCCGCATCCGGGCACCGATCGTTCGCGCAGTTTTCGAGGGCGTGTACAGACTGTCCTCCCTGCCGCAGGGCACACCCGATGAGCTCGCTCGAGCCGTGGCGAGTCTGGACCACCTCAACCAGCTGGTCGAACGGGGCTCAGCCGACCTTGCCGAGTCGACGGCAGAAGCCATGAAGGGCATTCAGGTCGAGCAGGCGCGCGTCGTGCGACTCAAGGCCGGGTTTGTGCTGCACGGCCCGGTCGGTCTTCCCACCGTCGCCGCATTCGGAGCGGATGTCGCAGATGGGGGGGCATCGAATCCGTCGACGGTCGCCAATGGTTGCGGGGCCGATTGTCGTGGCGGATGCCGCGAGTGTGCTCAGGACGAACTGTGTTTCGGCGGGCAGTGCAGGTGCATTCCGGCGGAGGACGGCCGCGGCTGTGGAGAGGACGTGCCAACGTCCAGTGAGGGTTTGACGTTCTGGATCGAGACGTTGTCCGCCGCTATCCAGGCCGACGACGCGATTTTGCGGCAAGAGGATGAAGTGCTTCGCGAGTATGCGGAATTGCTAAAGGAACTCCCGGGGCTCGAGCAGCGCTATGCGGCCGCTTGGGACGAGGCTGCGGACATTGACAGGCGGTTTCGCGAGGCCCGGCCACGGTCGCACGCCGCCCGGGGGAGCCTGAAGGAACTGGAGCGCACGGCCCAGGGCACAGAGGTGAAGATCGAGACGTTGGAGAGAGAACTCGTCAAGAAACGCGCGGATTTGGAGCGACTGCGCGGGGCCTATGCCGGTTCGGCCGCGCGTATGGCGGCGACCCGTGCACGCAAGGCTCGTCTGGACCGGGAACGCTCGCAGGACATCGAGTTCGCCCGCCAGTTGGCCGACGCGGGAAGCCGTCTGGCCTCTGCCGAGACAGAAGCCATCCGCGTGCGCGAGACAAATGCCAAGAGGCGGCAAGCCCTTGTCGCTTCGTACGCCGACCGCATCGACGCGGCAAAGGCCACCATCAACCGACTCGCTGCGCCCCTGAATCCCCCGGGACGATTGCCGCTGGGCGGGTCATCGGAGTCGGCTGTGCGGGGCGACGACCCCAGGGCACCGGAGTCGGCTTCTTACCTTCGGTCTGGCGCGCTCCTGCCGTCGGATGTGCTCGAGGTCCGGTTCGCCCGTTATGTCGAGTCGATGCAGCAGGCGCTGGACCGTCGGCGCGCGGCATGGGCCACGGTGTCGCCGGCCCGCTACGGCTTGTTCCCCGACTGGCCGGCGCAGGACCGCGCGATCGAGGTGCATCTTTACGACTTGCGAGGACTTGCGGCGGCCAACCTCAGGCTTCGCCATGCTTGGGGGCAACTGTAGCCGTCACCGCCACTTTGCTCGCCCGGTTCGGGCCCGGTCGGGACGGAGCGGGGACGGGCTTGCCGTTGAGTTCCAAGACCTTGAACTCGACACGGTGGTTGCGCTCGCGGCAAGCGGCCAGTGGCTTCTTCCCTTGGGCGCCCTCGTCGACCAGCGTCGCCACGTCGGGACACAGCGGCTGGCTCTCGCCGAAACCGCGGGCCACCAGCCGATCTGCGGAAATGCCCCGCTCGATCAGATACTTGACGACGGCTTCGGCACGCGCCTGCGACAACGTCAGGTTGGCCGTGTCGTCGCCCAGATCGTCGGTGTGGCCTTCCACCTGCAACCGCCCAATCTTCGGCGTCAGCTTCAGCGTCGCCGCCGCGGCGTCCAGCAGCGCGTAGCTGACTGGCATGATCGTGCTCCGGCCCGAGTCGAAATGAATCTTTTCCAGCACCTTGACCTCGGTGTCCGTGACCACGACCTTGTTCGCCCCGTCAGGGCAGCCGTCCTCGTCTGCCACGCCGTTGAAGGTCTCTGGTCGAGCCGGACACAGGTCCGCTGCGTCGGAAATGCCGTCCTTGTCCGTGTCTTGGGCCGGACAGCCGGACTCTGCGGCGACGCCGTATTCGCCAGGACACTTATCCGCCGTGTCCACGATGCCGTCCTTGTCGTGGTCGAGGTCGGGGCAGCCGTCGTCGTCCTCGTAGTCGTCCTCGTCCTCGGGCTCCGTCGGACACGCATCTTCCCGGTCGAAGACGCCGTCGCCATCGTTGTCCAGCTCTGGGCAGCCGTCTGCGTCTTCGAATCCGTCCTTGTCCTCTGCATCGTCCCGACAGCCATCCGAAACGTCGGCAATGCCGTCGCCGTCGTTGTCCGGGTCGACGCAGCCGTCGCCGTCCTCAAAGCCGTCGACATCTTCAGGAACGTCGGGGCATTGGTCGACGTCGTCCGGCACGCCGTCTCGGTCGCGGTCCTGGTTGGGGTCCAACACCCAAGTCAGCCCGAGCAGGGCCCTGAACTCGGGGGTTCCGGGGGTTTGGCCCACGCCTGGTCCCGCTGCGGCGGTGACTGCGAAGCCGGCGGGCAGCGATACGCGCAGGCCGCCCAGCACCTCGCCCGACCGGCGTTGGGCGTCCAACGCGCCCTGACTCAGCGTCCAGCGGGAGTCGACCACGACATCCAGCACCCGGGGGATCACGCCCGCCCATGCGCCCGCCGTCACCTGCCATCCGTTTCCGCTCGACTTTGCTGGGGTGGTTGACTGGTCTCCGACGTCGCGCAGCAGGGTGTCCAGGGTCAAGAGGGCACCAAAACGCTCGCTTGCCACGGACCCGGTGAGTCGCGGGGCGACGTCGATCGTGCCGCTTCCCGAGTAAGCTGCCGTGGCTGTGGGGACATCGATGGCGACGGAAAGGGCCAAGTCCATCGCGCCATACGACAGCAGGCGGACCTTCGGCAGCACGCGGACGTCCCCCAGACCGGGGCCAAGCGTCGGTTCCGACCCCGGACCTGCCGGGGAAGCGTCACCGGTCTGGTCCAGCACCACCGGCACCACGATGCCCAGCTCTGCCCAGCCAAACAGGCCCACGGCCGCGACAACCTCTCCGGCGACCTGCGAGGCAACGGCGTCGTAGACCGTCGCGGTTCCGCCCGGCACCGCCCGGCTCAACGTCAGGGGGCGACGGTCGTAGTGTGTCCATAGGCCGACGGCGGGTTGCAGGTGCCCAAGCAGCTTGCCGCCGTCCGAGTGCAGCAGGCCTTCGCCCGTCACGGCACCTCGGTATTGCAGCACTGAGGCAGCATCGGCCGCAAGAACGTGGGTGCACGGCAGCGTCAGTGCGAGGAGCACCGCCGCCGCCGCCGTCGTCGCTGTTGGGCGTCGCCGAAGCCGCACCAGAAGCAACAGGGCGAGCACGGCCAGCGCCGACAGCATCCCCCCTGCCTGCCCCGTCGCCCCGGCCGTACAGCCGTTGCCCAACAGCTGTTCGACGGGTTGCTCCGCCACGCGCGGGTCGGTCTCGCCCGGGTCGACTTTGCCGTTGCCGTTCTTGTCCTCGACACCGTCAACCAGACCGTCGCCGTCGGTGTCGGCGTTGAGCGGATCGGTCTCGCCAGAGTCGAACACCCCGTTCTGGTTGGCGTCTTCGACGCCGTCCTTGATGCCGTCTCCGTCGGAGTCGGGCAGGTTCGGGCTGGTCTCGCCAGCATCGACGATGCCGTTGGCGTTCTTGTCCTCGACTGCGTCGCTGAGTCCATCGCCGTCAGTATCGGCGACCAGCGGGTCGGTGCTCGTTTCCTGCCCGTCCGTCAGACCGTCGCCGTCGGTGTCGGCCTTCAGCGGCGAGGTCTCCCCGGCGTCCACCTTGCCGTTGCCGTTCTTGTCCTCGGCCCCGTCGGCAAGGCCGTCGCCGTCGGTGTCGGCCTTCAACGGGTCGGTCTCACCCGGGTCTACCTGACCATTCTTGTTGGCGTCTTCGACGCCGTCCTTGATGCCGTCGCCGTCGGTGTCGGGCAGGGTCGGGTCGGTCTCGTCGGCGTCGCGGACACCATCGGCGTCGAAGTCCTCGACCCCGTCGTCCAAGCCGTCGCCGTCGGTGTCCACAACCAGCGGGTCCGTTTCGCCCGCATCGAGCACGCCGTCGCCGTCCTTGTCCTCGATGACGTCGTTCAGGCCATCGCCGTCGTCGTCCTCGTCACAAGCGTCGCCCAGCTTGTCACCGTCGGTATCGGTCTGGCTCGGATTCGCCGCCAGCGGGCAGTTGTCCTTCGCATCGAGCACGCCGTCTCCGTCGTCGTCGGAGTCGCAAGCGTCGCCCTCGCCGTCGCCGTTGGTGTCCACCTGGCTGGGATCCGCCGCAAGTGGGCAGTCATCCAGTGCATCGGCGATGCCGTCGTCGTCG
>JBMOIG010000166.1:0-9072 GCA_049317445.1 Myxococcota bacterium | reverse complement strand
GTCCGGCCTCCAGCAGCGTGGCGACGTCCGTCACGGCCGGCACGATGTGCACCTCCAGTCGCAGGTCCTTGGCCAGCTGTCGCACGTGCTCAACCCTCTGCTGGTCCTCGAGGAAACCGGCCAGCAGCAGCGGTGGCACGGGCTCCCGCCGACGGTCGCGCACCATCGCCAGCGCCCGCACCAGGCCGTCCTGGTTCTTGTACGCGTCGAAGCGACCCAGGGACACGATGGGCGGCCGCAGGGGGTCCAGGCCCAGACTTTCCAGCAGCTGCCCGCGCTGCTCCGCTGTCGATGGCGTGCGGTCGGCAATCGATCTGGGCAGGGCATTGCCGATGTAGTGCAGGCGGTTGGAGGGGACGCCGTGCCCGATCAGCCAGTCGAGCGATGCCGAACTGTTGCTGGTCGTCGCCGCCGCCAGCCGCGAGGTCCACAGCGTCAGCCGCCGCTGGGTCGGGTCATGGGCAAACAGCGACGGCGACGAGCGCACCGCCGTCACCACAGGCGCGGACCCCGGCAGCAGACCCGCAAGCGTGCCGTACAGGGCGGGCGACGGTAGCCAGGCGTGGACCAGGTCGGATTCTCGCAGCGAAACCAACCGGGCCATCTGCAGATAGAACTTGGGGTCCGCAAGGTTGCGTCGGGCCAGCAGGCCGCCCCCCGCACCGTCGGGCACCTCGCGGAACCGCCGCGTGTCGTTGTACCAGTGCAGGCGCACCTGCCACAGGTCCGGGTCCAGACTGGCGGCCAGTTGCACGATCTGCGTCTGCGCGCCACCAGGGGCCAGCGAGTCGATCAGCAGCGTCAGCCGGGTCTTCATCGGTTGGCCCATGCAAGCAGCGCAACAGCAAGCGGAATCGCCATGCGTCGGGCCTTCTCGGGGCTGATGTGCATCTGCACGAACGGATCGAACGGGTCCGCCAGCAGGTCGCGCCGCAGCTCGACGGACACGACGTGGTCGGGATGCCGCAGGGCATAGCGGGTGCCCATGGTGTCCGGGTGCAGGCGATACGAGGCGTTCTCAGCGGTCGGTACGCCCATCTCGTCGTAACCCTTGCGGATCGCGGCGACGAGCTCGGCTGGGGCGCGCAGCGTGTCGTTCATGTCACGCGTGATCAGGTCGACGGGATGGCGCTCTGGCCAGGTGGCGTAAGTCTCGGGCACGTAAGCGGCTTCCAGATTCCGCACGATGTCGGCGTCGATGGTCGTGATGCCGACGCTGCGAGGGGCGTAGGTGTGCAGCGCAAGGGCCATACCTCCCGCACCGCAGACCAGCGAGTGGGCGTGCGAGGCCACGCGGTGGTAGCGGCGGTGCAGGTCCAACAGCGCATCGCGGTCGGCGGGGTCGGTGATGTACTCGGGCAGCAGACCCGTCAGCGCCCCCGACTTCAGCGCGTTCGGGTCCGCGTCAGCGCTGCGATTGCAGTCGATGAACGTGCGCGGGATGTGGCTGCGGACCAACACGGTCGCCAGCGGCTTGGGCGGCGCGACGGCTCCAGTGGCCGCCCACGCCAGCAGGAGGTCAGGGGCGGCGAGCGGACGGGCAACCAATTCCGCAACCCAAGCACCCACTTCAGGGCTGCCGACGTCGGTATTGACGAAGTAGAACGCCTCGAGCCGATGGGGCAGGGGGCTGTGCAGGCGATTCCTGACCGCGTCGTAGTGCTCGCGGGTGGTGGCTCCGTGCGGCAGGTCGATCAGCAGCTGTGGCGTGGCATGGGGGTCGGCATCGTCAGGACGCACGAACGTGACATCGCAAACACCGGGGACAGCGTGCAGTGGGGCGGTGGTGGCGGGGTCGGTCATGGGGGCGTCCTCCGTATCGGCAGGGTCAGCGGGGTTTGGCTGCGGGCTTGGGGGACGGCGTCTCAGGGGTCCTGGCAGTCGGAGGGACCGCAGCCTTTGCCCTCGAGAACACGGCGAATTCGACCCAAACGGGGCCCTTTGCCGCTGAGTCCTTGTGGGAGAGCCAGGCGGCCAGTCCCTGCGGAAACGCTTGCAGCGTGGGCGGTCCGGCCTTCTTGTCGCCCTGCGGACCCGTCGGCACCGCGGGCGCTTCGCCGGCCACTTCGCCGCGCCGGATCGCCTCGGCCGTAGCGTCGTTGTCCAGCCTCTCGAGCTTCAGCGTGTCGCCGGAGACCTGATACCGCAGCAGGAACCAAGACTTCCGCTCGACCGGCGCCATCGTGCCATCGTCCTTGCCCTCGTACTCGAACCCAAGGCTGGCGACGGCGTCGGTTCCGGCCGGGGCTGTCAGCAACTCGCCGCCCATCCAGCCGAATTCGCGCGTCTCCTTGCTCGGCTGGTTCAGCACCAGCAGCGTCTGGCCGGCAGGCGAGCGCGGTCCGACGTGCAGCCAGACCGACTCCTTGTCGCTCTCCATCACCCACGCACCGAACAGCTTGGGGTCGTTCACCGACTTGTCGGCGTCCACGTGCGGGTGCACCGAGGTGACCACGCAACCGGTCCAGACAAATACCCCCAGCAACGCGAACAGATGCGTCAGTCTTTGCGCCATCGTCGCACTCTCCCGCGGCAGGTCAGGTCGGCCGCTTGGGCAGGCTAAAGCCGGGCGCGGTCGCGTGCAAGGCGGTCACCCCGTCGCGCTGGTGTTGCGATTCATTTCGCAGCGACGGGCCGCCTTGACTTGCGTGCGTCGGATCGGTAGATGTACGCACGCTGATGAATACTTTAATCGACATTCAAGAGAACCGAAGGGCGCGTAAAGCCGAGCGCACCCGCGTCGACATCCTCGAGGCCGCGGCCCGGGCATTCGCGCGCAATCCTCGCGCCACCATGCAGGACATCGCGGCAGAGGCGGGCTACACCGTCCCCTCGCTGTACGCCTACTTCCGCAGCAAGGAAGAGATCACGCAAGGGCTCCACGATCTGGTCAGTCGCGAGATGATGTCCGCGTTCGACTTGCCCTATCCCGACAGCCTGACCTTCGCCCAGAAGCTCGAGCTGCTGCTGCGGCACTCGCTGGAGTTCGTCGACCGCCGGCGCGACACCTTTGCCGTGTTGATGCAGCAGATGGGCGACATCGCCAGCGAAGAGGCAGACCAGCCGCTGAGTCGCTTCAGCGTGGCCCACCTTCGCGTCACCGAGTGGATGCGCGAACACACCACGCCTGCGGACTTGGGTGGGCGCGCTCCGGAGGACGTTGCGTTGCTCTTGATGGGCGTGTTCCAGACCTTCTTCGTTCACTGGCTGTCGCTCGACAGGCCCCCGAGCATCACCGACCGCACGTCGCTGATGGTCGACCTGTTGCTGCATGGCGCGATCGGACCGCACCGAGACTTGGCCAACTCCCCCTGACCCGCCGGCCCCGCATGAGCTGGCGTACGGAATCGAACCGCAAGACCCAGGAGTTTCGAGATGATTGCCCCGTTGTTGGCGGCGCTTGCGCTGACCGTCACCGCACCTACCCCGTCGGCCCCCACGCTGACGTTCGACGCTGCGTTGAAGCAGGCGTCCGAGCGCAACTTGGACCTGCAGGTCGCGCAGAGCCGCCTGACCCAAGCCCGCGAGCTGTCGCGCAAGGCGTGGTCCGGCTACCTGCCACAGGTCACGGCCAGCGGCACGTACATGTACAACTCGACCGAGGCCAAGCTGGCGATGCCGACCGGCTATGTCATCAAGGACGTGGGCGTGCCGACCAGCGCACCCGCGGACCCGAGTATGCCCGTGTCGCCGGTCAATCCTGGCCCCACCCCCTATGTGATGATGCCATCTGGCTTTTCCGAGATGGTCATTCAGGCCCAGCACCAGTTCTCGGGCCAGTTGCAGGTCACGCAGACGCTGTTCGCCCCGGCGCTGTGGGCCTCTGCCAGTGCGGCCTCGACCGCGTACGAGATGACCGCGCTGGGCGTTGAGACGGCCCGCCGCGAGGTCTTGTTTGGCACGGCGCAGCTGTACTACGGCGCCGTCGGGCTGCAGCAGGCGGTCGAGATCCAGAAGCGGCTGCTGCTGGCGAGTCGGGAGCACGAGAAGGACGCCCGCACGCGGTTCGCCGCCGGCAGCGTGACGCAAGTCGCCGTGTTGCGGGCGCAAATCGAGGTGGCGCGGGGCGAGCAGGACGTGCGCCGTGCCGAGCTGGCCTACCAGTCTGCCAAGAGTGCGCTGGCCACGCTGCTGGACCGCGCGCCCGACTTCGAGGTCCAGCGCCCGCCGCCGCCGCCCGTTGTGGACCGCGGCGTCGATCTCTCGGCCCAGGCGATGCGCGACCGGCCCGACATCCAGGCCGCCAAGGTGGCCGTGGGCCTGGCCGAGACCAACCACCGCGCCACGCTGTATCGCTATTTCCCGATGCTCGCGGCCTTTGCGCGCTACCAGGGTTCGAACACCAAGGGCTTCACGGGCGAGCAGACCAGTTGGGTGGCGGGTCTGAGTTTGAATTGGAACCTGTTCGACGGCGGCCTGCGCGAGTCGGACCTGCGCGACAGCGACGCCCGCATCGCCGAGTCGGTAGCGACGTCGCGAGCGGTCGAGGCCAGGGCCCGCGATGAGGTGCGGCGAGCCCTGTTGGACCTAGCTTCCGCTGAGGCGAATCGCGTCAAGGCAGAGGAACAGGTCAAGCTGGCTGCCGAGGCCGTGCGGCTGACTGACAAGAGCTATCAGGCGGGCGCGGCGAGCTCTCTGGAGCGCGTGGACGCCGAGACGGGGCTGGCCGCGGCTGAGCTGGCCGTGGTCGCCGAGACCCTGAACGCCGAGCTGGCGGTGGTGCGCCTTGCCAAGGTCGCCGGCCGTCCCCTGACCCGCTAGACGAATCCCTGCGGCGCCCCCCGGCGTCCGACCGATGGAGTCCGACATGAACGCGCACGTGACGAAGATCCTGTGGCCTGCTGCGGCCTTGCTGCTGCTCGCTCCGTTGGCTGGGTGCAAGGGCAAGGCCGCTGACCCCAAGACGGCGACAGCCGCTGTCGTGCTGACCGTGCAGGCTGCGCCGGCCGCCGAAGGCACCGTGCTCGACACCGTTGAGGTGCTGGGCGAGTTCCAAGGACGCGAGGAAATTCGCGTGTTCGCCACGGTGCCGGACCGCATCCGCGAGCTGCTGGTCAAGGAAGGCGACCGCGTCAAGGCGGGCGATGTGCTGCTGACGGTGTGGAACGACCTGCAGGGCGGCGCAGTGGCGCAGGCGCAGGCCGGGCAGGCGGCGGCGTCGGTGGGGGCCAAGGCGGCGCACGACAACCTCCAGCGGATGCGCAAGCTCGCGGCGGACGGCGTGATTCCTCCGGCGCAGCTGGAGGCGGCGGAGGCCCAGGCCAACGCGGCGGCAGCCCAGGTGCGGGCGGCGTCGACCGGCGTCGGCATGGCCGGTCTGCAGAAGGACCGCACGGTGGTGCGCGCACCTATCGACGGCGTCGTGACGTCACTGGCGGTCAAGGCGGGCGACATGGCAGGCGCGGGGATGCCGCTGCTGACCTTGGTGCAGCCGGATCGCTTGAAGGCAGTGCTGAAGGTGCCTGAGCGCAGTTTCCTGAAGCTGACCCAAGGGATGCCGGTGACGCTGAGCCCCGTGGCCCGCCCCGACCTGACGCGCGCGGCGCAGGTGACGCTGAAAGGGCCGGTCGTCGATCGTTACACCAAGACTGGCCAGATCGAGGCCGAATTCGACAATGCCGACGGCAAGTTTGTGCCCGGCAGCACGGCGCGCGCCGTGTTCGAGCTTGGTCGGCGCGACCGGGTCGTTCTCGTTCCCCCAGAGGCGTTGCAGCTGACGGCGAACACGGAGTTGACGCGTGAGGCGACGCTGTTCGTGACCGACGGCAAGGTCGCTCGGGAGCGCAAGGTGAAGATCGGTGCCCGCCAGCCGGGCCAGATCGAGATCACTGAGGGCCTGAAGGCGGGCGAGCGCATCGTCGTGGTGGGCGCCTACCTGTTGCGCGATGGCGTGCAGGTGCGTATCGAGGAGGCGCGCCGATGAGCATCGCCGAAATGTCCGTCCGCAAGCCCGTAACCGGCGTCATGATCTTCATGGCGTTGACCGTGCTTGGCGTATTTACCTTCTCGCGCTTGAAGCTCGACATGTTTCCGGACATCGAGTTTCCGATTGTGGCCGTCATCGCCACCTACCAAGGCGCCGGGCCCGAGGCCGTCGAGCAACTGGTCGCGCGACCGATCGAGTCGGCTCTGGCGTCGGTCAAGAACGTCGAAAAGGTCACATCCTCCAGCGACCAGGACAACGCCATCATCATCGTCAAGTTCGCCTGGGGTACCGACATGGACCAGGCCGAGCAGGACGTTCGCAAGAACCTCGAGCTCTACGCCGAACCTGCACTGCCCGACGACGTCGAGAAGCCGATGGCGTTCGCGTTCGATCCGTCGATGCAGCCGATTGCCATCCTGGCCGTCAACGCCCCGGGCACGGCTGCAGAAGCGCGGCGTATCGCCAAGGACGAGGTCGCGCCCTATCTCGCGCGCATTCCGGGTGTCGCGGCGGCGGATCCTTTGGGCGGCAGTGAACGTGAAATTCAAGTGCGCCTGAACCCCGAGTGGCTCGAGGCGTACGGCATCCCGGCCGCCCGGGTGACCGGAGCGCTTCGCGGCGCCAACGTCGTGATCCCAGGCGGCAAGATCGAGCAGGGACGCGAGCAGATCAACATCGCTACCCGGGCGCAATTCAAGACGATCGAACAGATGCGCGACCTTGTGGTCGGTGCCAAGGGGACCCAGCCGGTGCTGCTGAAGGACGTCGCCGACGTGGTCGACACATTTCAGGAGCAGACGAGCGTGGTGCGAGCCGACGGCGTCTCGGCGGTGATGCTGGCCGTGCGCAAGCAGTCCGATGCCAACACGGTTCAGGTGGCGGCGCGGGTGATGAAGGAGGTCGAGACGCTGCAGAAGCGCCTGCCGCCCGGCGTGACGGTCAAGCCGCTGTTCGACCAGGGCGAGCCTGTCATGGCGGCGATCTCGAACCTGACGTCCAGCGCCTATCTGGCGATCCTGCTGACCGCCATCGTGCTGTTGGTGTTCCTGCGCAGCTGGCGAACCAGCGTGATCGTGCTGGTGGCGATTCCGCTGTCGATGCTGTTGACGTTTGCGGTCATGGACTTCTCGTCCGTCACCCTGAACATCCTGTCGATGGCCGGTCTGGCGCTGGCCGTGGGCATGCTCGTCGACAACTCGATCGTGGTGCTGGAAAACATCATGCAGCACCTCGACGCGGGCGAGGACCAGATCACGGCCTCGATCAAGGGCACGACCGAAGTCGCGATGCCCGTGACCGCCTCGACGTTGACGACGATTGTGGTGTTCGCGCCGATCCTGTTCGTGCCGGGCATTGCAGGGCAGCTGTTCCGCGACCTCAGCCTGACCATCTGCATCTCGTTGACGGCGTCGCTGCTGATCTCGCTGACACTTGTGCCCATCATGTCCAGCCTGATGGTCGTGGCGCACCGCAACAAGATCGAACGTGTGATCATGTGGTTGACGCGCTGGCTCGACCCGCTGTCCAACGGTTATGCGCGCTTTCTGGCGATGTGCCTGCGTCACAAGGGCAAGACGATCTTCATCACCTTTCTGGCCTCGGTGGGCACGTTCGGCTTGTTGCCGCTGATGGACATCGACTTCATGGCGGCCAGCGACCAGAGCCAGATCCAGCTCAACGTCACCACGGCACCGGGCAGCTCGCTGGCGGCGACGGACCAGGCGTTCTTGCGACTCGAGGCGATCGTCAAGGTCGAAGTCCCTGAAGCGGAAGTGATTGTGTCCCGGTTTGGCGCGGGCGAAGGCTTCATGGCGCTGATGGGCCAAAGCGCGAACAGCGGTATGTTGCAGGTGCGCTTGCCGGGCCGGTCCCTTCGCAACCGCTCGCAGCAGCAGATCGAGGCCGTGCTGCGCAAGAAGTTCGAGGTCGTCCCTGGCGTCGAGGTCCGGCCGCAGACCATGGGGTTGGGCGCCTCGACCGGCGGTGACATCGAGATCAAGGTGTTCGGCGAGGACCTGCTGGCCGTCGGACAGTACGGTCAGCGGTTGAAGCTGCGGCTGGCGCAGGTCAAGGGCGCGGGCGACGTCAAGTTCTCGATGGAGAAGGGTGCGCCCGAGCTGCGGGTTGAGCTGGACCGCGAGCAGATTCGCCTGCTGGGGCTGTCGCCGGCCGAGGTTGCGTCCACCGTTTCGACGTACTTTTTGGGCACCACCGCCAGCATGTACCGCGACGGCGGCGACGAGTACAAGATCCTGGTGCGCGCGCCGCGCGAGATCCGCGACGACGTCGATCGACTGCGCGCGCTGCCGATTGTCCTGCCGTCGGGCACCAGCGTGCCGTTGTCGACGGTGGCCACGCTGCATCAGGTCCAGGGGCCGACCAAGATCGCCCGCGAAAACAAGCGACGCTACGGCAGCATCACGCTCGCCGCCGTCAACACGCCGCTGGCCACCCTGACGGCGGGGGTGCAGACCGCACTGGCTGACGTTCCACCGCCACAGGGGATCCGCACCGAGATCGCCGGCAGCGCACAGGACATGCAAGAGTCGTTCATGGCCCTGGGCATCGCGTTCCTGGTCGCCGTGCTGCTGGTCTACATGGTGATGGCGAGCCAGTTCGAGTCGCTGCTGGAGCCTTTCGTGATCCTGTTCGCCGTGCCGCTCGCGCTGTCGGGGGTGGTGGTGGCGCTCGTCGTCACGAACACGCCCATGCAGGTGACGGCGCTGATCGGCATCATCCTGCTGGTCGGCGTGGTGGTGAACAACGGCATCGTGTTGATTGATCTCGTGAAAGTGAAACGCGAGGCGGGCGAGGACGTGACGGTGGCCGCCGTGGATGCCGGTCGCAGCCGCCTGCGCCCGATCCTGATGACGACGCTGACGACCGTGCTGGGCATGGTGCCGCTGGCCTTCGAGATCGGCGACGGTGCCGAGATGTGGGCCCCGATGGCGCGCGCGGTCATCGGCGGCATGACGCTGTCGACGCTGCTGACGCTGATCGTGGTGCCGACGCTGTACGTGATTCTTGCCGGGTTTGCCGACCGGCGCACGGCTCGCAAGCGTACGAAGGCGGCTCCCGCGGCGCTGGCGGAGGGTGTCAGGACTTGACACTTGATCCGTGAGAAGAATGCCCTCTTTTGCCGGCAG
>JBMOIG010000165.1:0-9145 GCA_049317445.1 Myxococcota bacterium | reverse complement strand
GTCACGCCGGGATGTGCCGCCAGCCGCGAGGCCACGTATCGCCCCAGCAGGCGCACCGCGCGGTCGCTCGAGCGAAACACGGGTATGCCACCCCGCTCGATGCACCGCACCAGCGGGTCGTACAGGGCGCCAGAGTCCACGACGGCGACGATGGGTTTGTCTGTCGCTGCGGCCAGTTCCGGCAGGCCCAAGGCCAAGCTGTCTGGCCAGGTCAGGCACTCTTGCGGGTCGTCCGAGACCTCGACCGTCGACATGGCGGGCGACAGCGGCACGATGCCCATCACCAGCGCGTCGATGCAGGGGTCGTCCAGCAGCGCCCGGGCGCACTCCAAATGCACGACGTCGGGTGCAACCGGCGTGACGTCGAGCGGATTGTGGATCGAGACCAGCGCGTCGATGCGGTGGCGGGCCAGCGAAACCCGCACCTTTTCGCGGGTATGGGCGCAGATGCCGGCCGGGGCCAAACGACCGTCCTCACCCCGCAGGGCGTCCGCCATGCCGACGGCCTCGTAGCCCGCGTTCGACATCATCATCACGCGGTCGCCGCGGACGGTGCGAGAGGCGAAGTGGGCGGCCAGCTCGACCAGCCCTTCGAAGTCCTCGAACGTCTCGGCCACCAGAACACCGGCCGCGCGTGCCAGCTGCCATGCCACCCGGTAATCGCCCGCGATGGAGGCCGTGTGGCCCGCCGTGGCGCCCTGACCCTCTGGCGACCGACCGCCTTTGTACAGCACGACCGTCTTGCCGCGCGAGATGGCCGACCGGGCCGCCGCCAGGAAACGCGCTCCGTCGCCCGCGGCAAATCCTTCTGCGTAGACGGCGATGACGTGCACGTCCGCGTCCTGCTGGAAGAATTCCACGTAGTCGCCCAGCGTCAGGTCCATCTGGTTGCCGACGCTGACCAGGTAGCGGGCGCCGACCGTGCGGCTTTTGCTCAGGCGGCTGATGGCGAACGCGCCGCTTTGGCTGACCCAGGCGACGTTGCGCACGACCGCGTCGATGGCGGGCAGCTTGCTGGCGGGGATGAAGGTCGTGTCGTAACGCCCGGGAACGCTTGCGATGCCCAGACTGTTGGGACCGCAGACGACGGGGCCGAGCCACGGGGTGTGGCGTGCCTCTTCGATGCTGTCGACGACCCGCTGCTGCAGGGCCTTGCCGCCCTCGGTCTCGCCCATGCCGCCCGGAATCACGATGATCGACTCGGCCTTGCGGGTCGCCATCAGCTTCTCGAACAGCTCGGGCACCTGCGGCGCGGCCACCGCCAGCACCGCGAGGTCCACGGCCTTGGGCAAGTCGGCCGGCTCGGCGTAGCACTTCACGCCGTCGATCATCGCGTCGTCGGGCTTCAGCACGCACAGCTTTGACTTGTCCCAGCCGTCGCGCAGCAGGTTGCGCAGGATCACGCGGCCCATGTTGACGTTCTTGGACGAGACGCCGGCGACCGCGACGGTCTTGGGCTTGAACATCTTGGCCAGTTTCTGCACGGGACGCGGCGAGGGAGCGGCCGTCGCAGTGGTCAGGCGTGCCAGACCGTCGACCGGCACCAAGCGACCAGCCGGGTCGACCAGCACCGGATTCAGCTCCAACTCTTCCAGCGCCACCTCGCCGCCGCCGGCCGTGACGGGCGGGAAGGCCTCGGCCGCTTCGCGCAGAAAGCGCACGACCGGATACCAGGCCGACGCGTCCAACAGCGCCGTGCTGCCTCGCAATTCCCCTGCCAGATCGCGGTGTCCCAGCGTGCGCAGGATCTCGCGCACCGCGACTTCCTCGCAGCCTGCGCCCAGCGCGAACAACGCCGTCGACTCACCGCGCGGCAGCCGGTCGGCCCACAGCTCGGCCTTGACGCCGCCCAGACCCACCACGCCGATGAAGCCGAACTCCCGGCTCCACTTCATGCCCACCAACACCTCGGTGCCCAAGCGCGCGCGGTCGTAAACCACCCGGCGCGACAGCAGAACGCCACGGATGTCAGGCCAGCCGCCATGCTGGGCAGAATAGCGCGCGGCCACTTCCCCAGCGAATGCCTGCAGCCGCGGGCCGTCCAGGGTCGCGCCGTCCAGAAACTGGATGCCCCCCAGCTCAGTCTTGTGCAGGATGTCCGGCGACACGATCTTGACGACGACGGGACCCTCGCGGAACGACGCAGGCACCACGAACCGGTCGGTGCTCGGCAGGAAGACGTGGTCGGGAGGCTCCAGACCGGCCGGCGTCAGGGCGGCGTAGATCTCGTGCTCGAGCAGCACTTTGCGACCTTCTGCGTGGGCGACATGCAGGGCTTCGGTCAGTCGGGCGATGGGGGAGCTCATGCGGCCTCCTCGAGGGGATCGGACCCGTCGCGTGAGGCGGCGGGCAGGCGTGCGACGATCAGGCGGACCTTGCGGCGCGGGACAAGCACGGCTCGGCAATCTTCGACAACGCCTCGGAATCCAAGGGCATCACTGCAGTGGCGCCGATGGACTGGTCCAGACGGACGAGGGCATCGGGGCAGCTGGCAAGCGCCAGGCAGGCAACCAGCACTTCTCCCTCGACGGGCTCCGGCCCGAGGTCCAGACGAGCGACGACGCGAGAGGCGTGCAGCGGCGCAACCCCGGCATCGACCAGCCGGGCCAGCAGCGCGGCGGCCGCGCGCCCCGTGCGGAACGCGACGAGGTTGGCGCGGACGGTGGCCTCTCCCTTGCGGGCGAACAACTCGGCGATGTGAAGCTCGATGCGCTCCGGTTCCAGCGGCAGCAACGCCGCGGCAGCCCCCAACACGACCATGTTCTGCGCGCGGGGCGAGCCGGCCTTGCGCGCAAGCCGCGTGGCGTCGATGCCGATGACCCGGGGCAACGAGTACAGGGCTTCGTAGAGCTGGTTGATGTCCGGGTAATTCTTCAAGTTCGCGACGGGAGTCAGGTCCGTGACGATGACCCCCTCGGGCGCGAGCCAGCTGACGTACCGCAGCGCTTCCAAGGGCTCGACCGACAGAATCGCTTCTGCCGCGCCGTCCGGGGGCAGGTCGCACGCAATCTCACCGTCCGACATCCGCACGAACGCGTGCACCGCGCCACCGCGCTGCGACATGCCGTGGACCTCGGGTTGCTTGACCTGATAGCCCGCCGCCACGGCCGCCTGGTCGACCACCGCCGCGATCGACAGGATCCCTTGGCCACCCACTCCGCACAGAACGAGATCGCGCTTCATGGCTTGCCCTCCAGGTTCGCGACCATCCCGGGCAGCCCGTGGTGTCGGCGGTTCTCCTTGATCTGCTTGGCATAGGTGACGCAGGCGCGGCTGGCCACGATGACCGACAGGCCCCGGTGCGCCACCTCTTGCCGCAGCAGTGCGACGTTGTGCTCGTGCGCCTTGGGCAGCGGCGACAGGACGTGAACGTGGTCCGGGTTCGCCCCCAAGCCTTTGACAAGACCCACGATCTTTTCCGTCTCGCCGATCATGGTCTCTTGCCCGCCCGTCATCGCGACGATGCTGTTGTCGAGGATCATCACCGTCATGTCGGTGTCCTCGTTGATGGCGTCCAGCAGCGGCGGCAAGCCCGAGTGGGTGAACGTCGAGTCGCCCAGCACGCACACCACCGGCCACAGCCCGGCGTGCACTACGCCCGACGCCATGCCAATGCTCGCCCCCATGCAAACGCAAGACTGGATGGCGTTGTGGGGCGGGTAGTAGCCCAGCGTGTAGCAGCCGATGTCGCCCATGACGCGAGAGCCGGGGTGCTCGGCCATGACTTCGTTCAGGAAGCGGTAGCTGTCGGTGTGGGGGCAACCGTCACACAGCACCGGGGCGCGGCTCTGCAGCACCTCGGCCACCGCAGCGGGAACCTGGACCTTGACAGCAGGCGGCAACCCAAACGCGCGCTTGACCTTGTCCGCATTCAGCTCGCCCGCCCGCGGCACCAACCCCGACAGCCGTCCGTGCACGGCAACGGGAGCGGCTCGACCGACGCCGACCAGCAGTCGCTCGATCAGTGGATAGCCCTCTTCGAACACGTACACCGCGCTCGAAGCCTGGGTCAGCTCTCGCAGGCTCTGCTCGGGCAGAGGATAGACACAGATGTGCAACAGATTGTAGTCCTTCAGCTTCTCGCCAAGCGCCGCCTTGACGTAGCCGATCGCGATGCCGCTCGCCACGATGCCCGGTCGGCCCTGCCCCGTCAGCGTCAGCTGGTTGGCCGGATGCGCCTGACTCCAAGCCTGAAAGTCGACTTGGTGGACCAACAGCTCGTCAAACGCCATGCGCGCGTTCGAGGGCAGCAGCGTCCACTTCCACGACTGGTCGGGGAACTTCGCCTCGTTCTGGGGGCGGCGCGGACGGGGCGTGATGACTGAGCGACTGTGGGCCAGACGCGTGGTCAGGCGCAGCATCACGGGCATCTTCAGCCGCTCGGACACCTCGAAGGCTTCGATGGTCATGTCGTAGGCTTGCTGCTGCGACGACGGCTCAAGACACGGGATGTTGGCAAAGTCCGCGTAGAACCTGGAGTCCTGCTCGTTCTGCGAGCTATGCATCGACGGGTCATCGGCCACCGCCACGACCAGACCGCCGTGGGCACCCGTCAGCGCCGAGTTCAGGAACGGGTCGGCCGCTACATTGAGGCCGACGTGCTTGAAGGACACCAGCGCCCGGCGACCTGCGTAGGACATGCCCAACGCCTCTTCCATCGCCACTTTCTCGTTCGCCGACCAGTGCGCGTGCAGGTGCAGGTCGTCCTTGCGGTCCAGCTCGAGGATGGTCTCGAAGATCTCCGTCGACGGGGTGCCGGGATACGCGTAGGCACCGCTGATGCCGGCGTCGATCGCTCCGCGCGCCACCGCTTCGGCACCGAGCAGGATGTCGTGGTTCATGGGGCTCCCTGGGCCGCCCGGCGCGCGGTCGCGGCGGACCGTCGGGGCAGCAGAGGTGAAGGTATGCGCGCCAACTGAATTCGGGGGGAAGTCACGGCGCTTGCACCGAACCGGCAGCGATCGGCGCGCTGCAAGCCTACGCTGCCGCACCCGTCGTGACAAGGCGCAGCCCCGTGCACGCACGCGTCTTGCGACGTCGGCCGTTGCACGAAAGGCCGCGCAGGTGCTTCAATCCGGCCCCGGCGCCACCCCACCACCGACCGCTGAATTCTCCTCCCCCTCGCGTCCACTTCAGGAGCCTTGCGATGCCCACCCGCTCCCCGCTCGTCGCCCCAATCGTCGGCACGGTCGGCGTCGCCTTGGCGCTGACCCTGATGTGGTGGCTGTCCGGTGTGTTCGTGCCGCTGGGGCTGGGGTTGCTGGTGGCGTTTCTGGTCGCTCCCGCCGTCGAGCGGCTGCAGCGTCTGGTCCGCAGCCGGTCGCTCGCCGCCGCCGTGATCCTGATGGGGGCGTTCGCTGCGGCGGCCATCGGTGTCACCGCCTCGATTCCCGTCCTCGTGGGCGAGGCCCGTCACCTGCGCCACGCCATCACCGGCGAGACCGTCCGAGGCATCCGTCTGGGCACCGAGACCATCGACTACCGCGACTGGGCGGACCCGGACGGCATCGGCTGGGACAAGGCCGCGCTGCTGACCCAGGCCAAGGACCGGCAAGCCCCCAAGGAGGTGCTGCTGCTGCTGGGCGCACTGCCCGCGCCAGACAAGGACGACCCGGAGCAGACGCTGGCCGACGCGCTGGGCGACCTGGACGGCGACGGCCGCATCGACCCTGGCTACGTCAAGCGAATCCGGGTGTGGGCTGGTGACCGCTCCAGCTGGCTGGGCAACGCCTGGCACAGTCTGGATCGCTCAGGTGTCGTACGCGAGGCCGAGCGCGCCTGGCGCAAGTCGATGTCGCGGGACCAGATTCGCAAGGTCCTCAGCGGCTCAGAGACGTTGTCCACGGCCGGCGACTACGGCTGGCGCCTGCTCGAGTCGCTGGGCGACCTGTTCTCGACGGCCTTCAGCGTCGGCTTGGGCATGGTGCTGGTGCCCGTCTACGCCTTCTTCTTCCTGTCCGCGATGCCGCGGTGGCGCAACCGCCTGCCCGAGTATCTGCCCTTGCGGCACCGCGAGAAGGGGCTGCGGATCCTGCGCAAGATCCTGCGCGTGATCGCAGGGTTCGTGCGCGGGCGGTTGGTGGTGTGCTCGATCGTGGGTCTGGTCACCGCGATTGGCTGGGCAGCCATGGACGTGCGGGCGGGCTTTCTGTTCGGTCTGCTGGTCGGACTGCTGACCGTCATCCCGTTTGCCAACGTGCTGGCCTTCGTGCCCGTCGTGCTGGTGGCGCTGCTGGACTTCGGCGCTGGCTTGCACGGCGTGGGCTGGCTGGTCGGCGTCGTGGCGGTCTATGTGCTCGGGCAGGTGCTCGAGTCGGTGCTGAACCCAATCATCGTGGGCGATGCGGTGCAGATCGATGTGGTGACGCTGATCGTCGCCCTGCTGATCGGCGGCTCGCTGGCGGGCTTCTTCGGCCTGCTGGTCGCCGTGCCGGTCGCCGCAACGCTGCGGATCCTCGCGGACGAGCTGGCTTTGCCGGCCTGGCGGGCTTGGGCGGCGGACGGGGCGGTGGCGGTCGAAGTCACGCCGGACGCAGCGCCCGCAGAACACTTGCCTGAGTCGCCGGAAGGGCCCTCTGCGTGACGCCCTCCGGTCCCCCTATTTCTCACAAGGTATTCATGCACTTTCGCACCCTCTGCGCCTCGCCACTGGCCGTCCTGGTCGACGATTTCGCCAGCCCTGACGAGCTGGCCGCCCTGCGCCGCTGGTTCGACGATCCCGCCCTGCGCGCGACGGCCGCCGAAGGTGAGCGCCACGACGAGACCGGCTTTGCCTTCGAGCTGCCCGTCGCCGCCGACCCGGTCGCGCGCGCCGTCACCGACCGCATCGAGGCATTGGCCGGCTTTCCCGACGCGCTCGACCCCGTCAATGGCGGCACGCTGCGGATGCGCCGCTGCCACCCCGGCGAGCAGAACCCACGCCACGGCGACAGCTACGACACCGACGAGCTGCGGTTGTGCGTGACGGCGCTGCTGGTGCTCGACGCGCCCGAGCTGGGGGGCGAGACGCTGTTCCCCGACGCCTCGCCCGGCCCGCTGCGCATGCAACCCAAGCCAGGGCGGCTGTACCTGTGGCGCAACACGACCGAAGACGGCGAACCGTGGCCGGCGGCCGAGCATCTGGCGTTGCCCGTGTTGCAGGGCCTGAAGACGACGGCCACGCGCTTTCTCTACGCACCCATCGCAACCCAGCTGCCCGCTTGGGAGTTTCCGCTGGCCGCCGCGACCGAGCGGCGCGATGCCCATCTGGCCACGCCGGCAGACCAAGGCACACCGCTGCGCGGGCTGGGGCGTCGGCTGGTCGTGGTCGACGACGGCGTGCCGGCTGAGACGGTGCTGGCGCTGCGCAACGCCGCAGACCTTCGGGGCTTGGCGTGCGTGGTGATCGACGCCGCCCGCTTCGACTTTGCCGAGCATCGCCGCCTGCGCCCGGGCGACCTGCTGTACCGCCCCGCCGTCAGCCAGACCGCCTCGCGCGTCGAGCAGTTCTTGTGGTCACCCGGCGTGGCCGACCTGTACACGCGACCGATGGGCGTGTTCTTCGACCCCAACAACGCCTCGATGCTGTTCGACCGCGTGGGGTTGCCGGTGGCGCGCACGTATTGGCCCACCAAAGAGACGTTGCACCTGCTGGACCGCTGGGTCGCCGACCTGGGGGGGCTGCCCGTCGTCGTCAAGATCCTGGGCTTTTCCGGCGGCCAAGGGGTGATTCGTGTCGACTCGCTGGTCACGCTGAAGTCGCTGCTGGGGGCGTTTCTGGCGCAAGGCAACGCGCCGCTGGTGTGCGCGTACGTGCCGGACGCGGTGCACTGGCGGGTGTTCGTCGTGGGCGAGCGGGCGGTGGGTGGCTATCGCAACGTGCCGGATCAAGGGGATTTCCGCACCTCGGCCAGTGACGACCCCAACGACTATCGGGCTGAACTGCCGACTGATGCGTGTGAGATTGCCGTTCGGGCGACCCGTGCGCTGGAATTCGAGCTGGCGGGCGTGGACGTGCTGCAGCACCCCAGCGGCCGTTTCTACCTGCTGGAAGCCAACTTCCCCTGCTATTTCGGGCATGCGCAAGAGAACGGTCAGGACATCGCCGGGGCCATCGTCGACCACCTTTTGGACAAGCGCGTGAGCTGACGTCGAAACGCTCTGGACCTTGACGCCACCTTCGGCCTGTAGGACACCAGCCACCATGCTGAAGCACGCCGCCCGAGCCGCCGCCGCCCGCCGTTGGTCCCGCTGGATGTCCGCCGGGTGCGCCGCCTTGCTCTTTTCGCTCGCGCTGTTGGCCCCAGCTATGGCGCAGTCCGCTGCCGATCTCGAGCGTGCGGAAGCCAAAGCCTTGGAGGCACAGGCCTTCTTTCGCTCTGGCCTATTCCCCCAAGCGGCCACCGGCTTCATGCACGCTTACGGCATTTCGCGACGCCCGGAGATGATGTTCAACGCCGCGCGCGCCTACGAAGAGGCCAAGCTCCACGCTGAGTCGATTGCGCTGTTCGAACACTACGTCAACCTTCCCGACGCCCCTGAGGACGGCAAGCGCGACGCAAGGGCCCGCATCGAACGGCAGCGGGCGCTGCTGGCACGGCCCGCGTCGCCCCCAGCCCCTTTGTCCACGCCAACGCCGGGGACCGCTCCGGCTCCTGCCCCCACCCCGGCCCCCGCAACTCCTGCGCCCCCTGCGGCACCGGCCCCAGCCCACGCACCCGTCCAGGCACCTGCCCCGGCAATCACCCCCGCAACGGCCGCGGCCCCGCGCAACCCCTGGGTCACCGCCGCGATCTGGACGGGCACCGGTGTGCTCGAGCTGGCCGCCCTGGTCACCTGGGCTGCCGCCTCCAACCGTGTCACCCAGGCGGGCAAGGCCGACTTCTCGGCCGCCGATGCCGAGACGACCTACCGCGATGAGATCGCCGCCGCGGGCCAAGAACGCAACGGCGCGGTCGCGATCGCCTTGCTGGGAGGCGGCCTGGCCGGCTGGGGCGTCTGGCGCCTGGTCACCGCCGACCCGGGAAAACCCGTGCCAACGCACGCGGGAGTCCAGACGACCTGGCGGCCGATGTGGGTGCCGGACCAAGGTCTGGCGGGATTCGCGTGGGAGGGCACATTCTGATGCGAAACCAAGCCTTCCGACTCCTGCCCCTCCTTGCGGTCG
>JBMOIG010000164.1:0-9275 GCA_049317445.1 Myxococcota bacterium | reverse complement strand
GGCGATGGGTGGCGTGCCGGTTGGCGCCGTGCTGGTCGAGCCCATCCAGGGTCGCGGCGGCAGTCTCGTACCCCCGCACGGCTTCCTGCATCGGCTGCGCGAACTCTGTGATCGGCAAGGCGTCTTGCTCATCCTCGACGAGATCTTCACCGGCTGCGGTCGCACCGGCCATTGGTTTGCGTGCGAAGCGGAAAACGTGGTCCCCGACCTGCTGTGCATCGGCAAGGCGCTGGGCGGCGGCTATCCGGTGTCCGCCTGCCTTGGGCGACCGCACGTCATGGCCGCGTGGGGCGAGTCGACGGGCGAGGCGTTGCATACCTCGACGTTCCTCGGACACCCGGTTGCCGCTGCCGCGGCGTTGGAGACCTTGACCGTCCTGCGCGAGGAGGACGTTCCGGGACGCGCGCAGGCGCTGGGGGCCGTCCTGCGCGCCCGCTTGGCAGCCAGGCTGGCGGGGCAGCCGTTCGTGGCTGAGGTGCGTGGCCGCGGACTGATGATGGGCGTGGAATTTCGCGACCCTGCGACCGGGGCACCCGCGCCGCGCAGGGCTTGGTCCACCGTCGTCCACGCGCTCCAGTCGGGTTTGCTGCTGCTGCCCGCAGGCATCCACGGTGAGGTCGTTCAGGTCACGCCGCCAGTGGTTCTGACGCCCGCGCAAGTCGACGCGCTGGTCGAGGGTCTGGGGCGTGCCGTCGAGCAGGCTGAGGGCTGAGCCGATGACGCCGACCGACCGCGCCGCCCTGAAGGCCGAGGTGCTCGACTGGATCGCGTCCTGGCTTCGCGGTGACTCGGGGGCCGCCGACCCGGCAGGCGAGCGCTTCGATTCGCTGGCACTGCGGCTGTTCGCGTTTCAATTCGAGCATATCCCGGCGTTTGCCGCCTTCTGTCGGTCCCGCGGTGCCACGCCCGACACGGTCCATGCCGTCTCGCAGATTCCGCTGGTTCCCGTGACTGCCTTCAAGTCGGCTCGCCTCGCCACCGATGCGTCCGCGCAGGCTCCGGTCGCGGTGTTCGAGACCAGTGGTACCAGCGACGGCCAGCCAGGTCGCGTCACGCTGCACGACGTCTCGCTGTACGATGCCAGCCTGCACGCGGGGTTTCAGTACTTCGTCACCCCCGACGCGACGCCCGGTGGTCTGCGCTGCGTCTCGCTGGTGCCCGGTCGTGCGGCGCGGCCGCACTCGTCGCTGGGCCACATGGTGCAGCGGTTGTTTCAGCGCTGGGACGACGGTGGTGGGTCCTCGCATCTCGGCATGTCGGCTGCGGTTCCCGGGCTTGACCTCGACGGGCTGCACCGCGCGCTGCACCGTGCGCGGGACGACGGTCGACCGGTGTTGCTGTTGGCGACGAGTCTGGCGCTCGAGCTCTGGCTCGACTCTGTACCGGCCGGCCTGCGTCTGCCACTGCCGCCGGACTCGCGCCTGATGGACACAGGCGGTCCCAAGGGGCGGCGACTGCAGCTGACCCGTGCCGACCAACACGCCCGCCTTGGCGAGATCCTGCAGCTGGACGCGGACTTGCTGGTGGGCGAGCTGGGCATGACCGAGCTGGCGACACCGCGCTACGAGACGACGGCGCGCCATCGGCTCAAAGGCGACGTGGCAGCGTGCAGAGCCCACGCGGCACCGCCGTGGCTGCGCTCGCGGATCCTGCGTCCGGCCGATCGTTTGCCTTGCGAAGACGGAGCGTTGGGGATGGTCGCCCACTTGGATCTGGCCAACCTGGACACCTGCGCTTTCCTGCTGACGGCGGACTTGGGGCGACTTGTCACGGTCGAGGGGGCGGGTCAGGCGCTGGAGCTCGCGGGGCGCATTCCGGGCTCAGAGTGGCGCGGGTGCGGTCTGGACGCGGAGGATTTGGTGTCGGGCTAGACTCGGGCGCGCACGCTGCTGACGCGCACAACCCGTTCCACGCCTTCGGGAAACGCTTCGCGCACCATCGCTCTGTGCTCCGCAGCGTACGTCGCCAGATATTGCTCGTACTCCGCCTGACCACCGAACAGCACCTGCTCGGCCAGACTGCCGTCCTCGCGTTCGATCAGCGTGGCGCCGCGGACGCCGGGTGTCGCGCGCAGCTCCACCAGGTACGTCTGCCGTAGCCAACTGCACAGGCGTGTCGCGGTGGCCGAATCGCTGCAGGTGGACCCAACCTCGAGCTGCAGCGGTCCCTTCTTTGCCATCAGCACCAGGTTCGCCAGCTCGTCGAGCGACTCGACCGTCAAGTCGGCCGGCACCTTGTCGTCGGCACCGGGGCGACGGACCAGGCAGGTGTGCAGTCGGCGGGCGCGTGCGGGGATCAGGTCGAGGTGGTTGAAAGCCGAGACGTGCAGCCAACCATCGCGTGTCACCGCCGACCGGGCGACGCCGATGCGCAGGATGGCGTCCCACGCGCGGTCGCTGGGCTTGTAGGCGCGCAATTCCTGACTGGTGATGCAGAGGTCCCAAGCGACGCCCAGGGTGGCAAGCGCGTCGAGCTGGTGGCTGGCGTCGCTGTTGGCCAGCACGCCGACCTTGACCACGTCTCGCAGGGTTGCAAGGGCGCGGGCGCTGTCGGCAAAGGCGGGCGTGCGCCCGAAGTCGTCGGCGAACAGGCCGATCACGGCGGGGCGCAGCTGCGGGCGAACCTTCGAGATCGCCGACTTCAGCACCTCGGCATAGCGCTGGTGCTGGTCGGCCGACTGCAAGCGTTGCGTCTCGCGCTCGAACTGGTCGAAGTCCTCACGCGTCCGGATCTCCACCTTCTCCAGCGCAGCTCGCCAATCGAGCAACGTGCCGAAGCAGTCGAACGTGATCAGGTGGATGTCTTCGAGCCAGGCAGGTGGGGTAGTCATCTCGGCTCCCGAAAGTGGCGACGAGGATAGCACGCGCCCCCCCGGCCACAACTTCGCAACCTGACGACCGCAAGCCGGCGACTGCCCGAAACGACGACGGCCGCAACGGGCGGAACCGAAGTTCCACTCGCGCGGCCGTCGCTCATGCTCGCGCCAGAAGGCGCCGGACTACTTGCCCTTGAGGCTGCGGACGTACTTGACGAGCTCCTTGATCTTTGGCGTGCCCTTCAGGTCGGGCTGCGGCGGCATCAGAGGGCTCTTCTTCACGGCCGCGCCACCTTCGCCGATGATCTTCTCGATGTCGGCGTCGGTCACGGTGCCGTGCCAGGCGACATTGGTATGGTCGCGCGGCTTGGGGTCCAGCGAGGCGGCAGCGGGGCCGTCGCCCTTGCCATGGAGCCCGTGGCAGGAGGCGCAGCGCTGCTCGTACAGCGTCTTGCCCTCGTCGGCAGGGGCTGCGGCGGCCGCTTCTTCCTTCTTGCCGCAGGCAACGAACATCAGCGAGGCCAGAGCGGCGACGGCAAGGATCCTGTAATTCATGCTCTTCTCTCCGTTGGGGGCGTGGGTCTGGCGTTGGGCAGCGAGGCGGCAGCGCGTGTGCACTGTTCGTCGGGTTCCGTCCTTCGCCAGACGAGGGATGGCCGAGGCTTCCTTCTAGAGCCGACGGGCGTTCCTTGCAAGGTAGTCCGCCACGCCTTCGGCCGAGCCCTTCATGCCGGGCTTGCCGTCGCTCCAGCCGGCGGGGCAGACCTCGCCGTTCTCCTCGGTGAACTTCAGCGCGTCGACGGTACGCAGCATCTCGTCGATGTTGCGGCCGAGCGACAGCGCGTTGACGACCTGATGCTGTACCACGCCGTCGCGGTCGATCAGGAACGAAGCGCGCAAGGCCTTGGCCTCGTCGATCAACACGTCGTAATCACGGGCGATCTGCTTGGTCACGTCGGCGAGGATCGGGTAACGCACCGGGCCGATGCCGCCGTCCTTGACCTTGGTGTTGCGCCACGCCCAGTGGCTGAACTTGCTGTCGATCGAGCAGCCCAGCACGACTACGCCTCGCTTCTCGAACTCCTCGATGCGGTGGTCGAAGGCGATGATCTCGGTCGGGCAGACAAACGTGAAGTCGAACGGATAGAAGAACAGCACGACGTACTTGCCGCGCAGGTCAGAGAGCTTGACGGAGCCGAAGCTGCCATCGGCCAACACGGCCTCAGCGGTGAAGTCCGGCGCTTGCTTGGTGACGAGAACGCTCATGGGCACACTCCTTTGGGGGGTGGATGGGGTGACGTAGTGTCAACGCTTGTTTCTTGATCTAGGTCAAACTTTGCACAGGATCAAGGCCGACGCGAACCGTTGGATGCGGTTTGGTCAAGAAGGGTTCGAGAATCCCGCAATGAGGTCGCCAACCGTGCGTCAAACGTGCATCGACCCTTGATCGCAGGCGACTCGGGCGCGATCTCTGGGGAAAGATCGGCGAATTCCGCAATCTCAGCCGCGAGTGACGGACAGCAAGCGACGACCGGTCGCGGCGTAATTGCGCACGGCCACCTCGTCCACGTCGCCCCGCTTGTCGGCCTTGCAGTTCACGGCTCTTGGCGCCCGCACGACCTGGATGTCGAAGTCGCGGTACAGGTCGCGGATGAAGGAGCAGTCGCTGTTCGACAGCAGCCAGCGCACACCCATGCGGTCGAGCTCGCGGCACACTTCAGCCAATTCTGCCTGCGCACTGGCCGGGAACTGACCGCCGGAGTAGGCGTTGAACGACGAACTGAGGCTGACCGGGTGGTAGGGCGGGTCCAGATACACGAAGTCGATGCCGCGTCGGGCGACTAGCTCGGGCAGGGCGCGGAAGTCGGACCGCAGCACCTCAGCCTCACGCAGGGCCTCGTGCGCCGCCCGCAGCTTGACTTCGTTGAGGATGTTGGGCGCGGGGTAGCGGCCATGGGGCGAGTTGAAGCGGCCCCGCGAATTCTCGCGCCATAACCCGTTGAAACACGTACGGTTCAGAAAGAGCATCCGCGCCGCCCGCTCGATGTCGGTCATGGCGTGGTCGGTCGGGTGGCGCTCACGCACCAGATAGAAGTACGCGGCCCGCTCGACCTCGTCGCGGCGCATGTACTCGCGATCATGGGTGTCGAGGGCCAGCAGCAGCTCTTCCGGATGGTCGCGCAGCACGGTCGTGACGGCGACCACATCAGGGCTCAAGTCGCACAGCAGCGCCGATGCCAGGCGGTCCTGGTTCCACAGCGAGTAGTACATCGCGCCGCCGCCCAGAAACGGCTCGGCGTAATGCAACTTCCCGGTCGGCATCAGCTCTTGCAGCTGTCCCAACAGCTTGCCCTTGCCCCCAACCCACTTCATGAACGGCGCCGCGCTGCGCAGCGCAGGCTGAAGGACGCGCAGGCGACGGGGCGGGGACGCGGACGGCATGGACACCTCGGCAAAGCTGCCGGGAGTGTCGGTGCGGGCGATCTGCCGTCCAGATTTCTACCCTTTCGGATCTACGGAGGATCTTGCCGAGGGTCTCAGGGTCGGCGTGTCTGTGGGGAGGATTCGCGATCGGATTCAGGCGGTTGGAAGGACGGAGGAGCTCCGGACTGCTCCCTGGGTGGGTTCGCGCAAGGGGATGCGTGATCGTGGGCGCGATCCGAACTACCGGAAATGACGGCAAAAATCTTTGGCGGGACCAACGCTGCTTGCGCAACTGCCTAAAATCAAAGGCGACGCGGGCGAGGCGGGAACTTGCCTCGTGGTGCGCCCGGTGCCGCCCGGGGCTCGGTCGGCGCTCCGGCCGGTTGGGGAGCGACTGCGGGCTGCGCCGGACCTGGCTCGTCAGCCAACCGCAGGGCGGACCACGTCCAGTACGGAGCGGCGGGCGGCGGGCAGCTGGTCGTCAGCGTTCGTCGGTTGTCCGCCAGCCACACGTTCCACACCTCGCGACCGGCACGCTGCTCCAGACGGCTGCCCGGCGGCAGCAGCTTGCGCGTGTCGGGAGCGCCCGAGAGAGCATCGGCACCCACCGCGAATTGCTGATGTGAAACAGAGGCATAGCACTCGCCGCCAACCTTGTGCGAGGTCTGGTAGACCAGCGTGTCGGTCGGCTGCACGTGGGCCAGCGCCGCAGGCAGCAGCTCCGGCGGAATGGCGCCGCTGTCGTCGATCACTGCGACCAGTCGGGAGGCCTGCTCGCTCGTCGTTGTGTCGATCACCCAAAGCAGCATGCCGCGGGCGACGCGACCTTCGAGCTGGCGCATGGGAACGGCCAACCGCACGGCGTCGCCGGCCTTGACCGGAATTCGTTCGCCGGGAACAAGGCGATACTCCAAAGTGATCATCTGGTTGCCCGGCATCACCTCGAGATCGAGGTGGTAGACCGAGTCGGCACCGACGGCGACGCGGTGGTCGATGACGGCGGCAAGGACGTCGAACCCTCCCGGCGCCGCGGCTTGCGGCAACCCGGGGTCGGGACTCAAGGTCACGACGGGGTCCAGAAACGCCTCGCGCCAGAAGTCTCCCTCCGTCACTTGATGGCCGCCACTGCACGCGTTCAGCAGTGCAAACGTCAGCACCACCAACGCGGCGTCGGGCAGTCGTGAGCGGGCGGGTGAGAGGCGGCGGACGACCATGCGCCAAGCGTAGCACGGCGTGGGCCAACCGGAAGAAGTCGACGCCTGCCGCACCCCTGCGGCGGGACAGCGCGCATCAACGGCGGTCGGCGGCGAAGGAATGTCGCACCGGCTTGGAGCGTTGGCGCTCCGGGCACCGATCCCGTTCCCGTGGGGAGAATCGCGCAAGTGGACAACCGCTCCTCAGGATCCTAGAATCTCTGCCCTTCCCCCATGACCTGTCGTCAGGAGATCCCCATGTCCTTCTTCAAGAAGCCCCAGCAACTCAAGACCATCGCGCCGCTTGAGACCACCCGCAACGTCGAAGCGATCTTCGACACCAATATGGGCACGATTCGCGTCAAGTTGTTCGTCGACAAGGCCCCCAACACCACGACCAACTTCATCCAGCTCGCCGAAGGCACCACCAGTTGGAAGAATCCGGCCGGCACCGACGAGACGCGCCCCTTCTACGACGGTCTGGTGTTCCACCGCGTCATCCCGGGCTTCATGGTCCAGGGCGGCTGCCCCACCGGCACCGGCATGGGCGGTCCCGGCTACCAGTTCGCCGACGAGTTCCATCAGGACCTGCGCCACAGCCGCGCCGGCATCCTGTCGATGGCCAACGCTGGTCCGAACACGAACGGCAGCCAGTTCTTCATCACCTGCGACGCCACCCCCCACCTCGACAACCGCCACTCAGTCTTCGGTGAGGTTGTCGAAGGTCTCGACATCGTTCAGAAGATCGCCAACACGCCGCGCGACCGCAACGACCGCCCGCGCAAGCCCGTCACCCTCGACGCGGTGCGCATCATCCGCCACTAGGCTGCGCCCGGCCCCTGCCGCGCGAGGGTTCGGGGGCCTTCTGCCGCCACGTGAGGATTCCATGACCCGACAGGTGCCTTTCGCCCCGGCGTCCGCCTTGCCTTGGCGGGCTGCCGTGGCTGCGTCCTTGCTGCTGACTGCGGCGTGCTCAGAGCCCGTCGACTGTAGTCTGGAGCCACACCGTTGCCCGACCCCGGGTTCTTCGGTGTTGCCTCCCAAGCCTGCGGAACAGCATGCGAGCGCGCCTTCCGAGGGGCTCGATCCCACGGTCAGAAACCGCCGCATTGACCAGGCGGCGTACGAGATGGCTGCGCGGCGTGGCCAGCGGCTGATCGACGTTCCCGCCGGCGACCCGGTACGCCAGGTGCTGCGCGCGGCTCGGCTACAGGGCGGCACACCGACGGCGGGCAAGGACGCCGCGACCGCGGAAGGCGGCGTTTCGGCGATGGAAGTTCGCGCGGTTCTGGGCGCTCTGCGGGGGCCGATGAAGGCGCGGGACCTCGACGGGCTGGTGGGCAAGCTGACCCCGCGACTGGCCACGACGCTGCGTGAGGCCCTGCCGCAGAACGGGGAACGCCTGTGGCGCCACATGGATCGCTATCTGGCGCTGCTGGAGGCGGGCTTTGACGTGTCGGAGGGACCTGGCGACAGCGCCGGTGTCCGCCAAGTCGTGCTGACCCCGTCGGCGGGCGGCCGCGAGCTGAAGCCGATCTTCGCCAAGACGGCGGACGGCTGGAAGGTCGAACGATTCTGAACCCTTGGGTCGGGCATTTGCGTCTGATCCGTTGCTGAGGACAATTGCCATGAAGCTGACGAATCTGGCCCTCGCGAGTGGCGTGCTGCTGGCCGCTGTGGCCGTGCAAGGCTGCAAGAAGGACGCCCCCGCTGCTTCCGCTCCCCAGGCCGCGGTTGCCGTTACCGCCCCCGTCGTCAAGCCTGCGGAGGCGCTGCCTGCCGCCACGACCGCCACCGATGCCGCAGAGCCCGCTGCTGCCGCGCCGGACCCGTTGCGCAACGTCTGGAGCCTGCCCGCCCGTGGCACCTCGGCCAAGGACGGCAGCCGCGTCTTCGTGCTGACGCAGGGCAAGGACCGCACCTACGACAGCGCCACGGCCGTCTATCGCCTGTTCGCCTATGACTTGGGCGAGGCCAAGGGCGACGTCCTGACCATCCAGGAGTTGGGCGGCGGGTCGTTCAAGGTCACGGGTTTGTTCGTGATTCCGGCAGGCGTCGACACCGCGACCAACGTCAAGCCGGGCGACATGGTGTTGGCCGAGTGGGCGGGCGAGCTCAAGCACGCCATCGTCACCAAGATCGACACCGACAAGGTCAGCGTCCGCTACACGAACCTGCCCGACAGCTGGCCGGAGGACCGCGTCACCGCCATCAAGGACTTGCGCGAGGTCACCAAGCAGACTGAGGGCCTGAATCCGGGCAACTTTGCGGTGGCGCAGGAAGAGGGGCGTGCCCACCAGGTGCTGCTGATCGCCCAGAGCGGCGACAAGTGGGTCACCCGTCGCTTCGCCGGCCGCGTGGGCATCTTCGAGTCCAAGGACCTGACGCCCATTTCTCTGAAGCCCGCGCTGAAGGTCGGTCAGGCCGTTCAGGCGCCTTGGGTCGGCATGATGTACCCCGGCAAGGTCAAGAAGATCACGGGGACGCGCGTCGAAGTGGCCGTCGACGGCATCGCCACCAAGGAGCCCGTCGTGACCTCGCTCGGTCAGGTCCTGCCGGAGCCCGCCGGCGCCAAGGCCGACGCGAAGAAGGACGAGGCCAAGCCCGCCGTCAAGGGCAAGCCCGCCAAGTAACTCCCTGTCTTTCCGTTTGTGTTAGTGGACCGGCGACCCCGCCGGCACTTCCCGCGCCGGCGACATCGGCGTGCGTCCACCGCGGCCGTCTTCCGCCACCAGCAGCATCCCGTGGCTCTGCAGCCCCATCATCGTGCGGGGCGGCAGGTTCGCCAGCACCAGCACTTGGCGGTCCTTCAGCACCTCAGGCGCGACCGACTCGGCGATGCC
>JBMOIG010000163.1:0-9427 GCA_049317445.1 Myxococcota bacterium | reverse complement strand
TTGGCCTTGCCGATGGCCTGGAAGAAGTTCGCGCCCACCACCTGAAAGCCCACGACCGGCATCATCGCGAGGCAGATGTGCATCCCGCGTGTACCGATGGCGACGAGCTGCGGGTCGTTGGCGAATCCTGCCAGCAGCACCGCGGGAAAGGTCTGGACCACCCCGAACCCCAGGCAAACCACCGCGGTCGCCGAGAGGATCGCGAGCTTCAGCGCGCGCCGCACCCGATCGAGGTTACCCGCGCCATAGTTGAAGCCGATGATCGGCTGGGCGCCCTGCACGATGCCGAACACGGGCATCAGGAAAAGCATGGCCAGCGAGCTGATCACGCCATAGGCCCCGATCGCGTGGTCGCCGCCGTGGTGCGACAACCCCTTGTTCAGCAGCAGGATGCTGACGCTGCCGGCCAGGTGCATCGCGAACGGGGCCAGGCCGATCGCCAGCGCCGGGGCTGCGACGGACCATCGGACCCGGATGTTGGCCATGCGCAAGCGCAACACCGCGCGATTGCTGCGGAAGTGCGCCAGCGTCCAGACGGCGGACACGCCCTGTGCCAGCACCGTGGCCACCGCGGCGCCGGTCACGCCCCAGCCAAAGCCGAAGATGAACAGGGCGTCGAGCGCGATGTTCAGCCCCGCGTTGATCAGCTGGGTGGCCATGGCGAGACGCGGGTTGCCCTCGGCGCGGATCAGGGCGTTCAGGCCGAAGCTCGCGTACTGGAAGAACGAGCCGAGCAGGATGACGCTCATGAACTGCTTGGCGTACGGCAAAGTATGCGCAGTCGCCCCGAACGCGCGCAGCAGGGGATCGAGCGCGAGCAGGAACCCGGTGCTGAGCACCACCGCGGCGATCAGCGCCATGGCGACCGCGTTGCCCAGGATGGCGTCGGCGTCGTCCTTGCGCCCCTGCCCCAGCCGGATCGAGACCAGCGCGCCGCTGCCGACGCCGATCAGCATCCCGACCGCCATGATCACGAACGCGATCGGCATGCAGATCGACAGCCCGGCCAGGGCGTCGGCGCCGACCACGTTGCCCAGGAACAGCCGGTCGATCACGGTGTAGAGTGACGACACCATCATCCCGGCAATCGCGGGCAGAGAAAACGTCCACAACAGCCGCCCGACCGGTTGCTCGGTCAGGCGGCGGGTGCGTTCGTTTGCGATGGGTGCGGTGAGGTGCGTGGCGACCATGAGAGCCTGCGGCGTCGGTGGACCGCCACCTGCGGCGAGAGCAGGGCGACCTACCACGCAGACGGGGGGTTGGCCAGCCGCGGCGTCCAGTGAACGACCTGTACTTGGGCACGCGTTCGCTTGCACCCACCGCGCCCTTCCACCAGGGCTTTCGCGAAATCGGTAGAAGTGTGAAGATGTCGGCGCGCGGAGCCGCCATTTCTCCCTCCCCCCGTTCTTGCGGCCCGAAGACTTCCGAACGAGGTCGTTGCCATGACCCAGAACACGGGAATCCGTTCCTTCGCTTGGGCGTGCGTGTGCGCCTGTGCCATCGGCCTGTTCGCCGCCGCGACGGCGTTGGCCGGCCCCGTCTTGACCGTGGAGGGCGCGCTGTTCGCCACGGGCGGCGGTGCCGCGTCCGACGGCAGCTATGTGATGACGTTTGCACTGTATTCGGCCGCCGACGCACAGGAGTCGGTGTGGAAGGAGACGCAAATCGACGTCAAGGTCGAGAAGGCGCACTTCTCTACGCTGCTGGGCCAGGGCACCGTGCTGTCGCCCGAATTGTTTTCTGTGCACCCCGAGTTATGGATTGGCGTGCGCATCGGTGTGGACCCGGAACTGCCGCGCGTGCGGATCGGTGCAACTCCGCTGGCCTTTCACGCCCTGACCGCGGCTGCGCTGACGGGCAAGATCGAGGGCAAGCAACTGGTCGACGGCTCGGTGCCCGCGACGGCGCTCGGCTTTGCGGCGGCGGGGGCAAAGACTCCCGGGGGGCCGGCCGCCAACCTGGCGTGCACCGGCTGCGTGACGCTGGACCATCTGGCGAACGGCGTGATGACCGCCAACAACGTCGCCGTGGCGGCGGGCGGCATCAGCCAGTCAGTGCAGGGCGTGCTCGACGCGTTGACGGGCGCGCTGACCGTCAGCGGCAAGCGTGTGGGTATCGGCAAGGCGCCCGCGGCAGCTTGTGGGCTCGACCTTGCGTCGGGCGTCGGCACCACGTGCATCGACGGTGCGCCCGCCGTGATGGTGCGCATCGCCGCGAACGCCAACGAGATGCAGAGCCTGAAGTCCGAGGGCCAGATCGTGTACCGCAAGGACACGGGGGGCGTGTACGTGCTGTCGAAGTCGCTGTGGCGCGAGGTGATGTACAAGCCGGTGTGCGGCGACGGTGCGCAGGAAGCGCTAGAGCAGTGCGACGACGGCGCCAACAACGCCAACCTGCCCGACAAGTGCCGCACGACGTGCCTGAAGCCAGCGTGCGGCGACGGCATCCCCGACACGGGCGAGCAGTGCGACGACGGCGCCAACAACGCCAACCTGCCCGACAAGTGCCGCCCCACCTGCAAGAAGGCGACGTGCGGTGACCTCGTCGTCGACTCGGGCGAGCAGTGCGACGACGGCAACGCCACCACGACCGACGGATGCGTCGCGTGCGTGATCGCCACCTGCGGCGACGGCTATGTGTGGGCGGGCAAAGAGGATTGCGACGACAAGAACCAGCAGGACGGCGACGGCTGCTCGAAGACCTGCAAGACCTGCGGCGACGGCACTTGCCAGCCCGACAAGAACGAGAACGCCAACACCTGTCCCGGTGACTGCCCGATCCCGGTCGGCACTGACCCGTCCAAGCCGGCAGAGCACTGCAAGGCCGTGCTGGCGGGCGGCACCAAGACCAACGGCGAGTACTGGTTGAAGTGGGGCGGCATGGCCTCGGCCATTCAGGTCTACTGCAACCAGACTGAGGACTTTGGCACCGGCGTCGTGGGCGGCTTCATGCTCCACTGCGGCAGCGGCAAGTCCTCGATTTCAGGGGCAGCGTGCAGCACCAGCTTGGCGTGGTCGTCGATGAAGGAAGTGGACTACCGCACCCACGTGATGCGGGCGCCGACGACGAGTTGGTGGATGAGCCTGGAGATGAACCAGGCGGTCAAGGGCTCGGCCGTGCCCTGCGACGTCCGCATGCGGGTCAAGAGCGACATCTGCCCGGCTGCCGGCGGGTGGGGCAAGACCGACAGCTCTGTGCTCAGCGGCTACACGTGCGCCGGCTTCGAGGCCGCCAGCGGGGGCATCCGCATCACCGGAGGCGGCGCCGACACCATGGCCAACGGCTGGGCCGAGATCACCCACGGCGGCGGGCTTGGTCCCATCCCCTCCTATGTTGGGGCCAAGCACACCCCGATCAGCTCCGGTGGCAACCCCGCCAGCCCCTCGGAGTGGGAGGGCTATGTTCGCTAGGTGGTGGGCAGCGCCAGCGACGTGGACGTGGCCGATGCTCCAGACCGCCCGCCGACGAGGACTGTGACCCGCCCTTCCGGGACGACCGGCCCGGCCATGACGCGGGCATTTGACCAGCCGGCGACACCACCAGCACAAGACCTGCGAGGGGGCCCAACGGCGGGGCTACCAATTTCCCGTCGCCTTGCGCAGCAGCTTGTGGATGCTATGGGGAAATCGCTTGTCGAGGTACTGCACCGCGCAGGTGCCCGTTCGCACGTGAATGCCACGCTCCTTGGCGACCGCGAGTGCTTCTGAGGTCTCGCGGCCCATGTGAATCCAGACGTGCGCGATGCCCGCGTCGGCGGCGGCCTTGACCCAGGCGGCGGTCTCGGAGGCAGGGACCTCGAGGACGACGCCATCGACCGGCCCGGGAAGGGCGCTCAGGTCTGGCCAGGTCTTGTCGCCGTCGATCTCTGCCACGCTTGGGTCGATGGCGTAGACCACGTTGCCGCGAGCCTTGGCGGCGCTGTACGACAGCCTGGGAAAGGGTTTGTTCGCGCTGTGGCCGACGAAGGCGTAGCGCTGCATCTGCCAGAAGGTTTCGTGGACGGAGGCCATGGTGCAAAAGGCTCCTTGCCGAGCGGGGTGTTCGTGACAGCAAGTTTGCATCAGGTGGGCAGCGGGTGTCACGACCGCCAAGATCGATGCTCCAGACCCGCCCGTCGACGTGGAACTCGCTGCGCCTTTCTGAGACGACCAGCCCGACCACCCTCTGCCAACAGCGGTCACCGCCTCGTAGACCGCTCTGGTGTCGCAGGCGCCGTCACCAGTGAAGCGCGCGATGCAGCGGCCGATCCCTTGGAACACCGTGACGGCGACCGACGCGTCATCCTCGCCGCTTTCGGTCAGTTCGGAGGCCACGATGAAGCCCTCTGCATCCACTCTCAGGAGCAACTTGCGCCAGCAACGTTCTGTTCGCAGGCTTGTGCTTGAGCACGTGCCACTCCCCGCCCCCCGACTTGACAGCAACAGCCCCGACAGTGCACCTGTTCAGGACCACGGCCGTGGGGTAGCGGCGCCGTGACTCCCCTTCTGCACCGAGGTCCCGTGCGCCGGCCAGCCCTGACGCTGCTTCTGCTTCTGCTCGCGGCATGTGCCGATCCGCCCCTGGCGTCGCTGCTGCCGGGCGCGGCCGACGCAACCCCACCCGTCGCAGACGCAGAGCTGGCAGATGCGGACGCAGTCGACGTACCGACCACTCCGACGCCCGACGCCACAGACCCGGCCGCGGACGCCACGCCCGACACCCCACCAGACGCGACCGACGAAGCCGCAGACGCCCCGCAAGACGCCGCCGCCCCCGACGACGTTCTGCACCCGCCCAAGCTGGGTCCCCCGTACCCGATCGTGCTGGCCCACGGCTTCTTCGGCGCCGACAGCTTCGCGGGCATCGGGTTCGCCACCTACTTCTACGGCGTGCGCGACGATCTGCTGGCGCACGGCGAAACCCACGTGATCACACCGGCCGTCGATCCGTTTCAGTCCTCGCCCTACCGCGGCGCGCAATTGCAGAAGGCGATCGAAGACTTGCTCGCACAGACCGGTCACGCCAAGGTCGTGCTGATCGGCCACTCGCAGGGCGGTCTCGACGCGCGGTGGGTGGCCGCACAGCGCCCGGATCTGGTGGCCGCGGTGGTCACGTTCTCGACGCCGCACCAGGGCACGCCGGTCGCAGACGCCGCGCTGGGGCTGATGCCGTGGAAGGGCGCGCAGAAACTGGTCGACAGCCTGCTGCAGTTCGTGGGCAAGCCGGTTTGGAGCCAGCTGGACGGTCAGACGAGTCTTGCCCAGTCGATGCAGCAACTGTCGACGCCCGCGATGAAGGAATTCAATGCCACGGTGAAGGACCAGCCTGGCGTCGCCTACTATTCGCTGGCGGGCCGAAGTGCGCTTGCGCTGGCCAAGTCCGAGTGCCAGCCGCAGGTCGCGGTGCCGTTTGCGCAGAAATACGACAAGAAAGTCGACACGCTGGACGCGATGCTGTGGGCCACGCGAGAGGTGGTCGACGGCGGGCTGTTCAAGGCGATTCCGCACGACGGCCTGGTGCGGGTGGCCGATGCGCGCTGGGGCACCTTTCTGGGGTGCGTGCCGGCGGACCACCTCGACGAGATCGGCCACCTGTTCGGCGACCCGCCCGGCATCGGCAACCCTTTTGACCACAAGGCGTTTTACCGCGAGTTGGTGGCGTGGTTGCGGGGGCAGGGGTATTGACGGTCGCGGCGGCCTGGCGACCGTGCGGTGCCGCGACCGCGGGGCGACCGACCGGGACGCTCCCGGGTGAGCACGAGGTGCAAGGAGACCCATGCCCGAAACTTCCACCCACGTCGCCCTGTTGCGCGGCATCAACGTCGGCGGACAGAACGTGATCCGGATGCAGGACCTGACCCGGGCCATCGAGGCGATGGGCTTCTCGGCGGTGCGCACGTACATCCAGAGTGGCAACGTGCTGTTGGCCACGCCTGAGACGGACCGCGCGCTGTTGACGCGACGACTTGAACACGGCCTGACCGAAGCCTTCGGCTACGCCGCGCGCGTCGTGGTGCGGTCGCGCGCGGACTTGGCCGCCACCGTCGCCGCGATGCCGCCTGTGTTTGCCGACGCGACGTGGAAGCACAACGTGTGCTTCCTGACAGATGCCCTGGACGATCCCGGCGTGGTGCTGCGGTTTCCCCTCAAGCCAGACATCGAGTCCGTGACGTATGAACCAGGCGTGCTGTTCTGGTCGGCGTGGATCGAGACGCTGACGCGGTCGACGATGCTCAAGCTGTCGGCGCGGCGCGAGTATCAGGAGATGACCGTGCGCAACCCGAATACCACTCGCAAGCTGTTGGAGTTGTTTGGATGAGTTCTGGGCGGTCGGGGGACTGCGGGGCGGCGTGCGTCGGCGGGCAAGCTCGTCCGGGCGCAACCGGTCACTCTTCAGCCACGACCGGAGTCAGGCCGTGGCGCCGACGCCGCATCGCGAAGCAGCGCCGTGATCCGCCGCTCGACCCGCCGCAAGTCGTCCTCCGCGTACTCGATCCAGTCCTGAAACAGGATTCCGGGGCCGTAGCCCTTGACCAGGGCGACCGTCAGCCACGACCGGCCGGCGAGCCGCAGGTCCAACGTCTGCTGTCGTTCGCCATGGTCGTCCATGTACACCGTGCCGATCTCTGTCCAGGCGCCCGCAACCGCCGCCCAGGGCACGAAGACGTAGTGGTGTCCGTCGCGGCGCAGCACCCCCTCGCTGCCGACGTGCAGGAAGTGGCGGTCGAGGCGGCGCTTGAGCCACAGCGGTCCGAACAGGTTGTTCCACAGCGTGTAGTACCCGATCAGGCCGACCGCCAGCGCGAGCCCGGCCACCATCCCCGCCGTGTGCCAAAGCGGCCCGTCCGGCACGAGGTGTCGCCAGCCGCCATCGACCAGCGGCGCCAGCAGCGTCAGCCACAGCAGAAACAGGAACATCGTGATGCCAAAGGGAATCCACGAGAACGTCGGCGTCGGCCGCACCACCAGCCCTACGGCCTGCCCTGCGTCGATCTGCTGGGCAATTGGGCGAATCGCAGCAGGCAGTTGGTCGCGCCGGCCGGCACGGATGCGGCGGTCGAACCAGTGGCAGCGGCGGACCGAGATGCGCACGCCCATGGTTACCTCGGCTGCCCGGTGGCCAGCGGCGACGCCGGCAGCTTGCCGGGCAGCACGCACTCGACGCCGCCCAGCAGCCACGCAAGCGCCAGTGCGACCACGATCGCACCGGTCCACCACAGCACCGGATGACCCTTCTTCTTGTACGGGTCGACGAGATCGCGCTTGGCGCCACGGGGCAGCGCGGCCACCTGAGTCAGCGATCCGCCGAACGGGATGTTGATCCGCGCCCGGGCGTTCACCGCCCAGCCGTTGGGGTCGAGCATTGGCGCCAGGTTGCGCTGCCGCAGCTTCATCCACGCGATCAGCACGGACGGGCCGGAGATCGCGACCATGATGCCCAGGACGGCGAGCGGCATCTGCCACCACGCCAGTTTGAAGAAGGCCCCGAACATCGCACCCAGCATGCCGCCGATGGCGCCGATGGCCAGACCGATGGCGGCGAAGATACCGGCAAACCGGGCAACGTCGAACGCCTCTTTCTTGGCCGGGGCGGCGGGGTCGGCGGGGGCCACGACCGACCCGTCGCCGATCTTGCCCGCCTTGGCGGCGGCCGCGTCGTCGACCGCCTTTTCCTTGGAGGCGGCGAACTTGACGATCTGCTGCTCGACCATCCGCAGGAACTTCTTGTACGGCGACCACACTGCCTGACGGATGCTGACCGGGTTCTCGACGATGCGTACGATCGTCGCGTCCCAGTCCTTGCCCGTGCGGTCGTAGAAGATGCCGTTACGGCCGACGGACAGGTAGTCCGAGTCGCCTCCTGTGAATGCGGCCACGATCGTGCCGGTCTCGCCCGAGCCACGGCGGGACAGCGTGCAATAGGCCAGGTGGGTGTGGCTGGCGAGCGCCATGCCGGCGTGCGCCCCCACGTCGTTGACGTACAGGCACAGGTCGCAGCTGCGCTGGTCGAGGTACAGCGTGCCGGCCTGGAAGATGCCCTTGCCGCCCAGCGCGAAGAAGTCCTCGAAGCTGACGAAGCTCTTCAGCAGCTTGTGCAGGTGCCGGTGCAGGCGCAGCAGCTTCTCGACCGATGCGATGGCCAGGTACTCGGTGTCGAGTACGCGGTCGGTCGCGATCAGATCCGTCACGTCCTGTCGCGCCGAACCTGCCAGCAGCTCGCGCACCCGTGCGACGCCCAGGCCCTCAACCTCGGCGCCGGCCTTGGCCGCCTGCCACACGAACCAGGGCGCGAGACGGTCCTGGACGGACTGCCACTCGGCCTCGGTCAGGACCTTGCGGTCGCCCAGCAGCGGCGTCACCGCGCACGCGACGAACGCCGCCATCTCCTTGGCCCAGGCGGGGTTGATCACATCGAACGGCAGTGGCAGACCCGCCCCCATGCGGGCCAGCGGCAGGTCGCGCAGCTCAGCGGGCGTGACGCTCAAGTCGCGCGCCGCGATCGCCTGATACTGTTTTTCGTCCGGGTGCAAGGCTTCGGCCGCGCGCGGATCGAACGCCGCCAGGCGTGCACGGGCGAACGCGTCGTCGATCTTCGACCGCACGGTCGCCAGGACTCCGGCAGCCGCTGCGGTGTCGACGCCCAGGACCCGCACCGCGGCATCCTCGCCTGCGCAGCACCACACCTCGTAGGCCGCGGCAGCCGCAAAGAACCGATCGACGTGGTCCTGCGTGACGCCGGGCTTGCCGCTGCGGTCTGCGACAGAGCCCACAGAGGCGACCATCGCCTCGATCGCGGCGCGGACCCCATCCGTCTCAGCTGCGTCCGCGGGCACCACTCCATCGCCATTCAGCCGGGTGGCGGCGAACAGCGTGGCGGCGTCGGCAGCATCTTCGACCGTGATCGACGGCGAGTCCGGCCGCCCTTGCAGGACCAGAATCCGACGCGCGGCAGCGAGCCAGGCGACGCCGTCCGGCGTGCGGTCGTCGATCGCCGCCAGCGGCAAGGCCTGCTTGGGTCCGACGAGCTCCTGGGGGTCCTTCAAGAGCGTGCAGGCCCACCGAACCGCCGTCAGCAGCTCTGGCGCACGGATGCGGCCGTCGCCGTCGGTGTCGATCGCCTCGAGCGTCTTGGCGTCGAAGAACAAGCCCTTGGTCGGGCAGCTCAGGGCCACCCACAGCTTCTGGTCCAGCGTGTCCAAATGGACGATGTCGTCGCCGGTCTCGATGCGCACCTGATCGAAGCCGCCGGCACGGAAGAACGTCCAGCGGTGCGAAGGACTCGAGGCCATGGTCACGCTCCGATGCGCCCGGAGAAGCCGCGGAACCGGTGGTCCGAAAGGCAATGCGGCTGGGGGCGATGCAGCGGCATTGTGCAAGGTCGGACCACGAAAGAGAACCTGACGAGACTGGCGGATCTCGGTGGGGATGACAACGGCACGAGGCGGTTG
>JBMOIG010000162.1:0-9437 GCA_049317445.1 Myxococcota bacterium | reverse complement strand
GTCGCCTTGGCCGCCTGCTCCGAGGACCCTGCCGCCGCGACGACCGACACCGCCGTCGATGCGGCGGCCGACACGGTGGCCGACACCGCGTCCGACACGCAACCCATCGACACAACTCCGGATGTCGTGGCCGAGGTCGACGCTGGTCTGGATGCCCCCGACTGGACGCCCGACCGCGCCTGCAACTCCGGCGGCGGCGTGCTGCCCAAGGGGTTGGACGAGATCTCCTGGGACGATGGCGTGATGAAAAGCCACGTCAAAGAGCAGACTTGGAGCATCCTTGGCAAACCATTGGTTGACCAGTCGCTGTACGAGGCGGTGCGCTTCGACCTGGACGGCCCGATGAAGATCTGGGGCTTCCGCGTGCAGTTCGGCAGCGTCGCAGAGGCCAAGGACGCCCCCGTCACGCTGGGGCTGTACCGCGACTTCGGCCACAACGGCTTCGACTTCTGGGCCAAGGACCCCATCTGGATGGTGTCGCGCTGCGGCGACCAGGTCGCGCCCGAAGAGTGGGTCGACTACCGCTTGCCCCAGCCCGTGGTCATCGATCAGCCTGGCCTCGTCTACGTCGCCAGCCTGCGCAAGAAGGCCGACAGCCCTGCCCTCGCGTTTGACGGCACCCTGCCCGAAGGCTGCGAAGATCCGAACAACTGCTGCGGTCCGTTTGATGCTTGCCACTCGGCCTGGAACCTGCCGGACATGACCAGCTACACCATCGACGGCCAGTTGAACGCTGCGTGGAACGGCCTGTCGATGAGTCGCCCGGTCGACTATCTGGTGCGTCTGCTGGTCGAGCCGACGGCCAAGGACGACCCCTTGCTGCATCGTTTCAAGGCCATCCCGGACATCAAGCCCGGCGGCCGGCAATCCTGGGGCGACTTCGACAACGACGGTTGGGACGACATGTGGGACAGCAGCGGCAAGCTCTGGCGAAACGACAAGGGCACCCTCGTCGACGTGACGGAGAGCACGGGCATCAAGGCCTTGGCCGTCCCATCCAGCGGCGGTGTGTGGGGCGACTATGACAACGACGGCGACCTGGACCTGCTGACCTTTGTCGAGTCTCCCGCCGAGACCGAGCACCTGTTGCGCAACGACAACGGCAAGTTCGTCGACGTCACCTTGCAGGCCGGCTTGGGGACGACCCAGACCTACAACCTGTGTGGCGCCACCGATGGCAAGCCGCAGCACGAGCCCACCGCAGGCGCCGCTTGGCTCGACTTGGATGCCGACGGCTTTCTGGACCTCTATCTCGCCAACTTCAACTGCTGGACGGACTACACGTTCTACGTCGACCGCTTCTGGCACAACAACGGCGACGGCACCTTCCAGGACCGCACGGTCGCCAGCGGCTTCCCCACAGAGGCCGGCACCAAGTTCCCCAGCCGCGGCGTGACCCCTGCCGACTTCGACAGCGACGGCGATGTGGACATTTTTGTGCACACCTACGTACTGGTGCGCGACCTGCTGTTCCGCAACGAGGGCAACGGCAAGGTCAAGGAAGTCGGCCAGTCGCAAGGTGTCGCGGGCAAGGCCACCCAGACCGGCGGCATCAAGCGGTACGGCCACGGCATCGGCTCGGTCTGGGGCGACCTGAACGGTGACGGGCGGCTGGATCTGGTGGTGGCGAATCTGGCGCACCCGCGCTACTGGGACTTCTCGAACAAGTCCGAAGTGTTGCTGCAGCAGGCCGACGGCACCTTCCAGGACATCCAGGGCGACTGGCAGTACCCCGCCGGCGCCGCGGGTCTGACGTATCAGGAGACGCACTCTGTCCCCGTGCTGGGCGACTTCGATCAGGATGGCGACCTGGACCTGCTGATGTCGGCCACCTACGACGGGCGCCCCACGGAGTTCTACTTGGGCAACGGCGACGGCACCTTCGCCCTGTCCCGGTGGCAAAGCGGCATCGCCGACCGCAATGGTTGGGGCATGGCGGCGGCCGATCTCGACCACGACGGTGACCTTGACCTAGCTTGCAGCAACGTGCTGTACCAAAACCGTGGGAGCAAGGGCAATTGGCTACAGGTTCGCGTAGTGGGCGACGTCAAGGCCAACCGGGCGGGCATCGGAGCCACGGTCCGCGTCACCGCGGGAGGCAAGACCTGGATGCGTGTGGTCGATGGCGGCTCTGGCCAGGGCGGACAGTCCATGACCGCCGTGCACGTCGGCATCGGAACGGTCGACACCGTCGAGTCCATCGAGGTCGTCTGGCCCGGCGGCAAGAAGACCACCTACGCCGGGCCGTACACGGCCAATCAGCGCGTGTGGGTCGCAGAATCGGGGAAAGTAACGAAGGGTTGGAGCGGAGCGCCCTAGTCGCGCGGCCGGTCCGTTTCGCTGGATTCGCCCGAGTCGGGCACCTGGCGCCTCCATGATCGAGGTGCCAGGTGCCGCTCGGAATTCAGCTTGGTGCTGAGCGGACTGCGAGACTAGCGACGACCGCCGTACCCGCCGTCGTTGCCGCCGTAGCCGCCGCCACCGCCGCCGCCGCCGTAGCCACCGCCACCGCCGCCGCCGCCGTAACCGCCGCCGCCGCCGCCGCCGCCGGTGCGGGGGCTGCGCTCCTGCGCCTCATTCACCTTGACGGCACGGCCGTCGATCATCTGGCCGTCCATGCGCTGGACTGCCTCGCGGGCGCCCGCGTCATCCGACATCGTCACGAAGCCGAAACCGCGCGAACGGCCCGTCTCGCGGTCCGTGATGACCTTCGCGTCGGTGACCGTGCCGCAATCGGCAAAGGCCGAGCGCAGCGTCGAGTCGTTCGTGTCCCAGCTGAGGCCGCCAATAAAGAGCTTGTTTCCCATCAGAAGATATACCTGTTCCCAGAGCGCGAGATGTCCCGCGCGGTTGCCACTCATCACAAAGAAGTTCATGAGAAGTGTGGCGCGGAGCCTACCACATCCCAGAGGGAAAGGCGGGCCAAATTCCTTAGCGATGAAAGAAAGTTCGCAGCGGGTGCAGAAGGGTGGGAACGACCAAGCTCATGGGCGAAAACCCACCGTCCAACTTCCTTGGCAGGCGCCTCCCAACCATCGAGGTCAGGGCTTCTCTGTTGCGCTCTTGCTGTTCTGCGGGTCGCGCGCCGTCCGAGCGATGAAGTCCGTCTTGTTGTCGCCGGAGTCCCAACTGTTGCCTCTCGAGGCGTCCACGCCACCGCTTGCCATCGTGGCAGCGGTGCTGGTGCCGACGGCCTTGCGCTCGACGCTTCCCGTGCCGCCGACGGTGTGGACGGGGGCCGGACCGGTGCCTTCGACGCGCGTCGTGCCGGTGCCATAGCCGACGAGGTCAAGGACGGTCGTTCCCGCGACCAGTTGCAGCACACCCGCCGTGCCACCCAAGCCCAGGTCGCCGGTTACCTTGAAGTCCGCACTGATGCTGCCGGTGTAGGAATTGGTGCTGGTGATCAGGAAGTAGCCGTGCGCCGCAATCGTGACGCCGGCAGCGAAGCCGGACGTTCCGTTCTTGCTGGACCACGTCGTACCGGTCGACGAGCCGTACTCCACTTTCAAGCCCTTCAGGCTGGCCACCGTGTCGCCGGGGTTGTACAGCTCGACAAACTCATCGCCGGCCGCTGCGCCACTGCTGCCTGAGAAGGCTGCGAATTCAGAGATCAGCACCTTGGCCTCGCACTTCCCGGTCGACTCGACGCACGCGATGCCCACATCGCAGGCAAGCTCCGTGTGCACGCAACCGATGGCGGGCTCGCACGAGTCGATGGTGCAGCTGAGTCCGTCGTCGCAGTCGACGGGGAAGGTGTCCTGGCACGCGCCGTCGGTGCAGGTGTCGTTCCAAGTGCACGCGTTGCCGTCGTCGCACGGCGAACTGTTCATGTCGTGTGCGCAACCGACCGCAGGGTCACACGAATCGTCGGTGCAAACATTGTTGTCGTCGCAGCTCGTCGCAGGACCGGACTGGCAGCTGCCGTCGCCGCACGCGTCGTTCTCAGTACACGCGTCACCGTCGTCGCATGGGTCGTTGTTGGCCGTGGACACGCAGCTGTCCACCGGGTCGCAGACGTCGGTCGTGCACGAATTGCCGTCGTCGCACGGGTTCATCGGCCCAGGCTCGCAGGCTCCGTCCTTGCAGGCGTCGTCCTGCGTGCAGTCGTTGCCGTCGGTGCAGGGCTCGGTGTTCGCAAGGTTCTGGCAGCCCAGGGCTTTGTCGCAGCTGTCGTCGGTGCACAGGTTGTTGTCTTCGCAATCGACCGGGAAGGTGTCCTGGCACGCGCCGTCGGTGCACGTGTCGTTCCATGTGCACGCGTCGCCGTCATCGCAGGCGGCGCCGTTCGGGTCGTTGGTGCAGCCGTTGGTCGGGTCGCACGAGTCGTCGGTGCAGACGTTGTTGTCGTTGCACGCGCTCTCAAGTCCGGGTTCGCAGTTGCCGTCCTTGCAAGCGTCGCCGGCCGTGCAAGCGTTGTCGTCGGTGCATTCGGCCTGGTTCGGGGTGTTCTGGCAGCCCGCGACCGGGTCGCAAGTGTCGTCCGTGCACACATTGCCGTCATCGCACGCGATCGAAGTGCTGGAGACGCACTTGCCTTCGCTGCAAGTGTCCCCTTCGGTGCAAACGTCGTTGTCCGTGCAGTCGCCTGTCAGCGCGGTGTGGACGCAACCGACCTCCGGGTTGCATGAGTCCTCGGTGCAGGCTTCCTTGTCGTCGCAGTCCAGAACCTCGCCCGTCACGCACGCACCCTTGACGCAGCTGTCCCCGTCGGTGCAGGCGTTGCCGTCGGTGCACGGGGCCTCGTTCTGCACGTTCGCGCAGCCCGTGACCTTGTCGCAAGTATCGTCGGTGCACGGGTCCTCGTCGTCGCACGGGAGCGGCCCGTCCACAACGCACTCGCCGTCCTTGCAAGCATCGCCCACGGTGCAGGCGTCACCGTCGGTGCACGGAACCTCGAGGGCCACGTGGACGCAACCCTTGACCTTGTCGCACGCGTCGCTGGTGCAGACCTTGCCGTCGTCGCAATCCAGCGTCACGCCTTCGCCGCACTTGCCTTGACTGCACGCCTCGCCCGTCGTGCAGGCATCGCCGTCCGAGCACATTGCGGCATTGATCGCGTTCACGCATCCCGTGACCTGATCACACGAGTCGTCAGTGCACGGATTGTCGTCATCGCACTTAAGTGCGCCGCTTGTGGTGCAGACGCCGACCACGCATTTGTCGCCCAACGTGCACACGCTGCCGTCGGTGCACGCGGCGTCAATCGCCTGGTAGACGCACCCTTTGGTCTTGTCGCACGAGTCACCCGTGCAAGCGTTGCCGTCGTCGCAACCAACCGGTTTCGCGCCGGCACAGCTCCCGCCCACACAAGTCTCGTCGGTGGTGCATGCGTCGCCGTCGGTGCAGGTGGCGTCTGCGGCCAGATGGACACAACCCTTTGTCTTGTCGCAGGAATCGTCGGTGCAGCCATTCTTGTCGTCGCAAACGATCGGCGCCCCTGCCTGGCACTGGCCCGCAGTGCAGGCGCCCAGCGCGGTGCAAGCATCGCCGTCGTCGCAGGCAACACCGTTGGAGACAGCAGTGTGCTCGCACGCCTTGGGTCCGCAGGCGTCCGTTGTGCACGCCTCACCGTCATCACACAGGTCAGTGCCATCGGTCTTGCCGTCGCAGTCGTTGTCCGCGCCGTCACAGACTTCAGTCACTGCGGCGGGTGCGTCGCACGCCGACAGGCCCCCGGCCTCCGGCGCACCGGGCTGGCCCTTGGCCAAGCAACCGCGGTCTCCCGGGCAAGGGGTCGACTCGAGGGAACAACCCGTGGCGAGCCCCAAGCCCATCGCCCGCCCCGAGCAATCGCATGACGCCCCCAGCGCCGGGCGGCACTGCTTGACGGTCTGGCCTGCGACATCCTGAACCTCAGCGCACTCGAAGTCGGCGGGACAGTCCTCGTTCACGGCACACGTGTTACCGCAGAACGAGCCCGCGCCGCCCCATGCGACACAACGGTTCGCTGTATCCGCAGCGATGCAGTCGCTGTTCTTCGAGCACGGGTCGCACAGGGTCAAGTCCCTCTCGACGCACAACTTGCTCTGCGACTCGCAGACGAAGCCGGTCGGGCACTTGGAAACGCAGGGAAGCGCGCACGTCGGTTGGCCACTGCGCCGCATCAGACAGACACCGCTCATGCACTGGAAGTCGCTGCTGCACGGGCAGTTGACCTTGCCGCCGCAGTCCGCGTCCACTTCCGCAACCGCGTCGCTGCCACCGTCGTCCACGTCCACGAGATCGCTCGAGTCCGGCTGCGCAACGTCGAAGTCTTCGCCGATGTCGGTCTCGGCATCTCCGCCCAGATCGGCCAGCTGGTCGAGGGGGACGTCGCCCTCCGTGTCGGACGCACTGTCAGAGACACTGTCGGACGTGGTATCGACGGCGGTGTCGACATCAGTCGAGACGCCGTCCGTCGCACCGTCCGCGAGGTCCCCTACCGTGTCGGCGGGCACGTTGACGTCGGTTCCGGGTTCAACCGGGTCGTCGCCGCAACCGATGGTGGCCGTGGCAAGGATGACCGCGAAGAGGACGCCGGACGTTCTCAGGGACAAACACATCTTCACACTCCGGACTGCTGCGAAAATCGTCTCGGTGCTAGCGGCAGGCTCTCTCGCGTCGCGAGCCGATCCGCCAGACTGTAAAAAAGTGTAATCGGTCTGGAGACCTGCTGCAACGGGGTCGCGTCGTGGTAAGTCCGCATGAAGTTGCTTGGATCTGAACATCCGCACCGACTCCGACGGGCGTCCGCGGGGCGCGATACCTTGCCGCGCGAGGGCCGATCGATTCCGGTCGCGAACAGAATTATCTCGATGGACAGTCCAAGCCCGGCCCAGTCTGGAGACTCAGGATCTAAGGCGGGAACTACTGGCAAGCCCGCGGGTCCGGCAGCGCGCACTTGCCCTTGGTGCACAGTGCGGGCGCCCTGCAAGGCTGGGCGGTGCTGGAGTCGCACGCCTCTCCAACGGCCGGAACCTTCTTGCACGTCCCCTGGCCGCCTGACTTCAGCACGCACGCCGCACCGTAGTCGCACACGACGAAGCTGCCGTCGATGTAGCCGCACGTCTCGCCGATATCGACGACAGGCGTTGCGACGCAGACCTTGGTGTTGGCGTCGCAACACAAGCCGACGCCCTGCTTGCAGTTTTGCGGGCTGCTGGTGCAGGGATCGCCTTGACCGCCGCCGGCTACGCAGGTACCCGCCTGACACAGGAACGGCGAGACGCATTCCGCGCTGGCGCAGTCCAGGTCGAACGTCACCGCCTTGGTGCACTTCTTCACCGTCGAGGTCGCGGCGCACACGGCGTAGCCATCGCAGTCGTCGTCCTCGTTGCATCCCTCCCCGTTCTGCTTGCGCGACTCGCACTTGCCGCACGCCGAGTTCGCGGCCTTGCGACAGTACCCGGTTGCGCACTGGCTGTCGTCCCCGCACGCCAACAGGGTCTTGGTCGTGCCGACCGGTGGCTCACACGCGACGTTGCCCTTGGCGTCGGGCAAGACATCGCCGAACGGGATCTCGTGACAGGCAAGGCCCGCCAGAAAGGTCGCGCAGGTCGTGACGTGCGTATGCCGCAGCGTCGTGCCCGGAGCCGCCAGTCGGTTCAGGCAGACAGCCTGCTCGTCCGCGACGCACTGGGCCATGCCGCCGCGCACGTGCTCCAGATCGAAGGGCGCGCACAGCTCAAGGTGACCGCAGCGAACCTGCGCCAGCTTGTCGCACGCAGCCCGACGCTCGGGCGTATCGGCGGCGGCGGCGTCCGCGCAGGCACCAAGGAACACGAGCCCCAGAACGAGGCCAGCGTGACGAGAACCCATGGAAAACCCTCCCCTTCTCACGATGCGTACAGGTGCAGCCGGGAGCCGACCAAGTCCGCCAGTTCCAGCGTACGTTGCAGGTCCGGGTGCCGCAGCAGGATGAAGCCGTCGGACACCAGCGTTTGCAGCCAGTTACGCCGCTCTGCCCCGACCGGCAGCAGATTCTCCCACACCAGCGCTGGCCCGAGCTCGCGCCGAATCAGGTCCAGCCCCTCGATGTGGTGGATGCGCCCTTGACCCTGCGCGCGCTTGAAGATCGTGGCGACGTTGTACTTTCGCTCGATCGTCGCCTCCATCACCCCGTAACAGACGATGCGCGCCCACTCGGCGAAAGAGTCGAAGTCGCACGCGTAGTTCATTTGGTCAACCTGACGCGCCCCGGGAGGTCTGGCGCCGATCTCACCGAACACGACCTCGCCGTCCGCCTTGCGGTACCACTCCATGTGGGTAAAGCCGCTCTCGAAGCCCAGTGCTTTCAGCACCTTCAGCCCCATCTCGGTGCCACCCGCCAGCTCCGGTCCGCCGACGTCCCGCAGCGCAATCACCTGCGGGCTGACCCACTCGAGCGTACGCGCCACCAATGGCCGCGGCCGATACCAGGCGATGTTGTGGTACAGCACCTGACCTTTGGCCGTCAGCGCGTCGAACGTGTACTCCTCACCGTCGATGAACTCCTCGACGCTGACTTCCGGAATTTGCGCCAGCTGCGTCAGCGCCTTGCGGAGCTCGTCCGGCGTCTCGACCCGGTACGTGTGCGCCGATCCCGCGCCGTCGATCGGCTTGAGGATCAGGGGGTAACCGATGCGCTCCGCCGCCTCCCAGCACGCTTTCGCCGTGTTCGCACGCTGGTGTCGGGGGGTGCGCAAGCCGGCCGCGTCCAGAACCTCTTTCATGCGCACCTTGTCGCGAAAGGCCCGCACCGTCTCGACGCCCATGCCTGGCACGCCCAGCGCCTCGCGCAGCCGGGCCGCCAGCAACACGCTGTACTCCGACAGGCTCTCGACCCGCGCAACCTCAGCGTTGCCCAGCCACTCCCGCACGCGGCGGACCACGTCCACCTCGTCCCACATCGCGGGCACGGCCAGATAGGCAGACAGGTGGCGCTGAGCCTCGTGCGGCAACGCCTCGTACGGCTGGTCGCCTACGCCGAGGACGCGTGCGCCGATCTGCGCAAGTCCCCGCACGAAATGGGGCATCTCAGACGGATAGCCGGGAGACAGAAAGATCACGTTCATGCGCGCGGCGCTCCATGGGGGGGGGAGGCCAGAGCGTAGCAGGCGCAAGGGCGCAGGGCCAAGGGAGGATCGCGGGAACCGTGCGACAGCTAATCCGAGTCGCGGACCTCTCGCTCCCCGTCAGGCTCCCAAGGGCGTGGGGCCAGGCGTTCGGCCAGAAAGTCAACGAACAGTCGCACCTTGGCCGACAAGTGGCGGTTGTGCGGATACACGGCGTGAATCGCCTGCGCGGACGGTCGCCAGTGAGGCAGCACCTCGATCAAGCGGCCATCGGCAAGGGCTGGTGCAGACATGAAGGCAGGCAGGATCGCCAGGCCCAGTCCGGCCAGAGCCGCCTCCAGCAGTGCCTCGCCGTTGTTGACGCGAAAGCGGCCGGATACGGGCACCGACAGGTCGCCGTGC
>JBMOIG010000161.1:0-9467 GCA_049317445.1 Myxococcota bacterium | reverse complement strand
ACTTGATGGCCGCGTTCCCCGCCCCGGGCTTCGAGGCTCCGTTCCCGGCGCGGCCGGCGGTGGCGATCTAGGTTGGGCAGGCGGTCTGAGCGGCTCACCCCCATCGCGCCAGTCGTTCGTCGGCCGTCAGCAATCGGGTGCCGTACGGAGCATCTCGACGACATCGCCCAACTGCCGACGATTCGCCCGCTTTCGCCATGTGGCGGCACACGCGCCCTCTAGAGCGTCGCCCCTGTAGCGTATTACCTTGCCCTCGGTCGCCCACGCGACCGGCGAGGCTGCCGATGACACGCGACCCGATCCTTGCCGAGGTGGTCCGCAGGACGCGCGCCGTGTTCCCAGCGGTCGAGCGCGTGCTGCTCTTTGGCTCGCGTGCCAGGGGCGATGCACGCACGGACAGCGACTACGATCTGCTCGTCGTGACACCCACCACGCTCACCGGGGCGGAACGATTGGTGCCGCTACGCTTGGCGCTTCGCGGTTTGGGGGCATCCTTCGACCTGATCGTCGTAAGCACCGAGGAATTCGACCGCCTGCGAGCTTCGGGCGGCTGGTGGCCCCGGGAAGTCTTGCGCGAAGCGGTGGTGCTGCATGAAGCAGGGTCGATGGCGGGAAGAGCGCTGACGGAGCCGCCGACCGCGCCGGGACGCTCAGACGCCGATCGAGCGCAGCAGCTTGTCGAGGCTGCGGCTACCGCGCCTGCCAGGGCCGGAATCGCGGGCAACTGTGAGGTCCATGGCGCAGAAGAGGTCAGGCCCGTCGGTGGTCTTGTGGTACGCCCGGCCGCCCATCAGGAGGGACAACTCCTTGCCGCCCAAAGCGTTCTCACGGCCCAGCTTGCCTTCGAAGCACTTGAACGCGGGTCGCTTCGAGAACTTGCCGGCGCGTGCCAGCGAGTCCGCACCGGCGAGAATCCAGTGTTCGAAGGTCCGGTCAGCGATGACGACATGCAGGTCGGCAGTGGCACCGGGCTTGTCCTTCAAGAGCGCGAGCAGATGGTGCCGGACTGCCGCCGCGAGGCTGGGCGGACAGTCGTTCCGCCGCTCCCGGTCGACGCACACGACAACCCGCTGGATGCCGGCGAGGGATAGCTCGTGCACCTTCTTGTGCGCGCGTCTGGCGATCGCGGCAGCGTCCGAGTCACCGCCCACGCCGCCGAGGTTGATCACCTTGATGGGGGGAAGATCCCGGCCAGAGAGCCGGCGAAACGCGTGGAACTCTGCGTCGCCTTCGACAACCAGGCCCACCGGCGCGCCTTTGTGCGTGCCGCCCCGTGTCATGGTTCGCTCCCAGGCACCGCCCCGAGAGAGCCGTCGATCCAAACCTCACCGAGCCGCTGGCCGCTCTCGCGCAAGATCGTGGCCAGCGCCTCCTCGCGATGTAGGGCCTGTTCCACGTGGGTTCCTTCGTCTCCCTGGTCGACGAGAAACAGCGACTCTGGGTCGGCCAGCGCGTCCACTACGGCCTGCGAGTGGGTGGTCATGAGCACCTGCGACGGGGACGCCTTGGCGATGTCGACCAGCATCCGGGCGGCCCAGGGATGCAGGGCGTTCTCCGGCTCCTCGACCGCAAGGATCCCGGGCCCACCCATCTCTATCGCCAACAAGAGGGCAAGCGCGTGCAGCACGCCATCCGACACGCTGCCCTGGTCGAGCCACTCGTCGATACCGCGCTCCTTGAACTGCAGCACCGTGCGCGTCACGCTCTCCTTGACCGTTCGGATGTCTTCGATGCGCGGGTGGATGGCGCGCAGGTTGCGGACGATGTTGTCCAGCGCTCGTGTGCGATGACCATCGCGGAAGACGAGGCTGTCCACGGCAGAAGCGAGCCCCCTGCCCGTCTGGGCGTCCCAGGCGCCCTCGACGAAAGCCGCTCCGCCGGGCGTGCGCAGTTCGCTCGCGCCCAGCCGGACAGTCCGGACGGACAGGGCATCGGCAATGCCCCAAAAGCGCATCAAGTTGCCCTCGAGCACCTGGAGACCGGAGTCCTCGCCCCGGCTCCGCGGTCGCGCGACCTTCCATCCGCCCTGGCTTTCCGCCACCTGCCACCGCAACCACTCGATGTGGGACCCGCCACCCGCGCCAACGCGCTGGAACCACCGGTCGTCGAATTGGAGCCGGGGCTCGCCACCGGCAACTGCGCGCCACTCCATGCCGGCCGACTTCATGCCCTGGCTGCGGATCGACAGCCACTCGTCTTCGACTTGCACTACACCGGCCGTCGCGTCGTACAGGAGGGTGAGACCGAGGTCGATTCGGCCATCCGTGTCGCCTTTGCCCCGCATGTTGGGGAAGGTCAGGCCGGAGGTCTGCTGCCACGCGTCCGGTACGTGCAGCCGCGCCGCGAGGGTCATGGTCACTGGGCCGGCGGTGCCCTTGCGGAAGGCGTCGGTACCGCCGACGTCGCGCAGGGGCGTCGTGCTGCCGGTCATCACGAGGTCGCCCAGGAGGCCGATGGCTTGGACCAGGTTGGTCTTGCCCGCGCCGTTGGCTCCCACGAACACGCTGAACCGGGGCAGATCCAGCTCCAGGTTGGCGATCGACTTGAAGCCGCGGATCGAGACGTGTTCCACCGTCGGGTAGTCTGAGGGCACGGGGCGCGGGGTGGGCATCGCTGGGTCCTCGCAGGTCGGCGTGCCTGCGGGGGTGGATGCTTGCGCAGGATGGGGGGCTTAGCAACCTTTGGGTCGGGCTGTGCCGTCGATCGGCCAAGGGCCCCGTGCCACGTCAACGTTGGCTATCAGTGTGACGGTCGCGGTCAGCGCGGCGCCGATCGCCATATTGCCCCAGTTCATCGAGGCAGAGCGTTCGGCTGATCCGGTCCTTGAGCGGCTCAGCCAGCTGAACCGTCTTGACACCCAACCGCCGGCCCAATAGACCGCGGTCACCCAAGGCGCCAAGCGCTGATTGAACGCCACCGACAGAGCTACGAGGAAAGGCATGAGGAACTACACGGTTCTGGTCGGGATCGGGTGTCTGCTGGCCTGTTCCCCGGAGAGCGCGGAGGTCGTTGACGCCGACGCCCGGCTCGACGGCCTCGCAGACTTGGCAGACGCCCTCGATCCGGGCACGGACGTTCTTGTCGAAGTCGTCGACGACGTCGCAACCCCCGACGCGATCGATGACGGCGATGCCATCGACTCGGCGCTGGACGCGACCCTCGCCTGCCTCCCTGGCACCTTTGCCGAATGCGCCGGCCCGGCCACCGTGCGGCGCTGCAACGAGACAGGCGACGAATACGCCGAGGTCCCTTGCACCGACGCCGCAGGAACGCCGACGCCGTGCGCGGCACCCGGGAAATGCCTCCCGTGCGCACCTGGGCAGCAACGTTGCGCGCCGGGTTCGCTGTCAGCCCTCGAATCGTGTGACGCGTCGGGGCAGTGGCACGCGAACGGGAGCTGCGACGCCACCACCGGCAAGGCTTGCGGCGACCAGGGGTGCCAGTCGTCTTGCGCGGCCCTCGCGGACAGCACCACTTCGCTCGGCTGCGAGTTCTGGGCGGTCGATCTCGACAGCGGCTTTGTACCGGGGGGTAGTCGCGCGTACTACGACGCGGCCGGCGCGCAGTATGGCCTCGGTGTCGTGAATCCCTCTGCAACTGCTTGGGCTTCGGTTGTCGTGGAACGACTTGAGGCCGGGCAGGTCGAATTGGTGACCACGGATGCGGAGGGCGGCACGTTGGACCTCTCGCCCATCCCGCCACAAGGTGCACGCACGCTTCGCCTGCCGCCGCGCAACGTGAACGCCACGGCCATCGCGAAGTTGGCGTACCGCCTGCGCTCCTCTGCTCCTGTCGCAGTTTTCCAATTCAACCCGTTGCCGGATGAGCAGGTTCACTCCGCCGACGCGTCGCTGCTGTGGCCGGCGGAGCGCCTCGGGAAGTCCCATCTGGTGATGTCCCGCGAGCAGTCGTTCTCGATCCTGCGCGGGTTCGTCACCGTGGTGGCAACCCAAGCCGGAAAGACCAACGTCGCGATCACGCTATCAAAGTCGACGGGAAGGACCCTGGGCAGCCAGGACGGCAAGATCAAGTCGTTCGACTGCAATCCTGGATCCGCAGCCGCGGCCTGCTCCGGCCAGTTCGTGCTCGACCAGTGGGACGTGCTGAACGTCGAAACAGACGCGGTAGGCAGCGACCTGACCGGCACGGTCGTGGTGGCCGACGCGCGCGTCGCCGTGTTCGCCGGCAGCGAGGGCGCCAACGTGCCGAATACAAACCGTTGCTTGACCGGCGCATGCAGCGCGCAGCAATTGGCAACGGGCGAAAAGTGCGGCGTGTGCGAGTGGGACGGCAAGACTGTGTGCAACCGCAACGAACACTGCGCCGCGTTCATCACGTGTTGCACAGACCGCCTGGAGATGCAGATGCCGGCGGAGGCTTCCTGGGGGCCGCATCATGTCGCGGTGAAGTTCGCGCCCAGGGGCGATGAGCCCGATGTCTGGCGCGTCCTGGCCCGAACCGATGGCACCCAGGTCGAACTGTCGCCCGGGACGCTCGATGACAAGAACCAGCCCGTGGTGGTCCCTGTGCTGAATCGGGGCCAGTGGTTCGAGTTCGCCACGCGGGACAGTTTCGAACTCGCCGCCAGCCTTGCTGACGGCATGGACGCGCCGGTCCTTCTCGGACACTTCATGGCCGGCAAGGATGCGCCGGGTCCCAACTTGTCGGGCGCGGAACCTGGGGATGCCGGTCTGGGGGATCCCTCGTTCTCGATCTCGATCCCCGTTGACGCCTGGGGGCAGAGAGTTGCGTTCGTGGTCCCTGAGGGCTTCTCGAAGTCGTACATCAGCATTGCGCTGGGCGACGACGGGTTGGTGGTACTCGATGGTGTTCAACTCGACGGGAGCGCCTTCACCACGCTTCCTGCGGTGGCGAAGGACGCCTCCGTTCCGGGCGCCCGGTACGCACGCTTCGAGGTCGGTCCCGGCGCGCACATCGTGGAGACCAGCGGACCGGGGACGGCGACCGGGGTTGGCGTCGAGGTCTACGGGTACGGGCCGACGCTGTCGTATGCGTACCCGGGTGGATTCGGGAGCTTGGGTGAGGATTAGTCGGCCTCGGGGCGTCCCGGCCAACACCGGTGGCTCATCTGGCTCGACCTGGCAACGTTCGTGGCCGTTGTCCAACCCGCGATCCAAGTACAGCTGCCGCACCACTGTGATGATCTTGGCCGCGTTGGCGGTACTCGAGCCTCGGGTGTCGCAGGAACGGAGCGGCGATCCAGGCGCAGGAGACTCTGGTGCAACGCGATCGGACGCGCACCAACCCTACGAGCGAGACTGCTGACAGGAGATCACGCCCCGCGCGGGGCCTCAGCAGTGGCCGCCGCAACGCCGTCCGTCGCACGTGCCGCCGTGGAGGCGGCCATCAACTCGCCCCGCCCCGCATCAATCGCCGCAACGACGTGCTGGATGTCCTTGACGATCTGATAGGCCCAGCGGCCGTGCCTTCCGTCGGCGTTCACTGCATCAACCCAACGCCGGGCCGCGGCCACCTTGAACGGTTCGAGCCGGTCGTAACCCTTCGTCTCGAGGATCAGCGTCCCCGCGCCCAGCCCCGTCTCGCTGGTGAAGCGCACAAGGAAGTCGGGCATGTACTCGCGCCGCTTGTCGTCGTGGACGTACGGGATGCCGAAGCCGAGGCCCTCGTTCTTCACATAGGCGACGACATGCGCGTGCTTTTCGAGCGCCATGGCCGCGGCCTGCTCCCAGACGTTGGTGTCGGCAACCATCAGGTTCACGTGCGAGCGCGTGGTTTCGAGCGTAGGCCGCGTCGTCCAGAAGTCGACGTCGGCGGTCGTGCCGGGGCCGCGGCTCTCCTCGTAGCGCGGCACCTCGGGCGTCTCGCCGGCCTGCCGATCCGGGCGGATCGCCTGGCTCAACCGCTCGACGATCCAGCCGTAGTACGGCGACAGGAACGCGTCACGCTTGTCGGTGCCGGGCAGCGCCGTGACCTTCTCTTCGAGGTAGCGCTGCACGACGACGAGCATCTGAGGAAACAGAACGTGGACCGGCAGTTGGTGCGGCACCGGGCCGAGCCATTGCCGCGTCAACGTGCGCGCCAGCTCGAATTCCAGTTGCTGCAGGCGGTGCTCCTGGCGCCATCGCTCCAGGTCGACGCGTTGCAGACCGCCCGGGCCACCCATCTTGGGCCGACCGTCGTTGGCGCCGACGAGCGCGGCCAGTTCGACCTCCGGCGGAATCTGGAGCGGATCGAGAGCGAGCGGCGGCACGGCGGTCCAATCGACGCGAATGCGGTTCTGGACCGCCTGGGTGTACCCGATGACGCGCGGAAACGTCATCGCGAGCCGCGTCCGGTCGGGAACGGGGTGCACGTGCTTGCGGTCCGTGTGCTTGGGCGGGGTTGTCGTGACGGCTTGCGTGGGTGCGTCGCGGAACGGCACGCCGAGGAGCTTGGCGACCTCGGCAGCAAACCGACCGTCCGCCTGCACGTCATAGTTGCGCCGACGCAGGGCCCGGCCCATGACCTGCTCGCACAGCAACTGGGATTGGAACGGACGCAGACCGACGACATGCGTGACCGTGCAGCAGTCCCAGCCTTCCGTGAGCATGCCGACGCTGACGATGCAGCGCAGGTCGCGGCCAGGCGGGTGGTAGGGGCGGCCGAGCTTGTCGGCGACCTCGATGAAGGCTTCGGGATACAGCGGCTGCTTCGAGATGGGGTCGGTACGCCACTCGCGCAGACCGACGGTGTCCAACTGCCAGCGCATCCAGCGCGCCTCGTGCGTCCCCGCGGTGCCGGCATCGGTGTCGTGGACCACCTTCGAGTCGACGCGAATGGTGACCTGGCGATCCGGCGTGTTGCGCAGGCTGTCGAGATCGAGCGGCCGAATGCCGTCTGGAGCTGTGCCTTCGGCGATCCAGGCGTGCACGACCTTGGCGAGCTTCGTGTCGCGGCACACGACGATGAGCACCGGTGGCCGCGGATCGTCGGGGTCCTTCTCCTGCCGACGCCGCTCCTCCTCCCAGTCGCGCGCCATGAGCGCAAGCGGCGTGTGCGCCCACTTGAGGATAGCTTCTGGCCGTGGGGGCGTTCGCCCGCCGCCGCGCTCGGCGCCGGTCAACTGCGTCATCACCCAGTCATAGATGTTGAAGTACGCTGGGTTGGCAGTGCCGGTCGCGTCGCGGACGGCAAGTTGCGGCACCTTGACGAGGCCCGACTCGATCGCGTCGTAAAGGCCGAAGTCACTCACGACCCAAGGGAACGGCCGCCCGGTCTCGGCGCCCGCCTGGGCGAGGAAGAAGGGCGTCGCCGAGAGGTCGACGCAACGGCAGATGCCGCGCAGCTTGTGGATGCGGTCGAGGCCATCGACCCACACCGTCGCTTCGCGTTGCTGGTACTCCTCTTCGTCTTCGTCGTCCCCGGTGCCAAGGTCGAGGTCGACCTGCTCCTGTTCGCGCTGCCGGATGCGGTAGGCGTGATGCGCCTCGTCGTTGAAGACCAGGATGTTGCCCTTGCTGCCGACCTCGCGACCGAGCACGCGGTGGACGATCGCCGTGTCGCTCTCGACGTAGCGGGTGGCCTCGACGATCACCCGGCTCACGCTGCCATCTTTCAGGATCTCGTTCTGCACCGTGACGTTCGGGTTGCTCTTGTGCCGCTCGTAGTCCTCCAACGACCAGTACCGCTTGCCGCGTGCGTAGGTCGTCTTCGGGCCGATGTGAATCGTCTCGGTCGAGCGGATCGGGACGCCCGTGTGCACGACGCGCGCGCTGTCGTCACCGACCAGTTGGGTCTTCGGCTCGAACACGTGCCAGTTGGTGACGAGGACGCGGCCGTTGCGCAAGCGGTCCATCCAATGCCGCGGCACGAGGTCGCGCGTGCGGTACAGACTCGCCTCGTCGCGCTGCGGGTCGAGCTCCTGCAGCCGTTCGCGAATGGTCACGTTCGGGCAAACGACGAGCACGGTGTCAGAGAACCGCGGGTCGCGCCGGTCGGTGACCTTGTTGAGGATGCTCCAGGCCGCCAGCATCGCCATGACCGTCGTCTTGCCGCTGCCGGTGGCCATCTTGCAGGCCGTCCGGTCAAAGCCCTTGTAGCCCTGGCCTTTGCGGTCGTCGCTCGGCTCGTCGCGCGGGACAACGACGCCCTGGCGGAAGTCGGCGCGCGCCTCGACCAGGAAGATGACCGTCTCGACCGCCTCGCGCTGGGCGAAGAAGAGCGGGGGCTGGTTGCGCCCTGCCCGGCCGTCGCGTGACCAGTAGTCCAGCAATTCCGAAGTCGTTCGCGTCACGCCCGGGTAGCCGGCGTCGCGCCAGGCGACCACGCGCGGCCGCAGCACCTTGACGAGCGGCAGTTCCTCAGTGACCTCGCGCGGCGGGTCGTAGCGGCCGTCGAGCCACTTGAACGTCGAGGGCCGTCGCCCCGGCCGCTGCTCCGCTGGCACACCGTCGCTGACGACCCAATGACAGGTCGGCTCGTCGTAGGGCGAGCAGAGGATCGGTTCGCTGACGCCGACTTCCGGCATAACACCCTCCCGCTAAACTGTGAGTCTTTTCAACGCAACGGCCGGACGACCAGCAGTTCGTTGCCGCGGTCGTCGAGAACCTTGACCGCAATCTGGCGATGGTCACCCGCCTGGAAGCGCTCGCTCGTGTCGCCGGCCAGGTGCTGCCAGACGCTGTCTTCGAAATCGGCCTTGAGCGCGCGCTTGAGGTTGTCCCACGCCGCCGTGCGCGGAAAGAACGCCTGGCAGGCGTGGAAGCACAGGCCGTCGTAGTCGGTATCGAGGAACCACGCCGGCACGTCGTCGCCCTTGCGCGTCTGCAGGTCCATGGTCACCGGGTCGAAGACGTCGAGGCCCAACAGGCGCACCTGCCACTCGTCGCCCGTCTTCTTCACCTCGACCTCGGGCAGCCCGCATGCGGCGAAGATCTCGGACGAGCGCATGTGCTTGAGCAGGTCGCCCATCAGGAGATCGGGCGTGGCCTGCACGTAGGTCGCGGGCAGTGCGATGTCCTTGGCGTTTTCGATCAACTCGCGCGCCTCGGGTTCGATGGCGAAGCCGATGACGTACAGGTGCGTGTAGCGCTTGGCGTCGGCCTCCTTGATGGCCTCGTAGACGATGCGCTGGCCGACCGCACCGTGCTCCGGGCCGAAGACGAACGCGACCGGCTGCGGCTTGCCGTCCTGCTCGACCACCGCCTCGGCCGACAGGGTGAGGGCCCGGGCCGGCAGGCGCACCTGTGAGAAGGCCACGGTGCGGTTGCCGGTCAGGCGCAGGACCGGGCTGCGGCGCAGGACTTCGAGCATCCGGTCCTGGACCTTGGTGGCCGAGTCGAGAGGCGGGGCGGTGACGTCGGGCTCGGGCGGAGTGGCGGTCGCGTCCCAGTCGAACGAGGGGGCGAGGGTGGCTTCGAAGGTGAAGGGGCCGGTGACGCGGACCGTGGAGTCGTCGACTTCGGGGCGGTCGACGAGGCTGAGGCTCTCAGGCGGCCGATCGTACG
>JBMOIG010000160.1:0-9514 GCA_049317445.1 Myxococcota bacterium | reverse complement strand
GGCGAGGCCCGCCGCCGGCCGGAGCCGACGACGGGCCTCACACGAGCGTCACTTGTCTAGACGATGCGACGACGCAGGACCACCGCGCCGATCAGCGCGAACAGCGCGATCAGCAGGCCGCCCTGACCCACCGGCGTGCCGGTCGAGGAGCAACCGCCGCTGGACGAGCTGGACGCCGTAGCGGCCGGAGTGGTCGTGTCGGACTTGGTGTCGACCTTGATCGCGTCCGAGCCTCCGGTGATGTCCGTGCCGATGGTGTCCGTGGGCTCCGTCGTGGGCTTGCACTGGCCGGTCAGGATGTCGCACTCAGCCGCGCCGCAGCCGGGCGTGCAGGTTCCGCCGCAGCCGTCGGGGCCGCAGGCCTTGCCGTCGCAAGCCGGCACGCACACCGGGTTCTTGCAGGCAGTTTCGAAGTCACTGCAGCAGTCGCCGTACTTCTCGCACTCGCCGTCGCAGTAGCAAGCCGCCTCAGACCCGTCGGCCAGGGCGCCAGCGCCGTCGCACGCCGTACCAGCGCAGAGGCCCTCAGCGCCAGGATCCGTGCCGCCGCCGCAGAATTCGGCGATGTCCTCGCAGCAGTCGCCGTACTGGGCGCAACCGGTGTCACAGTAGCAGGCGGCCTGCGAGCCGTCGGGGTTCAGACCTTGGGCATCGCAGCCACTGTCCTTGCAGGTCGGGGCGGCGGCGGGGACGCAGACGTCTGCCAGGTCGGAGCAGCAGTCGCCCATCTCGGCGCAGGCGTCGTCGCAGTTGCACGGCCAGGAGTTGTCCCACTTGCCGCACTTGTCGACGCAGGAACCGGCAGTGGGGTCAGCGCAGGCCTTCCAGCCGCAGACGGCCATGGGCTGGTACTGGGCGGGCTGCTCGGTCAGTCCGGCGGCCTTGTAGCAGGCGTCGATCTCGGCGGCGGGCTTCTGGCCGCAGACGACGAAGGCATTGCACTTCGTGTCGTTCTGGCAGGCGGCGGTCTCGGCCGGGCACTTGTCATCCCAGCAAGGATTCGTGTTGAAGGCGGTTGTCTGGGTCGCGTCGCCGGCGGTGTCCGTTGCGGTCGCGTCGTTGGGGGTCGAGATGACATCTTCCGCCATCGCGAGAGCCGGCACGAAGGCCATGCAAAGGGTACACAGCGCAATCTTCCACATCGAGTTCATAGAGCCTTTCTCCTTGTTCGTCCTGACTGCGGGTCTTTGTGCGCTCCGGCCCGGCCCGGCTCGCTCCGCTGGTGCTGCCGCGGCGGACAACTTCGCAGCAACCTAGCCAGAGCCTCACAGGATTGCAAGCTTTCGGCCGATTTGACGCGAGTCTTGCGAAATGTGGCTGTCGTCAGGACGGGTCGATGGCTGGAAACGACCGCGGCGATGCGGATCCTGACTGTGGAAGCCCACCGCAGCGCTGCGGTGGTCCATCACGCGGCGCGGTGATCGTGAAGAACGTGCTGCGAACCACTCAGACTGGCCCACGCGCCCGGCGACGGTTAAGGGCAGGTCCAAGTCACCGCAAGGTCGTCGAACCAAGCGCCCTGCCCGTTGTTGTTCTGCATGTTTTGCGCGAACGACAGACCAATGCTGATGGTCTGGCCCGCGTAGGCTTGCAGGTCAACCGTCAGCGCCTGAAACGCGGTCGACCGCGTGCACAACTGCGTGGTGACCTGATTGTTGACCAGCACTGCCACGCGATCGGCCAGACCGTTGCAGCCAGGGGCCTCGTTGGGGTCGCGGTCGAACCAAACCTGCACCGTCAGCTTGGCATTCTGCACGCCAGCCGGGATGACGATGTTGGACAGGGTGGCCGTCGCAAGGCCCGGGCCCACGTCGTAGGTGTGCTGCTGAGTCGCCGGCACGATGTGACCGACGTACAGAGAGACCGAGGGCGAGCTGGACTTCAGCTTGTCGAGCGTCCACTGAATCTGCTGGTTCAAGGACTGGAAGGCCCAACCGCTGGTCGAGCCATCCTCAAAGTTCTTGGTGATCCCGGGGATCGCCGTGAACAGGCACTGGCCGGTCGCCGCGTCGCACTTGTCCGTGGTGCACGCCTTGGCGTCGTCGCAGACCTTGGGCGGGCCGATGCAGGTCGCCGCCGCGCTGCACAAGTCCGGCGCCGTGCACGGCTGACCGTCGTCGCACGCGGTGCCCGGGCTGGGGGTGTGCAGGCAGTTGCCGGTCGAGCTCTGGCAGCTGTCGACCGAGCATGTGTTGGCGTCGGTGCAGTCCTTGAGCTGACCCGCGCACTTGCCCGACGCCTGGCAGACGTCAAGGCTGGTGCAGGCGTCGGCGTCGTTGCACGCGCCTCCCGGCAGCGGCTTGGCCACGCATACACCCGTGACGGCGTCACAGGCGTCGGCCGTGCAGGGGTTTGCGTCGTCGCACGTCTTGGCAGGCCCTGTGCACTTGCCGGCCGTGCAGGTGTCGGGCGACGTGCACGCGTTGCCGTCGTTGCACGCGGTGCCGGCCGCGACTGGGGTCGACTGGCAGCCGACGCCGGCCGTACAGACGTCCTGGGTGCAAGGGTTGCCGTCGTCGCACGAAACGGCCGCACCCACGCACTTGGTCGCCTGACACGTGTCGCCCTTGGTGCAGACGTTGCCGTCGTCGCAAGCCACGGTGTTGGCGACATGCGTGCAGCCTGTGGCGGCTGAGCATGCGTCGGTCGTGCAATGGTTGTTGTCGTCGCAGGTAGAGGCCTTTCCCTCGCACTTGCCGGTCGCCGCGCAGGCGTCGCCGCTGGTGCAGACGTTGCCGTCGTCGCAGATCGCGCCGACTTGCGGGGCGTGGGCGCAACCGGTCGTCTTCTGGCAAGAATCTGCCGTGCACGGGTTCAAGTCGTTGCAGTCGACCGTCGCCCCTGCGCCGCACTGGACCCCACCACTGAGCACCAGGCACTTCTCGCCTGCGGTGCACGCGTCGCCGTCGTCGCACGGCAGGCCGGGCTTGGCCGAGGACATGCAGCCAGCGGTCGCGTCGCAAATGTCCTCGGTGCAGACCGACGCGTCCGCGCACGCGGTGTTGTTGGGCGTGTGGATGCAGCCCTGGGCCGGTACGCAGGCGTCGACGGTGCAGTTGACGGCGTCGGCACAGTCGAACGGCACGCCGATGCAGTTGCCCAACGAACACACGTCGCCGCCGGTGCACAAGTTGGCGTCATCGCAAGCGGTTCCGGCAGCGCTGGGCGCCTTGACGCAGGCACCGGTCGCCGGCACGCACTGGTTCTTCAAGCAGGCGGTGTCGCCGGTCGTGCTGCAGGTGATCACGCTGCCGGCCTTGGTCTTGCAGGTGCCGCCCTGACACGTCGAGATGCCGTTGCAGAGGTTGCCGTCGTCCTTGCAGTCGGCGTCGGTGCCGCAGAAGCAGGTATTCAGCAAGCCCTGACACTTGCCGGCGTTGCACGCGCTGATCATCGTGCACGGGTCGCCGTCGTCACAGGTGGTGGGCGGGAACTGGGGCACATTCGCGTACTTGCAGCCCACCACGGTGTCGCACGAGTCGGTGGTGCAGCCGTTGCTGTCGTTGCACGTGACCTTCTGCACCAGACACTGGCCGCTGGCGCACTGGCCGGACGTTGTACAAGCGTTGCCGTCGTCGCAGGGCGTGCCGTTGGGCGCGGACTGGTCCTGGCACTGGCCGGTCGCGGCCAGACAGACGGGCGTGATGCAGGTGTTGGCCCCCGGCACGCAAGTCACGATGGTCTTGGGGTCGAGCTTGCACTGCCCCACCTGACACGTGAACACGCCGTTGCACAGGTTGCCGTCGTCGTAACCCTTGCAGTCGACGTCGGTCTTGCAGGCGCACGTGTTGGTGCCCGGGACGCACTTGCCGGCTTGGCAGGCGTCGCCGACGGTGCACGCGTCGCCGTCCTCGCAGGTGGCGGCGGCGGGTTGGGTGCCGCACGTGCCCTTGCCGTCGCAGATCGCGGTGGTGCAGGGGTTGCCGTCGTCGGCGCAGCCGCTGGTGCCAGTGCACTTGCCGGTCTGGCAGGTGCCAGAGCCGCCGCAGAGCTCGGCGCCGCCGCACGGGGTGCCGTTGGTCGCCGGCGTCTGGCTGCACTGGCCGCTGGCGGGATTGCAGGTCGCGGTCGTGCAGCTCAAGCCGTCGTCGGCGCACACGACCACCGTCGCGGGGTCGACGGCGCACTTGCCGGCCTGGCACGCCAGCTTGCCGTTGCACACGTTTCCGTCTTCGAAAGCCGCGCAGTCGGCCGCGGTCTGGCACTGGCAGGTGTTGGCGCCGGGCTGGCAAGCGCCGTTCTGGCAGGCGTCGCCCACCGTGCACGCGTTGCCGTCGTCGCAGGCGCCGGTCGCCGGTGTCGTAACGCAACCCAGCTTGGCGTCGCAGGAATCCTTGGTGCACGGGTTCTTGTCGTCGCACACCAATTGCGAGCCGATGCACTTGCCCGAGCTGCACTTCTCTCCCGTCGAACACGCCGTGCCGTCGTCGCACGCCGCGCCGTCGGGCAGAAGTTGCAGGCCACACTGGCCGGTCGCGGGCGTGCAGACGCCAACCAGGCAAGGCAGGCCGCCGGGCGGGCACGCAACGACCGATCCGGGCTTGACCACGCACTGGTTGCCCGAGCAGATCAGGGTGCCGTTGCACAAGTCCGCGTCGTTCTTGCAGTCGCTGTCGATCTGGCAGGCGCACTTGTTGGCCCCCGGCAGGCACTTCAGGTCGGGCGTGCACAGGTCGCCCACGGTGCAGGCGTTGCCGTCGTCGCAGGTGGCGCCGGTCGCGGTGTGCGTGCAGCCCTTGATCGGGTCGCAGGCGTCGGCGGAGCAGGCGTTCTGGTCGTTGCAATCGACCAGGTTGGCGCCCACGCACGCGCCGCCGAAGCACGAAGACGTGGCGCTGCACACGGTGGCGTCGTCACACGGCGAGCCGTTCGACACGGGGACCAGCACGCACTTGCCGGTGTTGGGCTGGCAGGTGTTGGCGTTGCAGGAATTTCCGGCACCGCAGACGACCACAGTGCCGGGCTTGGCCGCGCAGACGCCGGAAGCTGCGCAATACTGCAAGCCGTTGCAAAGGTTACCGTCGTCGGGGCAGTCGGCGTCCTTGGTGCAGACGGCGCAAGTGTTGGGTCCCGCCTTGCACACCCCGGCCAGACAGGTGTCGGGCTTGGTGCAGGCGTCGCCATCGTCGCAGGTGCCGGCGGACGGCTTGGACACGCAACCCAGCTTGGCGTCGCAGGAATCCGCAGTGCACGAGTTGCCGTCGTCGCAAGCGACCGTGTTGCCCACGCACTTGCCGGCTACGCAGCGGTCGGTCTGGGTGCAAGCGCTCTGGTCGTCGCACGCCGTCAGGTCGGGCACGTTGGTCAGCGCGCACTTGCCGCTGGCCGGCACGCAGGCGTTGACCTTGCAGCTGGTGTTCAGCGAGGCGTCGCAGGTGACAATCGTGGTGGCGTCGAGCTTGCACAGACCCTGCTGACACTTGACCACGCCGTTGCACGCGTTGCCGTCGTCCTTGGCCACGCAGTCCTGATCGATCTGGCAGTCGCAACTACCCAAGCCTGACTTGCACTTGCCAGAGGCGCACACGTCGCCGACCGTGCACTGGTTGCCGTCGTCGCAGGTCTTGGTGTTCGCCTGATGCCAGCAGCCCTGCGCCGGGTTGCAGCCGTCGTCGGTGCAGGGGTTCTGGTCGTCGCAGGTAAGGCCGGCTCCCGCCTTGCACTTTCCCGCCAGACAGGCGTCGCCCAGCGAGCAAAGGTCCCCGTCGTCGCACTTCTGGCCGTCGGCCGTCACGATTGGTGCGCACTGGCCGGTGGTGGGCTGGCAGGTGTTGACGCTGCACGGGTTGTTCTGGGTCGCGTCGCACTGGACGACCGAGCCGGACTTGGGCTGGCAGAATCCGCCCTTGCACTCGAACACGCCGTTGCACTTGTCGCCGTCGTCGGGGCAGTCGATGTCGAGCTGGCAGTTGCAGACGTTGGTGCCGCCGCCGCAGGTGCCGGTTGCGCCGCAAGTTTCGTTGGCGGTGCACGCGTTGCCGTCGTTGCAAGCAAGCCCCTGCTGGACGGCGTGCTGGCAGCCGTCGAGCGTGCATGAGTCCTTGGTGCACGGGTTCTGGTCGTCGCAGCTGGCCACCTGAGCGCCCAGACACGCGCCACCCTTGCAAATGCCGCCGGTCGCGCAGGTCGCGGCGATCTCGCACGCAGAGCCGTCCAGCAGCGCGGTGGAGAGGCACTGGCCGGTCTTGGGGTCGCACGCCGTGGGGGTGCACGGTCCGCCGGGATCCGGGCAGGTCACGCCCTTGCCGTCGGCCACGCAAAGTCCCTGCTTGCACAGCAGTCCGCCGTTGCAGACGTTGCCGTCGTCGAAGGCCTGACAGTCGCCGTCGGTCTGGCACTGGCACGCGTTGATGCCGGACTCGCAGCCGTTGACGCCGCACTTGTCGCCGAACGTGCAGGCGTTGCCGTCGTCGCAGGGGGCCGAAACACCGACCCCGACGACAAACGTGCAACCCTTGCTCGGGTCACAGGAATCTACGGTGCAAAGGTCACCATCCGTGCACAAAACAGGCGGTCCACCGACGCACACGCCGCCGGACAGGCAGGTGTCCTGGGTGGTGCAGATGTCGCCGTCGTCGCAGGGGGCGCCGGGCATCGACACCTCAAAGCACTGACCGGTGGACGGCTGGCACTGGACGGCCGCACAGGCGCTGGACGGCGCGGGGCACTGGACCAGCGTGCCGGGGTCGACCTCGCAGGCGTGGTTGATGCAGCGCAGGGTGCCGTTGCACAGGTTGGCGTCCTCAAACCCCTGACAATCCGAGTCCTTGCCGCACTGGCACACGCCCGACACGCCCTCACACTTGCCGGCCGTGCACTTGTCGGCAGAGGTGCACGAGTCACCGTCGTCGCACGCGACCTGACCGTCGGGGGCGTCGATCGGTTCGTGGCTGCAGGTGCCTTGATCGGTGCACACGTCCTTGGTGCATGGGCTGCCGTCGTCGCAAACGAGCTTCAGCCCGCCCACGCACACGCCGGCCTGGCACGCGCCGCCGACGGTGCAGGGATTGCCGTCCTCGCAGCCGGAACCTTGGACCGCGTCCAAGTGGCTGCACGCGTTGCTCTTTGCGGGATCGCACAGATCGATGGTGCACGGCTCGCCGTCGTCGCAAACGTGAGGTCCGGCCATGCAGCTGCCGTCGCCGCAGGTGTCGCCGGTGGTGCACGGGTCGCCGTCCTGGCACGCGGTTCCGCCCGCCGCTGGGGTGGCCTTGCAGCCTACCGTCGCGTCGCAGACGTCGTAGGTGCAGGGGTCGGCGTCGTCGCAATTCAGCTCAGGGCCGGGCATGCAGCCGCCGTTGGCCGAGCACTGGTCGCCGTGGGTGCACTGCGAACCGTCCTGGCAGGGAGCCCCCTTTGCCGCGGCATAGGTCTGACAGCCGGTCGCGGTGCAGACGGGCAGAGCACAGGTCTGCGTCGGGTCGGCGGGACAGCCCACGGCCAGATCGGTGTCGATCATGCAAAGGCCCAAGCGGCACAAGGGCTTACCCAAACAGTCGGCGGCCGGCGGGCAGTCGGCATCCGTCAAGCACTTGCCGGTCGGCTGGCCCACGCAGGCACCCTGCAGGCACTGGTCGCCGATCGTGGTCTCGTCGCCGTCGTCGCAGGGGCCGGTCGTCGGGGTGGCGTCGGCGCTGCAACCCACGGCGGGGTCGCAGGTGGTCGGACACGCGCCAGGTGCCTCAGCGCACGGCAGCTTGCCGGCCGAGACGCACGAACCCGACAGGCAGACGTCGCCTTGGGTGCAGATGCTGCCGTCGTCGCAAGCGAGACCGTCGGCCCGCTCCGCGTGGATGCAGCCCCCCACTTGGGAGTCGCAAGTATCCATGGTACAAGGATTCTTATCGTCGCACGAAGTGACGGAGTCGGGCAGCGGCACGCAGAACCCGCCGGAGCACTGCATCGGCGCGGCACACGGGTCGGCAAGCGTCGCCGTGCAGTCGCTGGCCAGATCGCAGCCGCAGGTGTTCAGGACAGCGGTGCACGAGCCGGCCAGGCAGTGGTCGCCTAAGGTGCAGGGGTTGTCGTCCGAGCAGGCGACCGTCGCGTCCGCGGGCAGCGCGGTGCAGCCGATGGCGGAGTCGCACGCGTCGATCATGCAGGGGTTGCCGTCGTCGCAGGTGCGCGGGGTCAAGGGCTGGCAGGTGCCGCCAAAGCAGACGGCTTCGGCAACGCAGAGGTCGGTGGAAGTGCAGGCGGCGAACTCAGGGCGAGGGACGGTGACACAGCGGTGGCTGACAGGCTCGCAGATCGCCAAGGTACACGGCGACTTGGCCAAGGGCGCGCAATCCACGTCGGTCAAGCAGGTCGGGGAAACAGCGTCGCCGTCCATCCCGCCATCGGGGAAGGTCAGGACGGGGCCACCCAGCGACTCGGACGAGGTGCCGATCGCCGAGCCCCGGCAACCTTGTGCGGAGGCGGCAAAGATCAGCAACGAAATCAGAAGGATCCCGCGCCGGGCTGCAAGGAACTGAGCGAACCGTTGCCGCGCCGCCATGCTGCCCCCTTTCCGCATCCGGCCAAGCCGGCACAAGTCGCCAAGACTGTATGCGATCCGGGGGGGGGAACACAAACGGTCTGCGAACCTGCACATGCCCGCGGCGCTGAGTGGATGACCTGCTTCAGTCTATTGTAATGATTGGTGATACTGGCGAAGGAATCAGCTGGGGCGACGCCCCGCGCGGCGATCGTCGCGGGCCATGCGATAGCGCAGCACGTCCTCGCGGGAGAGCACCCAGAGCTTGCCGTGCTGCTCGCCGCGCACGCGACCGACACGGACGGCGTTGATGACGGCCTGACGCGTGATGGACAGGATGTCCATCGCCTCGCCCACCGTCACGATCGGCTCGGTGGTCAGGCCGGCACCTGCGACCCCTTGGACGGGACCGGTCCCAAGACCAGCGCGAAGTCCTGGAGGCAGCGCAACGGCTTGGGACTCGGCGGGACCGGGCTCGATCACCCCTTCAGCCACTCCCGCGCGGTAGACCAGATCGCGGGCGGCAAGGACGGCAGGCAGCTCGTGCGCACCGGGGGCCAACGGACTCATGCCGTCGTAGATGGGCAGGTCGGGGCGCAGCACGCGGCTCAACAGCTCCGAGTAGCCCTGCCCTTGCGCCAGACGAAGGGCCAGATCCAGCAGGTACATGCGGGCGGCGGGGGAAGCCTCGCGCAAGTCGACCGCGACGCCAGACAGCAGTCGATAACTGTCAAGCAAGTCGAGTCGGGCGAGGTCCACCTGTGCTCCAACCCGGCGCATTCGTGCCGGCTTGCCCCAAAGTAGGGAGCGTGGCCGGGGATCTAGCAGCGGCTTGACAAATGTCAAGAGCAGGCGCGAGTGACGGGTAATCTTCAGAAGGTACAGTGGGTTGGCGAGGGCGGTGGAAATTCGCTGTGGAGGTGGGTGCTGTGGGCGATGGAGCGGGCGCAGAGCCCCGCTCTGCCGTCGCCCAGACGCCTCACTCCCCGCCCTTCCCCTCGCCCGACCGCCGATGCGCCGACAGCACCGACACGCCGA
>JBMOIG010000159.1:0-9528 GCA_049317445.1 Myxococcota bacterium | reverse complement strand
TGTTCACGGGCGGCCTTGCCCTGTGTTGGGTCCAGCGGACAGGCCCTCGGCTCGCTGTTGCCGGCGTCGCAGTGCTTGCGCTGCTGCCTTTCGTCGCCCGACCGCAATGGACGATGACGGCGGCGTTGCTGGCGGCGCCCCTGCTGCTGTGGACGCTGGGGCGAACGCTGTCCCTTGGGCAGTGCAGCGGGCGCGGCTGGGGCGCGACTGCGGCGGCTTTCTGCCTGACGGGCCTGCTGTTGCGGTCGCAGGCGGCCTTGCTGATGCTGGGTCTGGGAGCCGTGCTGGTCGTGGCGGCGGCGTGGACTCGGCCGAAGGGTCCGGCCGCCAATCCGCCCAAGCCGCTGTCTCCGCTTGCCCGGGTCAAGGACGCCCTCCGCCCTGTCTGGCCACTGGTCATCGCCATGGGGTTGGGCGTGGGGCTGGGCTGGGTGCACGAACACGAGCACGCGCAGGTGTCAGGTTGGGAAGAATCGATCGAATACAATCGGTTGCGCTTCGCCGTGGTCGAGAGCACCCGTGGCTGCGGCAGGCTCGGCCGCGACGTGCAAACGGCCGAGGGGCCCGGTTGGACGCCGCAAGACTACGCTTTCGTGAAGGCGTGGCTCTATGACGGCGGCCCTCGCTCGTCCCTGCCGGTCTTGCGGCAGGCCGAGGCCTCCCTGTCACGGGGATGGGCGCACGCCGGGCTTGCAGCGCAGGTCGACGACTTCGCAAACCAGCTGCGTCAGTTGAAGAAGCGGCTGCAGCGCGAGCCATGGGGACCGTATCCCGGTCTGTTGCTGGCGCTGCTTGCCGTGCTGGTCGCGCGCGGACGCGGCCGGAATTGGGCGGCGGTCACTGCGGGAGGGTTGGTGCTTCTGGTCGTCGCGTTCAGCATCGGTTGGCTGAGCAAGCTGCCGCCGCACCGCGTGATGTGGCCACCGCTGGCGCTGGGAACGCTGGTCACTGCGGTTCTGGTCTGGCGTCAGGTCCCCCCGCGTTGGGCCATCTGGCGCTGCGCCGCAGCGGCGCTGATTCTGGTGGCAGGTTGCTATGCAGACGGACGTAACCTGTTGTTCGAAAAGGCGTCTTACGACAAGATCCACGCCGATGCCTTGCAGGACCTTGCGCTCATCGACGCGCTGCCGGGCAATCCGCCGATCGTCTGCGTCGGGGGCGGTGCGCCGTTCGAGCATCTGGTCCGACCGCTGCGCCCCACGCCGCTGACCGGTCATCGCATCCTGTCCTATGGCTGGCTGAACGCCACGCCGCATGACGCTGCCATGCGCGCGGCTGAGGGCATGACCGAGCCGCTGACCGACGCGTGCCGCTCAGGCGGTCGAGTGCCGATCTGGCTGCCCCGGCAAGACGTGGACGCAGTCCTTGTGTGGATTCGAGCACATGCCGGGCGAAACGCGCAGCTTGCCGACCTGCGGCCCCCCGGCGGCCACTCGCGGCTGGTGACCTGCACGCTGCCCTGACTGTTACGAGAAAACTCCTTCCCATCCAAGATCTTGCGCGAGTTGCGCAGCCTATTTCCGGGGCGTACCATCGACCTGGCGCGGATGCGCCGATGCGTCTTGACCGACGCCCAGGGTGTGCCATGACCCGCTGCCTTTTCTCCTTGCCAGTCATGCTGTTGGTGCTGCTGCTCACGTCGTGCGGGCAGTCGACCGACCCAGCCAATCCGGGGTCGTCGGTCTGGCCGACCGTCAAGCCCAAGGACGGCGCGGGCACAGTCAAGGCCGATACGGAGCAACCGGGAACCGATGATCCGGCCACCGATGAGGCCGACACCGAACCCGGAACCGACCCAGCCACCACCGACGAAGCCGACGCCACTGACCCCGTGCAGGACGTCGTGCAGCCGGGCACCGACGAACCGGATGCCATCGTCCAACCCGACAGCAACGTCCAACCCGACGTCGTCGTTCCCCCCGACGTGCAAACCGACAACGGCGGCCAGCCCGACGGCACCAAGCCCAAGTGCATCGACGAGGACGGCGACGGCTTTGGCAAGTTCTGCGTGGCTGGTCTGGACTGCGACGACTCGAACCCGAATTTCGCCAAAGCGTGCCCGGACTGCACCGGCGGCAACGTCCCCGGTTGCGCGTGCAAGGGCATTGCGGCTCCGTGCTACTCCGGCGATGCCAACTGGGTCGGCAAGGGCGTTTGCAAGGCCGGCGTACAACCCTGCAAGGACGGCTTCTGGGGGATCTGCAACGGCGAGACCATGCCGGAGAACGAGCTGTGCGACAACCTCGACAACGACTGCGACGGCCAGACCGACGAGGGCGTGAAGTCCAGCTGCGGCACCTGCGACATGTCGTGCAGCCAGCAGGGCATGGGTCCACAAGTGGGCAACGCGTTTGAGCTGAATTCCGAGAATTCGACCGGCGTCGGCTTGGACCAGAACGGCTACATCGTCATCGACCAGCAGAAGATCAGCCTGAATCTCAAGTACATCTGGGTCGCCAACTCTTCCGAGAACACGGTGTCCAAGGTGGACTGCAAGACCGGCGCTGAGGTAGGCCGCTACCGTGTCTGCGGCAACCCATCGCGCACGTCCGTGGACCTGGAAGGCAGCGTATGGGTGGGGTGCCGTGGCAACGGCAGCGTCGCGAAGATCATGGCCGAAGAGAAACAGTGCGTGGACAAGAACGGCAACGGCGTCATCGAGACGTCCAAGGACCTCAACGGCGACAAGAAGATCAGCCAGAACGAGATGGTCGGCAATGCGGAAGGTCAAGACGAGTGCGTGAAGTTCATCGTGCACCCACCCGGAGCCGGCATGGCCCGCGCCGCCGGCGTCGACAAGGAGAACTACGCGTGGATCGGCGACTGGAACTCGGCCCGCCTCAATCGCTTGCACCCCGACACCGGCCAGACGGTCGAGAGTATCCAGCTCAAGTCCAGCCCGTACGGCATCGTGATCGATCAGAAGGGCATCATCTGGACGGCCGGCTTGGGCAACGACCCGCTGTGCCGCACGGACCCGGTGACCAAGGCGCACACGTGCATCGGTCACCCCGGCAGCACCTACGGCATCAACGTCGACAAGTTCGGCAAGATCTGGATGGGCGGCGGCGTGGGTGCGCTGCGTTATGACCCGCTGACGGGCAAGTTCGACTCGGTGCCGGGCGTGCAGTACTCAAGCGGCATCGCCACCTCGAACGACGGCTTCGTCTATACGGCCAACGACGGCTGCAGCTGCATCACCAAGATCGACGCCCAAACCCTGACCAAGATCGGCGAGGTCGGCTGCGGCGGTCAGCCCCACGGCATTGCGCTGGACTACGACGGCTTCGTGTGGGCGGTGAACCTGGGCGGCAACTCCGTGGGCAAGATCGACCCCAAGGCGATGCAGCTCGTCGGCGTGTACCCGGTCGGCAGCGGCCCTTACACCTACTCGGACATGACCGGGTACACCCTGAACTATTTCACGGCGCCCAAAGGTCAGTACACCGCGACCTTCTTCGGCGGCACCTCGGCGAACCCCATCATGGTCGGGTCGCACAAGGTCAAGTGGCAGACGATCGCCGTTGAGTCCGATCTGCCTGAAAAGACCTCGGTTCAGGTCCGCTACCGCACCGGTGACGACGCCAAGCAGCTCGAGCTCGCGAAGTGGACCGAGCCGCTGGCCTTCCCGCCCGCAGTGTTCCCGCTCGACGTGTCCCAGTCCGCCGCCGCCACGGGGTTGATGTTGCAGGTCGAGCTGCAGCTGATCACATCAGAGAAGGGCTTTTCCCCCGTCGTGAAGTCGGTGACGGCGACGGCCAAGGTCGAGTAGCGCCCGGTCACACACGGCGCTTGGGGTGTTCGGCATGACGTCACGCGTGTTGGGCGGCGACGACACAGGCCAGGGCGAGGTCCTGCTGTGCATCCACGGCTTTCCGCTGGACCGCACGCTGTGGCGCCATCAGGTGCGCGAGCTCTCCAAGACGCGACGTGTGCTCGCACCCGACCTGCGCGGCCGCGGTGCCAGCCCCCTTCAGGTCGGAGAAGCAGCCGCCTGGAGCCTCGACGACCTGACCGACGACCTTGTCGCAACGCTGGATGCCAAGGGAATCGAGCGGGTAGACGTGATGGGACTGTCGATGGGCGGCTATGTGGCGTTTGCCTTTCTGCGCCGGTATGCGTCGCGGGTGCGGTCGCTGACGCTGGTCAACACCAAGGCGGACGCCGACACCGCCGAGGGCAAGACCGGTCGCACCGACACCGCCCACCGCATCCTGGCGCGCGGCATGGCCCCGCTGGCCGACGGCATGATCTCGAAATTGTTGGCTTCCCGCGCGACGCCCGAGCTGCACGATGGGGTCCGAGCGATGTTCCTGGCCACACCCCCCGAGACTGCCGCCGCCGACGCCCTGGCGATGCGCGACCGGCCGGACTCGACGCCCGACCTTGCCGCCATCGCCGTACCGACGCTGGTCATTCACGGCGAACACGACGCGCTGATGCCTGCTGCAGGTGCACACGCCATGGCCCACCGCATCCCCAACGCCCGTTTCGTCGTGATTCCGGGCGCCGGACACCTGTCGCCACTGGAGCAGCCCGAGGCAGTCAACGCCGTGTTGGGCCTGTTCATGTTGCACTGCAACACTGGCCACTCCCTATAGAGGCTGGCAAATTCTACTTTCATGATGCGGTGCAGCATTCACCGCCGACTCCCTTCCTCCCCACCCACGACGCGAGGTCCCCATGGAAATCAAAGGTGCAGTAGCTGTCATTACCGGAGGCGCGAGCGGAATCGGCGAGTCGGTGGCCCGGACGCTGGCGGGCCTGGGCGCCAAGGTCGTGATCGGCGACCGCGACGCCGCCCAACTGCAGCGCGTGGCCGAGTCCATCGAGGCCGCCGGGGGGCAGGTGGCGTATGCCAAGTGCGAAGTGACCAGCGACTCGGACGTGGCCGACCTGATGGACCTGGCGATCGAGCGTTTCGGCAGTCTGAACATCTGCGTGGCCGCTGCGGGCATCATCCGCGACGGCCTGATGCTCAACGTCGACCGCGAGACCGGCAAGGTCAAAAAGGCCATGACGACCGAGCAGTTCAAGATGGTCGTGGACGTCAATCTGGTCGGCAGCTTCATCACCATCCGCGAAGCCGCCCTGCGCATGGTCAACAACGGCTACAAGGGCCTGCTGGTGCCGATCTCGTCGGTGAACAAGGCCGGTCAGACGGGCCAGATGAACTACAGCTCGACCAAGGCCGCCATCGCGCTTTGGCCCAAGATCCTCGTTGGCGAGTTCCAAATGCGCGGCGTGCAGGGCATCCGCGTCGTCTCTATCGCGCCCGGCTACGTCGGCACGCCGATGGTCAAGGGCATGAACCAGGACGCGCTGGGCAAGATTCTGGAGGGCGTGCACATCGCCCGGCTGATCGAACCCGAAGAGATCGCCAACGCCGTCGTCTTCGCGGCGCAAAACGAGGCGATGGACGCGACCTGCCTGGAGATCACGGGCGGCCTGATCGCCAACGGTCTTGCGAAGTAGCTAGCTGCCGGCCCGGTCGTAGCGCACGAACCGCATCGTGAAGCTCGCGCGCCCCTGGGTCAGCGACCGCAGCTCGTTGGAATACCCGAACATTTTCCGCAGCGGAGCCTCGGCCACCACGATCCGCGCTCCGTCGACCGTGTCCAGCACGTCGCGCACCTCGCCGTGCCGGGTGGCCACCGACGACAGCGCCTCGCCCAAAAAGTCCACGGGGGCGGTGACTTCCAGCGCCACGATGGGTTCCAGCAGCACAGGTCCCGCCGCCGCGCACGCGTCGCGCACCGCCCGCACCGTCGCCACCTGATAGGCCAAGGGCTTCGAGTGCCCGTCCTTCCACGTCGCCGACAGCAGCGTCACATGCACGTCGCCCAGCGGATAGCTCTCGAGCGCGCCACTGGACAGCGCGTCCTCAGCCCCCTGCTTGCAAAGGGCCGGGATCTCACCGGAAAGGAAGCGACGGTCGCCGACGTTCGGGTCGATGGTGAAGCGGTTGCCCTCGCCACGCGCCAGCGGCTCGACCCTCACGCGCACATGCCCATACAGCTCGATGCCCTCGCCGTGGCGCTCGAAAGTGCCCTCAGCTTCAGCGGATTTCGTCAGAGCCTCTCGCAACATCACTTGCGGCCGCCCCACGTGCACCTGCAGCCCCGCCTCGCGCCGCAACCGATCGACGGCCACCTCCAGATGCAGCTCGCCCATGCCGCTGAGCAGGAGCTCGCCCGTCTGCGTGTCCTCCCGGGTGCGCAGGGTCGGGTCCTCGTCGCACAGGCGGTTCATCGCTTCGATCAGGTCGTCGCGGTCCTTCTGCGCTTCGGGCTCGATGGCCTGACTCACCACCGACTCGTGATTTTGCAGCGCTTCCAGAACGATCGGGTGTCGGGTGTCGGCCAGCGTGTCGCCCGTGACGGTCTTCTTCAGGCCCATCACCGCGCAAATGTGGCCGGCGCCCACGCGCATGACGCGGGTCTTCTGATTGGCGTGCAGCAACACCAGACGCGACACCCGCTCGGTACACTGCCGCCCGGCATTCCAGACCTCGTCGCCCTCTGCCACGCTGCCCGAGTAGATGCGCAGGAACACGAAGCGGCGGCCCTCGTCCAGCGACGACACCTTGAACGCCAGCGCACACAGCGGTCCATCGGGGTCTGCCTGACGGGTCTGGTGCTCGCCGGTGCGCGGGTGTTCGCCCTGAACCGGTGGCACATCCAGTGGTGACGGTAGCAGATCCACGACCGCGTCCAGCAGCTGGGGCAGGCCGATGTTGCGCAATGCTGCACCGCACAATACCGGCACCACCTTGCCGGAAAGCGTCGTAGATCTCACCACTTTACGCAGTTCGTCGGCACCCACCTCGCGGCCATTCAGCCACGCATCGGCCAGACCGTCGTCCACCTCTGCCAGCGCCTCGACCAGCTCTGCGCGGTGCTCGGCCAGCTCGGCGGACAGCCCGGACGTCCCCTCGATCTGGCGGGGGTCGTCCGGGTCCGGAAAGCGCAGGACCTGGCCCTCGATCAGGTCGACCACGCCCTCCAGCTCGTCGGCCTGACCCAGTGGCCACTGGATCGGGGCAAAGGTGCGGGTCGGGAAGTGTGCGCGCAAGTCCGCAAGCAATCTGGCGAAATCGGCCCCGGCGCGGTCCATCTTGTTGACGAACACAACGCGCGGCACCTCCCAGCGGTCGGCCTGACGCCACACCGTCTCGCTCTGTGGCTCGACCCCCGCCACGCCGTCCAGCACGACGATGGCGCCGTCCAGCACGCGCAGGGACCGCTCGACCTCGATGGTGAAGTCGACGTGGCCGGGCGTGTCGATCAGGTGCACGTCGCAGCCGCGCCAGGCAAACGAGGTAGCGGCGGCTGTGATGGTGATGCCGCGCTCGCGCTCCTGGGGCATCCAGTCCATGGCCGCTTCGCCGTCGTGGACCTCGCCCATCTTGAAGCTGCGGCCCGAAACGAACAGCAGGCGCTCCGTCACGGTCGTCTTGCCCGCATCAATGTGGGCCACCACGCCGATGTTGCGGATCGTGCCCAGCTTGCGGGTGGCGATGACGTCAGGTGCACTCATCGGTGGGTCCTAGGGGATGGCGCGGGCGGCCGACCAGAAGGCGCCGTCGTCCAGAATGCGCTCGCCGATGCAAGTGAAGGCCTTGAGGTCCCAGGAAGCGCCGCGCGCCTCGCAGCCATAGGCTTTGTGGAACGGGCCCATGTCGACCTGCACGGCGATCTCGGCCACGACGCCATCGGCGGCGCTGGTTGTCCGAAAGTCCACGAATTTCAAGACGGCCACGCGCGCCGTGGCGAAGTCGGGACCGCCCTCTGGCGCGCGATAGGCGTAGGTCACGTCGCCGTTGGAGATCTCGGACAGGAACACCTGCTGGGCGATCGGCTTGAAGCGCTCGTCAAAGCGCGTGACCCTGGCAAGCGCGACATTCATGGCACGCGCCAGATCGGTCAGCCACTGCGCGACGTACAACTCGGCGCCGCCGACGCCCACGTTGACGTCCACCGTCTCGGGCGGACCGCCCGGATGCGCGTAAAACCCAACGGGAAAGCCGCGCGACGCGTCCTGCATCGCCGCAACACCCAGAAACTTCTCGACCGGAATCGGATCCGAAGTGCGAGGCCTCAAGGTCGTGCCGCAGCCGCCCAACAGCAGCAGCAGAGCCATGACCCCCAGCGCCAACAGAGTCACTCGCCCGACGATCCGATCCATGCAGCCTCCATCTGCGCCGCGCAAGCCCGCGGTCGCGCCTGTGTACGGACGAGACTTTCCCGGAACCGCCTCAGACCGTCAACCGTGCGGGCACGCCGCACGGGCGGCACGGGGTCAGCCCCCAGCGTTGGCAAGCCGCAACTTGTCCTTCTTGTTCGGGCGCTTGCCCTTTTGCCCCCCGTACGGGTCACCAAACGGCACATCCAGCTCGACCGGCTCGAAGCCCGCAATCTGCTCCCGAACCAGCGACAGGCAGTGGCGTTTCTCGATCAGCCGGAAGTGCGCCGCCGTGTCCGCGCTGACGAAGCTGACGGCCAAGCCCGACTGCCCTGCCCGACCCGTGCGGCCAATGCGGTGCAGGTAGTCGTCCGCCGACCGCGGCAGGTCGTAGTTCACCACCACCGGCAGCTGGGCGATGTCCAGACCGCGCGCCGCCACGTCGGTGGCGACCAGCACCTGCACCCGACTCGCCTCGAAGTCCGCCAGGGCCGCCACGCGCGCGCCCTGACTCAAGTCGCCGTGCAGTCGCGCGACCGCCAGCCCCGCCTTCTCCAGCTTGCCCGCCACATGGTCCGCGCCGTACCGACTTGCCACAAACACCAGCACCCGCGTCCACCCGTGCTCCTGCAGCAGATGCCTCAGCAATTGCGTGCGCTTGCCGACGTCGACCTCGATGACCCGTTGGGCTACCACGTCCTGGTGCAGCAGCGTGCCGGGCTCCAGCGCGATCCGCGTCGGCGCGTGCAGCAGGTGCTGGGCCAGCGAGCGCACGGCCGGAGGAAACGTCGCGGAAAACAGCAAGTTCTGCCGTCGCTCCGGCAGCAGGCCCAGCATCCGCGTCAGCTCGTCGGCAAACCCCAGCGACAGCAGCCGGTCCGCCTCGTCCAACACCAGGTGCTGCACCGCCGACAGGTGCACCGCGTTCTTGTCGACCAGATCCAGCAGCCGCCCGGGCGTCGCCACCAGCACGTCGGTCCCCCCGCGCAAAGCCAGCATTTGCGGGTTGATCGACAGGCCGCCCACCGCAACCACCACCTTGACCCGCGTCGGCAGGCTGCGGGCAAACGCCTTGACGGTATCGCCGACCTGGGTCGCCAGCTCGCGGGTGGGGACCAGAACCAGGGTCCGCAGCGGTCGCGGGGCGCGGCTGGGCGCGGTACTCAACACCTGCAACAGGGGCAGAACGTACGCGGCGGTCTTGCCCGACCCGGTCTGCGCGCACGCCCATACGTCGCCGCCGCGCAGAACCGCGGGAATGGCGGCGGTCTGGACCGGCGTGGGGACAGTGAAACCCTGTTCCGCGACGGCGGCTTGCAGGGGCTCACTCAGGCCAAGGGAGGC
>JBMOIG010000158.1:0-9561 GCA_049317445.1 Myxococcota bacterium | reverse complement strand
GTCTGAGCGCCAAGTACTACCTGACCGAGAAAGCTGCGGTGCAGGCCGCTGTTGGCTTCAACGGTTGGGGAACCTCGGCCGACCTCGATTACGTGATGGAGTTCAAGCCGCTGTTCAACCACGAGGCAGGGCACCTGTTCTGGGGGGCTGGCGCGGGCGTCGGTGCGTACATGTACACGTTCTGGGCGGGCGCGACCTACACCGAGTTCAGCGTTTCGGGCATCGTGGAATTGGGCTGGCACTTCAGCCAGTTCCCGGTCGAGGTCGTCACGGACTGGCGCCCCACTTTCGTGACCGGCGACCTGGGCTACGCCGGCCTGTACTTGGCCGGCAGCGGCGGCGCGGTTCGCTACTACTTCTAGGGAGGTCGGAGCGGCCGGGGTGACCGGACCCCTGGACAGCGTCTGGCAAAAATACGCGTTGCGACAGGGGGTCCCCAAGCGTACGGTGACTTCATGGCCTGCGCTGCGCATCGGTTTGCCGCGGTTGGCCAGGAGGTTCCGCACCCGGGAGACACCGCCATGACCCGCACGCGCCTGTTCGCTTTCTCGTCGCTGGCCTGGATGCTCCTGCTGCCGTCCTGCAGCAGTCCCGACGACACCAAGACCGACGACCCCAAGCCGATCGTGTGCTTGAAGGCCGGCAGTCAGCTGGACTGCACCGCGCGGGCTGAGGTCCGCACGGAGCCCACCGACAGCGTTGTCCAGCCGAATCAGGCCTTTGTGGTCGAGCTGGGCGGTGTCGCCATCGGCGAGTCGCGGGTGCTGCGGTTCCGCGTGCTGAACACCGCGTCCGCGTTGGCCGCCGCTGCGTTGCAGATCGAGTCGGTGGCCCTCATCTACGAACCGGTCAATCCGGAGACCGAACCCAGCGGCGTGCGCGCTTTCGAGTGCCTCAACGGCGACTTGTCCAAGAGCTGCGTGAAGATGAAGGGCGCCTGGAAGCCGATCGTGCCCGCCAGCCTTGCCGATTCCGCCGTCGGCCTGGTCGACGCGCAGACGATTGCGATTCGGTACACGCGGCTGGATCTGATGGACCGCACCGCCAAGGTGCGCATTGCGTTCTCAGGCGACCGGACGCGCACGGAGTTCGTGCTGCGGTTCTCGACCCGGCAGGGCGCTCCCAAGGGGCACGTGTCGCCGCCGCAGGTGGTGTGGCCGTTCCTGCCGATCGATGCTCCTGAGGCGCAGATGTGGCAGGCGTTTCAGGTGATCAACAGTGGCGATGCAGACTTGCGCGTGTTCAGTCTCGACCTGCAGGGCGCCGACGTGTTCGCGGTTGAGGTGCCGGGCGCCGATGGCCAGCCGGTGCTCGTGCAGTCCGGAGTGCAGGCGGTGTTTTCGCCCGACGCGGAACCGGGCCTGTATGCTCCCGAATTCGTGATTCCGACGGGTCAGAGCCGTGAGCTGCGGGTGCGCTTCTCACCCGTCGACGACCTGGCGCGTTCCGGGTGGGTGCGGCTGCTGGTGAACGACCCGACGGCACCGCTGGTGCCGAAGAAAGACGAGCAGGACGTGCCGGTCGACCGCTATTTGCAGGTGGATCTGCTGGGGAATTCCAACACGCCCTGCATCCTGCTGGAGCCGATGCCCAAGCTGAGCATGGGCGCGGTGCTGCTGGGCCAGTCGGCCTCGAAGCAGGCGAGGATTCGCAGCTGCGGCGGGCAGGATCTGGTCGTTTCGTCCATCCAACTGAACGGCAAGGGGAATTCCAAGGAGTTCACCATCGACTGGGCCAGCACGGTGGCGGCTTTCCCGGGTCTGCCGGCGACGGGGCCGTCGGTCGACCATCCGCTGGTGCTGACGCAGCAGGGCGAGGCCAAGGTGACGGTGCGCTACGACCCCGCCGACCTGACGCCGCTGGACGCTGAGGGCCAGCCCAAGCTCGCCGACACGGACGTGTTGGAGGTGAAGTCGAACGCCTTTGCCGTCAAGACGTTGCCGGTCGAGGGCTGGGGCGTTCAGGCGCTGCCCCCAGTGGCGGTCGTGTCGGTGGCAGAGGGTGAAGAGGTCGTGCCGCAGACTGAGCTGCACCTGTTCGGCGACCAGTCGCACCCGGTGGGAGGGGGCTCGATTGCCGACTACCAGTGGAAGGTGAGCCAGCCGCAAGGGTCCAACAAGTCCCTGCAGCCCAACGCGAAACAGCCCAACCCGACCTTCCGACCCGACATGGTCGGCGAGTACGAGTTCTGTCTGAACGTCCGCGACGACATCGGCACCCAGTCGCTGCAGCCCGCCTGCGTCACCGTCCTGGTGGTGCCCAACAACTCGATTCATACCGAGCTGGTGTGGACCACTCCGGCAGACCCGGACCTGAGCGACGGCAACGGCGCCGACGTCGACCTGCACTTCGCGCACCCCGACGGTGGGGTGACGGACCGTGACTGCGACGGCACGCTGGACCCGTGGTTCTCCAATCCGTTCGACGTCTTCTGGTTCAACACCAACCCCAACTGGGCCAACCTGCTGCCCAACGTGGACGATGATCCGCTGCTGGCCCTGGACGACACCGACGGCGCGGGACCTGAGAACCTGAACCTCGACCAGCCCGAGGGGGACGCGGCCAACCCCATCGCCTACTCGGTGGGCGTACACTATTGGAATGACCACGGTTTTGGCGCATCGGCCGCCACCGTCCGCATCTACCTGCTGGGCGTGTTGACGTACGAGTCCGACCCGACGGAACTGAAGCCGCTGGACATGTGGTACGTCGGCAAGATCCATTGGCCGAATCAGCTGTTGGGAACGACGCTGCCTCCGGTGACCGAGTGCCATCAGACCGGTGATGCGTGTCTGGCCAAGACGGCGCCCGGCAATCCCAAGGGGGGCAAGATGTGGCAGCCCGCGGGTGACCCGTGCATCACCGCCTGCTACGAGAATCAGGGTATCGCCTCTCCCGGCAACCAAGCCGCGACCTGCAAGGGCAAGCCCTGAAAGGCTTGGGCGCGGACGCCGATCCCGCTTGACGCCCACGTCCACCGCCTCCACCCTCCGCATCCGACGGGGCCGACGCTCGCCCCGTGCTGGAGTCCGCCCGTGAACGATGCCCGACCCAAGCGCGTCATCCGCGTCGTCGCTGCTGAGATCCGCAACGATCACGGTGACTACCTGATCGCCCAGCGCCACCCTCACGCCGCCATGCCGATGCTGTGGGAGTTTCCCGGTGGCAAGGTCGAGGCGGGGGAGAGCGACGAGGCCGCCCTTTTGCGCGAGATCCGCGAGGAGCTGGACGTCGACATCCGCATCGAGGCCCCCAGCCTGTCGACCGTGCGCGATTACGGCACGTACAGCATCGACTTCCACAGCTTCTCAGCCCGGATCGACCGGGGGACGCTGCAGCGCACCGGGGTGTGGGATTTTCGCTGGGTCAAGCCGACCGAGTTCGGCGACTACCGTTTCCCGCCCGCCGACCAGGAGTCGATCGAGCGTCTGCTGGGCACCCTGGACGGCTGAATCGCTCGCCAGTCTGCGTCGCTGTGGGCGTGCTATTGCGGAACGACCTTGCCGCAAACTGACGCACCCGAGGACAGCTCATTGGTCGATCCGTTGATGCAGTTCGGCATCTCCGGGTTCCAAGCGACGCAGTCCGCGTCCTTCTTGCAGGTCTTGGCGCACATCTTGACCGGGTCAGGTCCCACGAACAGCTTGTTGCCAGCGCCCGCCGTCTTTTCCATCACGCACTTGTACGACTCAGTCATGTCCGGCGTGTCGTCGAAGTAGCAGCTGTTCATCTTCGCATCGCCACCGGCGCACGCGCAGCTCTTGGCGCAGATGCCGATCGTTCCGTCGTAACCCGCTAGCGGCGGGCCGAAGAAGCACGAGCCCCACTCGCAGTCTTCGTCCTTTGTGCACGCCGTGCCGATCTTGCCGCCGGGGCCGGGCGTCTTGATCGGGCACTTGAACGAATCCGGCACCTTGGGGACGTCAGGTTGGATGTCCGGCGTGCTGTCGGCGGCGTCAACGGTCGTGTCCGTGTCGACCTTGGCGTCTGCGTCCGTCTTGACGTCGCTGACGGTCGAGTCGGTGGTCGAGTCCACCGTCGCATCGACGGTCGAGTCACTGATCGTGCCGTCGTCGACGTTGCCCAGATCGTCCAGAAACACACAGTACGGTGCCCCCGTGCTGGCGTCGTACTTGATCACCTGACCGGTGCCGCACTTGACGGTCTCTGCGCCCGCCTCGGCGGTTGGGCTGCAGCCAGCGGCGGCGATGACCAGACCCGAGAGCGCGAGGATCACGAAAAGGGGGCGGTGCATGGCGACTCCTGAAGGTGCCCTTTGGGGGGGACGAACGGCCTTGGCAGCGGTCGAAGTGACCCGCAGTGTGTCGGAGCAACCCCCTTTGCGTCAAACACAACTGCGCTCCCCAGCGTTGACCAGCGACGCGCGGTTCGGTATACCGCCGCCCCGTTGCCGCCGGCCGCCGCTCTGCAGACCGCGTGGCGGACACTCTGGGGAACGCGCGCGTGTCCAGAAGTTGCCGCGGTAGCTTCGTTTCACGATTCGGCCAAGGATGGGAAACATGCTCGCAGTCGTGCCGCTCGCCGCACCGGAGCTCGCCGCCCGGGTGCAGCAGGCTGGGTTGATCGACCTCGACATCACGATCGTGACCCAGGGGATCTTCTTCCTCCTGCTGGTCCTCGTGCTGCCGCGCCTGATCTTCCGGCCGATGCTCGAGCGCATCGAGCAACGCGAATTCCGCACCGAGGGCGCCCGTGCCGATGCCCGCGCCATGCGCCACGCAGCCGACGACGAGGCCGCCCTGTTTGACCAAGCGATGACGGCTGAGAAGCGCAAGGCCCTGACGGAGCGGGCTGAGGTCCGCCAGTCGACGCAGCGCAAGGCTGAGGAACTCGTCGCCACCGCCCGCACCCAGACCGCCGCCCGCATCGATCAGGGCTTGACCCGGCAGCGCGCCGAGGCTGTGCGCCACCGCGAGGTCCTGACCCAGGACGCCGCCCTGATCGCGCGCCAGGTCGCCGACAAGATCGTCGAGGGATAGATGAAGTCGTTCGCGCGCTTGGCATGGAACCGGATCGCGCCGTCGCTGGCGGCCGTCGTGGCGCTGTTGCTTCCCGTCGTGGCCTTTGCGTCAGAGGGCGGCGGTGGCGAGGGCACCTGCAAGCCGTCGGAATTCTGCTTTCCGATTCAGGGCTACTACATCATCGACTTCATCGCGTTCGTCGCGATCCTGGTCTGGGCTGGTCGCAAGCCGATCGCCAAGATGCTCAATGACCGTCACGACGAGGTTACCCGCGAGATCGATGCCGCCCGCGTCCTGCAAGAGGCCGCGCGGGCCCGCTACGAAGAGTACCGCTCCCGCGTCGAGCATTTGGAAGAGGAGCTGGCCCGCACGATGGCAGAGGTCCGCCAAGGCACCGAACTCGAGGTGCAGCGCATCCTTGCCGACGCCGAGCACCAGGTGCAGCGCATCACGGCTGAGGAACAGACCCGCATGGACCAAGAGGCCAAGCGCCTGCGTCAGGAGCTGGAGCGCGACGCCGCCCGCCTGGCCTTGCAGCTTGCCGAGACGATGCTGCGTCAGCGTCTGGACGTGACCGGCCAGCAGAAGCTTGTGGAGCGCGCCCTGGTCGACCTGCAGGGACTCGCCGCGCAGGGCTCTGATGCCGCAGTCGCCGTGGAGAAGGCATGAAGACGTCCTCTTCCAAGCTTGCCCGGCGCTATGCGCGAGCCCTCGTGACCCTTTGCGATGAGCGAGGGGACGGCGAGGCGGTGCGCGCAAGCCTGCGCACGCTGGCTCAGGTTTGGGTCGAGACGCCGGGCGCTCAAGCGTACCTGGCGAACCCGACGATCGCGGTCGAAACGCGCCGCCAGACGCTCGACAAGGTGCTGACGGCCGCTCAGGCCGAGGGTACGGCACGCACCTTCGTGCAGGTGCTGCTCGACAAGGGGCGCATCGCTGAACTGCCTGGGATCGAAACAGAATTCGCTGCCATGCTCGACGCGCGCACGGGTCGCGTGCAGGCAGACGTCGTGTCGGCCACGCCGCTGACGCAGCCGTCGCTGGACCGCCTGCGCGAGCAGTTCGCCCGCCTGCTGGCCAAAGACGTCGTGCTGCATCCCAGCGTCGATGCAGAGCTGCTGGGCGGTCTGGTCGTGCGCGTGGGCAATACCGTGTACGACGCCTCGGCGCGTAACCACTTGAATCGCCTGCGTCATCGGCTTCTGGCTGAGTAGCGGTCGGGCGACCTGAACCGGGATGGGCGACAGCGCCCCCGTGAACCGAGAGAACCCCGCGAAGTCGGGGGCTGGGAGTCAGAAGATGGACATCCGCGTGGAAGAGGTCAGCCGGGTCATCCGCGATGAGGTCGCCCGCTACGGCGCCACCATCGACGTGCAAGAGACCGGCCGGGTGCTGACGTGCGGCGACGGCATCGCTCGCGTCCACGGCCTCGAAGGCGTCCTCGCCGGCGAGCTGCTCGAGTTTCCCCATGACGTTCGCGGCATGGTGCTCAACCTCGAAGAAGACAATGTCGGCGTGGCGCTGCTGGGCAACGCGGCGCTGGTTCGCGAGGGCGATCTGGTCAAGCGCACCGGCCGCATCGTGGAAGTGCCCGTCGGCAAGGCGCTGCTCGGCCGCGTCGTCAATCCGCTGGGCCTGCCCATCGACGGCAAGGGCCCGCTGGCCAACCCTGACGGCAGCCCGGTGCAGTACGCCCGCGTCGAGGTCAAGGCGCCCGGCATCGTCCAGCGCAAGGGCGTGCACGAGCCACTGCAGACCGGTCTGAAGGCCATCGACGCCCTGGTGCCGATCGGCCGTGGACAGCGCGAGCTGATCATCGGTGACCGCGGCACGGGCAAGACGGCCGTGGCGGTCGACACGATCCTCAATCAGCGCGAGGGTCACCGCACCGGCGAGAAGCCCGTGTACTGCGTGTATGTCGCCATTGGCCAGAAGGCTTCGACGGTGGCGCAGGTGGTGCGGCGGCTGACCGATTTCGGCGCCATGGCCTACACGACGGTCGTCTCGGCGCCCGCGTCCGAGCTTGCGCCACTGCAGTTCCTGGCGCCGTACTCCGGCTGCGCGATGGGCGAGTACTTCCGCGACAACGGCATGCACGGCCTGATCGTGTACGACGACCTGTCCAAGCAGGCGGTGGCCTATCGCCAGATGTCGCTGCTTTTGCGCCGCCCGCCCGGTCGCGAGGCATTTCCCGGCGACGTGTTCTACCTCCACAGCCGTTTGCTGGAGCGCGCGTGCAAGCTGCGCGATGCCGACGGTGGGGGCTCGCTGACAGCGCTGCCGATCATCGAGACGCAGGCCGGCGACGTGTCGGCGTACATCCCGACCAACGTGATCTCGATTACGGACGGCCAGATCTATTTGGAATCCGACCTGTTCTACAAGGGCATCCGTCCGGCCATCAACGTCGGTCTGTCGGTGTCTCGCGTGGGCGGTGCGGCGCAAGTCAAGGCGATGAAGGCCGTGGCCGGTCCGCTGCGTCTGGGTCTGGCCCAGTATCGCGAGCTCGCTGCGTTCTCGCAGTTTGCCGCCGACCTCGATGCCGCTACCCAGCGTTCGCTGGCCCAAGGCGCCCGGCTGACTGAGCTGTTGAAGCAGCCCGTCAACCAGCCGCTGGACGCCACTACGCAGGTCGTACTGCTCTTTGCGGCGTCGGCGCCGGAGGGTTTCATTGACGACCTGCCCGTCCCGGTGCTGCGGCGCTATGAGACGGAGCTGATGGCGTGGCTGCGGTCGCACCAACCGGGGCTGCTGGGCAATCTGGCGACCGGCATCTTCAAGAGCGACCTCAAGAAGAAGGACGATCCGTTGCGCCAGGAGCTGGTTGCGGCGTTGTCCGAGTTCAAGAGCCTGTTCCAGGCCTAGTCGCGTTCAGGGAGCCGAGGGAAGATGCCATCTCTCAAGAACATTCGTCGGCGCATCGCGTCGGTGAAGAGCACGCGGCAGATCACGCGCGCCATGAAGCTGGTTGCAGCCGCCAAGCTGCGCCGTGCCCAGGAGCGTCTGGTGCAGCTGCGGCCCTATGCCGCCCGCATCGCGCAGATGATCGCCGAGCTGGCGAACGGAACGGACGCGACGGCGCACCCCCTGCTCGCGCAGAGGCCGCCCAAGCGCACGTTGCTGCTGCTGTTGACGTCGGACCGCGGGCTTGCCGGCGCGTTCAATTCGAACGTGAACAAGGCGGCGCTGAACTGGATCCTCGAGCACAGGGACAAGCGCGATCACATCGAGTTGCGTGTTGTTGGCAAGAAGGGGCGCGACTTCTTCAAGGCGCGCAAGTTCGAGATCGGTCACGTCTACACCGACGTGCTCAACCAGGTCACGCTGGAGCGCGCCACCGGCATCGGCCGCGAGGTCGTGGCCGCCTACGTCGACGGCAACTTCGACGAGGTCTACGTCGTCTGCAACGTGTTCAAGTCGGCCATCGCCCAGAACGCCCGCATCGACCGCCTGCTGCCGATCACGCCTGAGGACCACGACCACAACGCAAGCACGCTGGACGATACGCTGTTCGAGCCGACCAAGAAGCACGTGCTCGACGCGATCCTGCCCATGGACATCCACGTGCAGCTCTACCGCTATCTGCTCGAGTCGGTGGCGTCTGAGATGGGCGCGCGCATGACATCGATGGACGCGGCGACCAAGAACGCAAACGAGCTGATGTCTCGCCTGACGCTGCAATACAACCGCGCGCGGCAGTCGATCATCACCACTGAACTGACCGAGATCACTTCGGGCGCCGAGGCGCTCAAGGGCTAGTCCCTAGCAGACAGGAGAACAGGACATCATGGCGAACGGACGCATCAGCCAGGTCATCGGCCCAGTGGTCGACGTGCAGTTTCCGGAAGGCGAACTGCCGCCCATCCTGACGGCGCTGCAGATCACCAACCCGTCCATCAACGACAAGCCCTGGAACCTGACGGTCGAAGTGGCGCTGCACACGGGCGAGTCTTCGTGCCGCTGCGTGGCCATGGACTCGACGGACGGCCTGCGCCGCGACCAGGAAGTCCGCAATACCGGCAAGTACATCCAGGTGCCGGTCGGCGATGGCGTGCTCGGCCGCATCATCAACGTCATCGGCGAGCCGGTAGACGAGCGCGGCCCCATCGACGCCACAGCCTACTTCCCCATCCACCGCGATCCGCCGCCGTTCGACACCCTGTCGACCGAAGTCCAGGCGTTCGAGACCGGCATCAAGGTCGTGGACCTGCTGGCTCCCTATAGCCGCGGCGGCAAGATCGGCCTGTTCGGCGGCGCGGGCGTCGGCAAGACCGTCATCATCCAAGAGCTGATCCACAACCTGGCCAAGGAGCACGGCGGCGTGTCGGTGTTCGGCGGCGTCGGCGAGCGTACCCGCGAGGGCAACGACCTGTGGGTCGAGATGGCCGAGTCGGGCGTGCTCGCGAAGACCGCCCTGGTGTTCGGCCAGATGAACGAGCCGCCCGGCGCCCGCGCCCGCGTCGGCCTGTCCGCGCTGACCGTCGCCGAGTACTTCCGCGACCAGAAGAACCAGGACGTGCTGCTCTTCATCGACAACATCTTCCGTTTCACCCAGGCGGGTTCGGAAGTGTCGGCGCTG
>JBMOIG010000157.1:0-9633 GCA_049317445.1 Myxococcota bacterium | reverse complement strand
CTGCGGTAGTCGCGTCCCCGTTCGCCACTGCCGGAAGTCCGCGGCCCCCCGAACCCGGAGTCCTCCGTGACCGACCTTCGCACTTCCCAACGTCCCACAAGTGTCGTTTCCATTCCTCAGGTTGTGATGGTCGGCTGCCCTTCGGTCGACCGGCTGGAGCTTGCTGGCCAGGTGCACGAGGTCGTCGGCGGGGCGGGCCTGTTGACCGCGCTGGCCGCCCGGCGCACCGGAGCGCGGGTGGGTCTGGTCGCACGGGTGCCGATCGACTTGCCTCCTCAAGTTGCGGCGGCGTTCGGTGACGACGGGCTGGACCCGGGCGGTCTGTCGGTGCACGCCGGGGCGCTGCCGTCGTTCCACATCGTCTATGACGGTGCCGAGCAGGCGTCGTATTTGGTCGCAGAGGGAGGCATGGAGGCCGAAGTCGTCGCCGAAGACCTGCCGCAGGAGTGGTTGGGGGCGGCCATCGTCCACATCGCATCGCTGGGTGGTCGGGCCGAGACGCAGCTGGCCTTTGCCCAAGGGCTGCGGGCGCGCGGATTTGCCGGGTTGTTGAGTGCGGGGACGTACATCCGCTCTGTGAAAGAGGAAACCGAGACGGTGCGGGCGTTGCGGCAGCGCTGCGACCTGTTCTTCTGCAACCTGGAGGAATCGCGGATCCTGTTTCCCGACGGGCCGTTGCCCGACGCCCCCGGAACCCTGTGCGTGACGTTGGGGTCTCAAGGCGCTCGCGTCCATCAGGCAGGCCAAGTTCGCGAGTTGCAACCGGAACCAGGCGCAGTGCTGGTCGAGCCGACGGGCGCTGGGGATGCCTTCTGCGGCGGCTACCTGGGGGCCCTGGTGACCGGAACGGACCCGCTGGTGTCGGGGCTGCGGACGGCGCGGGTGGCGATCTCGGCCGTGGGGGGGCAGGCGCTGGCGGCAGGGCTGCGCGACGGCCCTCGGCAGCCGGTGCAGGTTCGGGCACAAGCGCGGTCCGAAGGCGTCGCACGCATGGACGCAGCGCGGGTAGCCACTTTGGCCGGACGTTTTCGCGAGGTGGCGTCTGCCTCTGCGCTCGACTTCACGGGGCCGCAGTTCCCGGCGGTCGATGCCGCCCACGTGGTCGCGCTGTTTGCCCAAGCCACCGCGCACCAATTCGGCTTCTGGCACGCCGACGACGCCGGCTTTGTCGGACCGATGTGGGCGACCCTCGACGGTCGACGCTACAAAGGCTCCGACTTTGTCTGGCACGCCTTTTCCCGCGCCGCACGTCTCGAGCCCGAGCTGCTGGACCCCGCGCGCATGGCCGTGGACCCGTTGCTGTTCGACCGCATCACGACCGCGGACGACGGCCGTTCTCCGGTGCCCGCCATCGGCCTGCACCGCAGTCTGCATCTGGCGTTGGGGGCGCACCTGCTCGCCAACGGACCGATCGAGGCCTTGGTCGCGCGTGCGAACGCCTCGCCCACGCCGATTCGCGCGCTGCTGGACGAATTGCGGCACGTCCCCGGCTTCGGCGAAGACCGACTGGCCAAGAAGGCGACACTGCTGGCGATCATTTTGGGCAATCGCCCCGAGCGCTTCCTGACCCTGCGCGACCCCGACACCATTCGCCCCATCGTCGACTACCACCTGATGCGCGGTTGTTTGCGGACGGGTTGCGTGCAGGTCGAAGACCCGATGGTGCGGGCGACGATGGAGCAGCGGGCCTGGCTGGCGCCTGCCGACGAAGCGGCGGTGCGCGACGCTTGTTACGAGGCCTTGGAGGCACTGGTGTCCGCCTCGGGCGTCTCGGTGGCGGCCGTCGACGGCTTCTTCTTCGTCAACGGTCGATCGAAGTGCATCGAGGTGGGGACGGTCGACTGTCCCGCGTGCCCGATCCGCGAGGCTTGCGGGCGGCACACGGCGATGTTCCAGCCGATCGTGCGGACCGACGCGTACTGAGAAAGACAAGCACGCGCGCTTAGTTGCCGCTGGCCATGCCGACGATCTTGGCGCCGATGGCAGAGAACCGCAGCCCGATGCTCGCCGCATCGCCGATGCCGTTGCCGTCCACGTCGATGTCGAGCTCGACGGCCAGCTCGACCAAGGCCAGCACGGTTTCCTTGCTCATGCCGTATTGGGCAAACAGGGCGTCGTCCAGCGCATTGATCACGTCGAACAGCGCCTGCTGCGGGACGGCCCCTCCCAGCACACCTGCGATGTTGTGGATCTGCTTGCCGTCGGGCGTGAATTCGACCGTTCCCTCGATGCGCGCACCCTTGACGTACAGCGTGCCCGACTGCGCGCCCAGCAGCGCGGCATCCATCGCGAACAACGTGTCCGCTCCCCCCGCCACCAGCTGCCCCCCCACGACTTTTGCGTTCTTGAACGAGAACTTGGGCAGACACGACGCGTCCATCGCGTCCTGGGTCACCACCCACTTGCAGACTTGGGTCTGGGCGTCGCAGCCCGCGGACTTGGACTCCTGCGTCATCACGCCGTGGTAGAGGTTCAGCGTGAAAGGGATGCCCTCTCCCTTCCAGCCGTCGAACTCGGCAACGAAGCTCATCGACCCGTCGGCGATCGCGGCGATCAGTGGCTTGTTGATCAGGCCGGAGAGCATGCTCGCAGAATTATTGATGCCGCCCTCGCAGTTGGCCTTGGGTGAGCAGGTCGCGGGGTCACCGTCGATGTCGAGTCCCTCGCTGGGCTTGCCCGAGCTGCCGACCTGAAACACCGTCAGCTTGCCGGCCATGGTGTCGAAGATCTTCTCGCAGGATGGGCACCACGCCGTCTTGATGCCGATGCACACGCCGCCGGTGCAGAGGTCTGGGGTGGTGCAGGACACGTCGTCGTTGCACGCGGCATGGTTCAGCCAGTGCGCGCAGCCGGACGCCGGCTGGCACGAATCATCGGTGCAGACGTTGCCGTCGTCGCAGTCTTTCTCGTTGCCGCCCGAGCACTTGCCCTCTGGGTCGCAGGTCTGGCTGACCTGACACTTGTCTCCGGTCGTGCAGGCGGCACCCTTGGCCAGCGCGACGTGGCCGCAGCCCTGGGTCTTGTCGCAGGTGTCGGTCGTACACGGGTCGCTGTCGTTGCACGCCGCCGGATCCGCCTCGGCGGTGCAGCCCTCATCCTTCGCGCAGGTGTCGGTCGTGCAGGGGTCGCCGTCGTCGCACGTGAGCTTGTCCTTGCCCGCCGTGCAGTTGCCCGCCTTGCACAGGTCGTTGACCGTACAGGGGTTGCCGTCGTCACAGCCGCCGTCCTGCGCCGTCGAGACACACCCCTGGATCGGCTGGCAGGCATCGACGGTGCAGGGGTTGCTGTCGTCGCAGGGTGAGGTCGAACCCTTGCAAGTGCCCGTCGCGTCACAGCTGTCTTCGACCGTGCACGAGTCGCCGTCGTTGCAGGGCGTGCTGACCGGCTTGGGTGACCATGCGTCGGTGGCCTTGGCCGGCGTGCAGACCTTGCACGCGTCGCCCGTGGGGGTGGCGTCTGCTGCCAAACAAACGCCGTCGATCAAGCAACCCTGCGAAACGGCGTGGGTGCAACCGCTGCCCGGGTCGCAGCCGTCGGTGGTGCAGGGCAGGCCGTCGTCGCAGCTCGTCGCGACCCCCAGACACACCCCGGCTTGGCACGTTTCGCCTTGCGTGCAGGCACTTCCGTCATCGCACGGGAGCCCACTGGCGGCCCCGAGGCACTTGGCCGCGAGGCTGTCGCCCGCCACATCGGCCGAGGCGTCACCGTCGGTGGTCGTCGACTCGGTCGAGCACGCCGCCAGCAGTGCCAACGCAAGAGCGGCAACGGTAGCGACGGTGAAGGCACGGCGGGGCATCAACTGCAGCATGAACCACCTGAGAGGCATGAGGCCAGGTTGGCATCGACTGTCGGGGGGGGAGGAAAGCCAGCATAGCCGCGGATTTGGCGGGGAGCCAGCGGCGACACCAGGGAAGCGGTCTCACAAGGTTCGCGCAGCCAAACGAGGGGCAGTTCCTTGCACAGCACCCGGGCACCGCTACCCTGCAGTCCCCGGGGAGGCTTGTCATGTGCCGATTGTTCGGTTTTCGCTCCGTCACGTCCTCGCAGGTGCACCGCAGCCTCGTTTCGGCCGAGAACGCCTTGGCGGTCCAGAGTCGCGTCCACAAGGACGGCTGGGGCGTGGCTTGGTACCACCTGGGCGTGCCGCACTTGATCAAGGGCGCCGATTCCGCGTTTCAAGATCGCATGTTCGCTCGGGTCTCGGGCGTGGTCGCGTCGCGCACGGTGCTGGCCCACATCCGTCAGGCGACCGTGGGCGACATCAACGTGCTGAACAGCCACCCCTTCCAATTCGGCCGTTGGGTGATGGCGCACAATGGCACCGTGTTCGAATTCGCCAGGCATCGTGAGGCCTTGCTGAACCTCATCGACCCCGCGTTGCGGCGGTCCGTGTTGGGCGATACGGACAGCGAGGTGCTGTTCATGCTGGTGCTGACTGAGCTGGCGCGCCGTGTCGACCTGGACGCGCCGGTCGTGTCGGTGCCGCAAGTCGCCGGAGCCATCGAGGCGGCCCTGAACCGAGTGCGGGCGCTGTGCGACGAGTCGGCGGATCGGGCCAGCCGTCTGACGGTGTTGCTGACCAATGGCGACACGCTGGTCGGCGCCTGCTCAGGGCGCGAGCTGCACTGGTCGACGTGGAAGTACGCCTGTCAGGACAAGGACGTGTGCGCCTTCCATGCGCCGAATTGCGAGGCGCCGACCGTGGATGGCAAGGTCAACCACCTGATCCTGTCCAGCGAGCCGCTGCAGGGCGAGAACGACTGGACCGAGCTACCGTTCGGCGGCGTCGTGGGCGTCGATGCGGACATGCAGTTGTGGCGCGGCAGGTTGGGCGAGGGGGTGACGGCAGTGGGGCGGGCGGGCTGACCCTGCTGCGCGCAGTCGCTAGAGAAAGGCGATGGCCTCGACCTCGACCAGCAGCTCTGGCCGGCACACGTCGGCTTGGACGACCACAGCAGGCAAGTTCGGAATTCGCAACAGCTTCGTCACGCGTCGCCATGCTTGCGCCACCTGAGGCGTCTTGCAGAACACGGTGGCCATGCGGATGTGCTCCAGCCCCGCGCCTTCCTGCTCCAGCAGCCCGCCAATCGCCAGCAGCGTCGCCACGCACTGCGCGTCCGGGTCGTCCAGGTACACGCTGTGGCCCGCGGCATCGATGCTGGCGGTGCCTGAGACGAACAGCGTGCGCTTGCCTTCGACGACCAGCGCCATGCCGCGCGAAAACGACGACCCGTAGCTGGTGGCGGTGCCCTGACGGTCGCTCTGACGCAGCGGGCGTACCTCGACACGCGAGGGGTCCTGCGCGTCCAGGGCCAGGACGTCCATGAAGGCCGCCGCTGAACCGCTGGCCCCCTGAATGCCGGTGCTGGCGGGCGGAGTTTCCGGGGAAACGCCATGACGGGCGTGGTGAGCCCCGCGTGAGCGATTCAAGTCCGCGTAATCCGCAAGCAAGTCGCGCACGTAGATCCAGGTGCGAAAGACCTGTCCGTAGGTCTGTCCGTGACGCGTCAGCAGCTCCTGCGCGCGCTCGAACATCCCGTTGAGCTCGGTGACGCCGCCCGTCTGCGTCGCGGCCTGCACGTTGGCCGCGTGCAGCAGCGCGAAGCCGGGACCCTGAAACCTCCGCACCTGATCCGGGGCCGTCCCCAGCGTCGTCACCAGACCACGGGGACCGTCATCCGGGGGAGCCAGCGCCCACACCTGCAGGCCATGAAAGGTGCCGGCGTCCATCGTCGGGCGCTCGATCGGCGTGACGGGACAGGTGGGCAGCCCGTTCATCTCGGCCGTCGCGTGCCACACGCGCAGCAGACCGGACATCGCCTCTGGCGTCGCGTACAGCTTGATCTGCAAGGGTTCTGCACCGAATGCGGCCAGTCGTTGCGCAGCGCGATCCAGCAGCGGGACGGCGTCGTCCGAGGGCAGTGAGTTCGCGGGGGCGGCCGCGGTGAGGAAGACTTCGGTGTAGCTGGGGCGTTCTGCGGCCCGCAGGACCACCTGGCCCACGTCGGCTTCCGGGCGCGGTGTGATGCCGGACATGCTGCTCCTTGGCGGCGGGCCGAACCGGCGCCCGTCACGCGGCGCGACCGTATGCCTCACTTGCGCCGCATTCAAGCCGCCATCCGCCGAAATTCCCCTTTCGACACGGTATCCGGCGCGGGCTAACCGGCACCGAACCGTTTCTTCAGGGTCTTGGTGGGAAAAAGCGTGGCGAATTTGGTGGCTTGCCAGCGCATGAACTTGTCGATGCAGCCTTGGCACAGATCGACTTCCCGGTGCTCGTCGAGGACCAGATGGTGAAACGCGGGCAGGTAGGCCTGGATCAGGCCTCCGCACAACGCGCACGGCTGGGGTTCGGGCGTGGGGTTCGGTACCATGGCGTGCCCTCGGGGTTGTCGCGTAGTCTGGTCGGCGCGCCATCGGCAGGTCAACCGCGGCGTTTTGCCGCAGCGAGCGATCATGGGAAAGGCCACGTGGCCGCCGCCAAGGATCCGATGCCCACGCCGCACGCCCCGACCCTCCGTCCCTACCAACGCGACGCCATCGCCGCGGTGATCGCTGCCCGCAAGTCGGGCACAAGACGCATGGTGGTCTGCCTGCCGACCGGAGCGGGAAAGACCGTCGTGTTCGCAGAGCTGGCGCGTCTGGCCAAGCGGCAGGTGCTGGTGCTGGCCCACCGCGAAGAGCTGTTGCAGCAGGCCCGCGACAAGTTGCAGGCCGCCATCGGTCCCGACCGGGTGGTCGCCATTGAGCAAGCCGGCCAGCGCGCACCGGATACGGCCCAGATCATCGTGTGTTCGATTCGGTCACTGCACGAGTCGCGGCTGGCGCGGGTGGTGCGCGGACGCGACATCGGTCTGGTGCTCTACGACGAGTGCCACCATGCGGTCGCCGAGGACAACCAGCGCGTGCTCAAGCAACTGGGGTGCTTCGGCAAGGAGTGGACCGGCACGCTGCTGGGCTTTACGGCGACGACCCAGCGCGGCGACGGCCTGCCGCTGCACGACGTGTTCGAACGAATCGTCTATCACCGCGGCCTGTTGGAGATGATCACGGAGGGGTGGCTGGTGCCCCTGCGCGGCTTTCGCGTGGCGACGGCGGCGGACCTGACGCAGCTGTCCGGCGGCGGCATGGACTTTCGCGACGACGAGCTGGCCGAGGCCGTCGACATCGAAGAGCGCAACGCCTTGGTCGCCCGCTCGATCCAGGAGCTGGCCCGCGACCGCCGGACCGTGGCCTTCTGCGTGACTGTGAACCATGCGCGCAATTTATCCCATGCCCTCAACCGCTTGGGCGTGCCGGCGGGCATCGTGCACGGCGAGATGGCGTCGGACGTGCGCGCGCAGGCGCTGGCGGACTTTCGCGCGGGGCGTACGCGGGTGTTGACCAACGTGGGCGTGCTGACCGAGGGCTTCGACGACCCCGGCGTGTCGTGCATCGCGATGGCGCGGCCGACGCGGTCTGAGGGGCTGTACGCGCAGTGCGTGGGGCGCGGCACGCGGCTGTTCGAGGGCAAGAAAGACTGTCTGATCCTGGACTTCGTCGACCTGTCCTCGCTGTCGCTGGTGACGCTGCCGACCCTGTTCGGCCTGCCTCGCGACTTCGACATGCAGGGCCAGGACGCGGCAGATGCGGCGCGGGTGTGGCAGCGGATCCAGCTGGACGTGCCGGGCTTCGATCTGGAGGCCGGGGCGATCACGCTGGCCGAAATCCAGGACCGCGCGGCGCACTTCGACCCGCTGACGCTCCACGTCGACCCGGAAGTGCGCGCGATCTCGGGTCTGGCGTGGAAGTCCCTGGGACGCAAGGGTTTGGCGCTGCACTACGAGATCAGGGCTGGTCAGACGCGGGAGGTGCTGGTGCTGGACCAAGGCGGCCGCGGCAAGCGTTGGGCGGTCACGGTCGATGGTCACGAGAAGGCGCGGTTCTCGCTGGTCGAAGAAGCTGTGCAGGCCGTCGACTGGGAGGTCGAGCAGCAGGGGCCGCGCGCTTTGCAGTCGGCGCTGCCTCAGGCGTCGTGGCGGCGGCGACCGGCAGGGCATGGCCGCAACAAAGGTGAGCAGCTGCAGCTGGATGCGTTCGCCGCGCAGTACCCACGGCGGTAACGCTCAGCCAAACGGATCGTTCTTGCGGCCGCTCTTGTTGGGGACGTAGTTGATTTCGGGGTTCTCGAGCAGCCCCTCGAACTTCAGGCCGCATTGGGGGCACTCGAGCCGCAGCCAGCCATCTTCTTCGCCATCCTCACACGTCAGCTCACCGCGCTCGCAAACGGGGCAGTGCAGGTGCTCGGTATGGCCCGACGCGGCGGACGTCAGCACGTCCTGCATCATCATCAGCAGCTCTTCCTGGTCGTAGTCCTGGGGGCGCATGGGGCTCCTGCAGCGGCGCAAACCGGGTGCGCCAGACTGTCAGCAACGGGTACACGCGGCAGCGAAAAGCGTCAAGCGCGGGCTGCGGCGAACGAAGCCTTCCCCCCCACGGACAAGGTCGGCGTTCCGACCTCATCCCCCCCTGCTTGGCCCACTTCCTTCCAGATGACTCAAATAAGGCCATTTTGGTCCGGTATTGTCAAGAAGGAAAGATCTACAGGCGTGGAGGCTCACTTCCAGTTCACTGGAGCGCCGGCCCCCCGATTGACCCAACCCCCGCGCGCTAGCACACTCGCTCCGGTCCGCACTCTCCGGGGGCAGCGTCCATGGCCGACCGCGAAGCTACCGAACTCGAACGCCTGGTCGCCGAAGTCGTGCGCGCCGTGTTGGCCGAGTCGCAGGCTGCGGCCGCGCCGGTTGCCACAAGCCCGGTTGCTGCCGCAGGATTTGCGCCCCGCCAGGGCGACTCGGCCTCGCCCGAGCGCCTGTTTTCGACCACACCCAACCCCCGCACCTCGGCTCTGCCCGGGATCGCCCGTCTGGCCCGCGAGGCCGCGCTCGAGGCCCTGACCCGCGCGTCGCCGGCACGCTTGGGCGTGGGCCGTGCAGGGCTGCGCTATCCGACCCAGACGTACCTGCAGCTGCGGGGCGACCACGCGGTGGCCAAGGACGCCGTGGTGTCCGAGCCGACGCCCGAATTCCTGGCCTCGCTGGGCGCCGTCGAGCTGCGGTCGCAAGCCGCCGACCTGCAAACCTTCTTGCTGCAACCCGACATGGGCCGCGTGCTGGACGAGGCGTCGGTGCAAAAGCTGCGGGCTGAAGCGACGCGCGGCGCGGACGTGCAGGTCATCCTGGCCGACGGGCTGTCGGCGTGGGCGGCAGAGCGCAACGTGGGGCTGCTGCCGGCGTTGCAGCGCGAGCTGGCCGCGGCCGGTTTCAGTGTCGGCAAGCCGATCTGGGTGCACCGGGCGCGCATCGCGGTGGCCGATCAGATCGGCGTCGAGCTGGGGGCCAAGGCCACGCTGATCTGTCTGGGCGAGCGGCCGGGTCTGGGCACCGGCGACTCGCTGAGCATCTACCTCGCGTGGAACCCTGCGATCGGCCAGGACAATGCCGACAAGAACTGCATCTCGAACGTGCGTCCCGCCGGCTTCTCGGTCGACGAGGCCGCGCGTCAGGCCGTCGTCCTTTTGAAGAAGTCGCGCGAGATCGGCCGGGGTGGCCTTGCCCTGGGCGCCGCCGACGCGCCGGGGTCCAAGCCATGACC
>JBMOIG010000156.1:0-9726 GCA_049317445.1 Myxococcota bacterium | reverse complement strand
CCTGGGTAGCGTCGGCAGGATGCGCGGCAGCGTGCCCAGCTTCTTGCCGTCGGCCGTGAGCAGCCACTCCATCGGCGTCTCGAAGATCACGGGGAAACTGTAATGAGTCGCAATCTTTTCGCCGGCAATGCCGAGGAAGAGGGTCTGGTTCTCATCCTGACGAATCAGGTCTTTCAGCTTCATCTGCAGCAGCAGCTTCTTGAACAGCGGCCAGTCGACGGCGCGGAAGGCTCCCTGCTCGCATAGCACCGTCCACAACTCGCGCGGCCGCGCGCCAGAAGTCTGGTGCAAGAGCGACAGCACCTGATGCACAAGGGTAGAGAGGTGGGGCAAGTCGCTGCTTGGCGCCTCCATCCAGCCCTCTTGCATCAACTCGATCATGGCGATCGCCTGGACGAGCTGCGGTCGGAGCCGCTGTACGACGCTCGCCCGACTGTCGACCGTGGGTTCTGAGCAGTACACGTGCAAGTAGCCGGGCACCTCGCCGCGACCCGCCCGACCCGCGCGTTGTTTGAGGCTCGAAACGGCAGGCGGCGGCCCGATCTGCGCAACGGACGCGACTTGCGGGACGTCGATGCCGAGTTCAAGTGTGGATGTGCAGACCAAGCAGACGTCGGGCGAGTGCTCGTCCCGCAATGCCTTCTCTGCGACGAGCTTGCCTGCCTTGGCGATGTTGCTGTGGTGTGCGAACACCGCCGCCCGCGAGCGATGCGACTCAAGTGCCGCCCGCAGACCGTCAGTCGCCTCTTCGACCCGCTTGCGGCCGTTGGCGAAGACAAGGTGCTTGCCCGCAAGCACGCGGGGTGCGAGGGCCGCTTCGACGGCGCCCTGGACGTTGACGATGACCATCGACTTGCGCCGACGGCGCTGGGGCGGCGGCGACGGCGTTGCGTCTTGCAGTGCGATCAACTCGATGCGTGGCGGCTGACGTGGTGTCAAATCGGACACATGCGCGACTCGACCGGGATCGTCCGGACATAACCACGCCTGTGCGACGGCGACGTCGCCCAGCGTTGCGCTCAGGCCGACCCGCCGCGGGGTGCAGCCAGCGTGGGCTTCCAGCCGTGCGAGGACCGACTGCAGCTGCTTGCCACGTTCGGCGTTCAAGAACGCGTGCAATTCGTCGATGACGATGTACTGGACCTGACCGAACGCGGCCCGCGCCGGTGTCGGGTGGCGTGCCAGGTAGCTGTCGAGCGATTCGGGTGTGATGAGCAGCACGCCGCGGGGCCGCTTTCGCGCGTTCTGCTTGACCGACTGCGCGATGTCGCCGTGCCAGGCGGTGACATCTCGGCCCACCGCGGCGGCGAGTCGTTCCAGGCGGGCGGTCTGGTCGTTGATGAGGGCGACCAGCGGCGCGATGTAGAGGACCTCGAAACCGTCTACCGGAGAGTCGGCCAGGGTGCTGAGGATGGGCAGGAAGGCCGCTTCGGTCTTGCCGCTCGCAACTCCGGCCGAGAGAAGGAGGTGGTCGTTGGATGTCAGGATGTGCTGGCACGCCGCGACTTGCAGTGGCCGGATCTCGCGCCAGCGTTGGGCATGTACCCATTCCTGCACGCCTGGGTGGAGGCGGCGGAAGCATTCGGTGGTGGTCCAGGGGGTGGGGTTAGTTGAGGGCTTCATCGTCGTCGCTGTTCGCGCGAGTGCTACCGGCGAGCCCGGTCCGTGGCCCGCGGTCTCGGGAGGGGCGCACCTTGCCGAGCAGGGCCTGCCAAGAGATGCCAGGGTTCTGGTCGAGGACATCGAGGAAACCGACGAATTCGCGAACGGTCTCACTTGGCTTGAGGTGCGTGTCGGCGCCGACGAAGGAATCCAGCCGCGCGATGTATGCCGCGATGCCGTCGTCCGGCAGGCGGTGCGGTGCTTGAGCGTTGATGAAGTAGATGTCGCGAATCTTGTGGAGCAAACGCGCCGTGTCGCCCCGGGACAGATTGGTCAGGCGGATCACCGTTCCGAAGTGGTCGTGCAGGGGCTGACCGGCATCGGCATCCACCCACTTGTTGCGGCTGAGTCGCCGATGCAACGGCTCGATGCTCGCCGCTCCGCAATTCGAGTCATCAACAAACCCGTGCGCGCCGCTGAGAAACACCGCCAGCCCCGGCGCGGCGCCCGGCTCAAGGCCCAGGTTTGCCAGGCGCAGGACCTCTTGTAGGTTCGTGGACCGGCACCCTTTGTGGGCGATCGTGTTCAGCTTGTCCATTTCGTCGATGCAAACGAAGAGGCCGCTCCAGCCCGCCGCACGCGCCAGCGCCGCCAGGTACCGCAGTCGGTCTACGAGTCCGATCTCGGCGTATGCAACCCCGGAAGCGTGCTTTGCGTCGGCCTTGCGGTCGAAGCCGGCCGCAATCCATCGCACGCAACCGCGCATGCGGGCCTCGTCGCCGCCCACGTTCGCCTGCCAGTAGGCACGACACACGTCCGCCATCGCGTGGCCCCCGTGGTTCTCCAGGCTTGCGAGCAGTTCATCGATTATCGGTGCCTGGGGCTGGCGTCGCTGCGCCGCTAGCTCCCCTGTCCGAACTACCAGCGCCTCCAGCATGACCCGCAGTTGGCCGGTGCCCGGCTCGCCGGTGTCGCCGGCCGTCAGGCTGCGGACCAAGTCGCGCCAGAGGTCTGTGGCCTGGCCGGTCGAGCCGACGAGACGCCGGTCGGGCGTCAGTTCAGCGCGCATGCTGGCCATGTTCGCCTTCTCTGAACGGGCGATCGCGCGCATGAGTTCGATAATGAAAGACTTTCCAGAACCGTAGCTGCCGGTGATGACCCGAAAGGCGTACCCGCCTGCCATGGCCAGCTTCAGGCTTGCGAGCAGGGACTTGCACTCGAGATCGCGGCCAACTTGGAGGTGATGGAGGGCGCGGGTCGGAGGGATTCCCGTGCGAAGTGCGTGGAGGAGTTCCTCTCGGTGTTCGTCTGGCAACTTCGGCGGGGTCATCGGCGTCCCGGGGTTTGGGGAACTGGGGGTGCGATCGCGCGAATGCTACAGCGCGAGCGCGATGACGGCCAGCGTGCCAGGCAAGCTGTCATGACGGGCCGAGGAACTCGTCAGCGTCGTCGGCGAAGGCGGAATCTGGCGGCGGTGGTGGCGAAGCGGACGGTATTGGGCCGGTGGAAGTCGAAGAGGGCGCTATGGGCTCCGCGGTGCGCGGCGCCCCGCGGTGGCGAACCACGGGCGGGCGGGATACCGCGTGAGCGCCCGAGGGATGCATTTCTCGCACGACTTCGTAGGCTTCGACGACATCAGCGGGCAGGTCAGCAGGGTCCACGAACCGGGCAAGTGAGACGGAACCAGGGACTGCTGAGGATCGGCCGTTTTCGAACTTGCTGATGGCCACTTGGTGTGTACCGATCTTTGCAGCAACTTGGTACTGGCTCCATCCCATCGCCACACGCAGTGCGCGAAAGGCTTCCGCGCTGGTTGGCCGCGGGCCCGTCGGTGGTGGCGACGAAGCTCTACGTGTTGTTGGGCGGGGCCCCGCGTGCGCCTGGGCGCCCGACGGTGCCTTCTCCATTGGAATGGCGTCTTCGTTCGGGGTCGCCGTCTCTCCGGTACCACCTGAACGCATGGAGTCGACGGTCGCGGCCAACGCCACCAAGTGTGCTGCCAGTTCAGGGAGGTTTTCGGGAAGGGGAATGCCGGGCGGGGCCGGCGCGGGCAAACCTCGAACCCATGCTGTGAGCGCGTCGAGCGCGCTGGTGAGCGCCTCGGCACCCCACTCTACCGACCAAGCGACGCTTTGCAGAGATTTCCCCGTTGCGGTGATGCCTTGCGCCTGCGTGTCGGGATCCTCCTCCACGTCCCCGGCCGCAGAGCCGTTCACACCCGCCAACTCTTTAAGTCCCTTCCGAAAACTGAGTGCTGCGCTGGCGTCGTTGGCGATCTGCTCTAGGTCGCCATGAACCTTACAGTTGGCGGCCGCTTCAACCAGCAACTCAGCGCTGCTCGCCAGCGCCGCCAACTTCTGGACCGCATCTCTCCAGTCGCTCGCAAGTTCGGCAAGCGCGTTGCGGGCGGCTTCGGCAACTCTGCTGCCAGCGGCGAGTGCGTCCGCTGTCGCCCGGTTTGCAGCAGCCAGTTCCATTTCACGGTGTTTGTCGAAGTCGGCAACCGCGCCGTCGATGTCACCTGAGCGGGCGCGAGCCTCGCCGCGCAAGCGGTAGGTCCACGCGAAGGCCGGGTCGAGGGCAATAGACGCGGTGAGATCCTCGACGGCCAGACCGTGCTCCCCATGCTCGGCCCAGAGGGCGCCTCGGAAGTAGAGCATCTCGTCCCACCCGGGGTGTAATTCGAGCGCCGCGGTGCAGTCGTCGATCGCCTCGACCAACTGCCCTACCGCATAGCGGGCCTGCGCCCTCTCGTAGAAGGCGTCCCGGTCCGCCGGATCAAGGCTGAGGAGCAGCGACCACGCCTCAACGGCATCTGCGTGCCGGCCGCCTTGCGAATGGCTCTTCGCGATGGTCTTGATGCCGTCTCGCGCGACTTGAAGCTCCGCCAACGCGAGGGCGTGTGCTGGGTTCAGCCGCACGGCTTCGGAAAACGCAGCGATCGCGCCCGGCCTGTCGCCGATTGCCTGCCGGCACGACCCAAGGTTGTACCGCAGTTCTGCATTGCTGGGGTCAAGCTCGACAGCGATCAGGTAGTCCTCGATTGCAGCGTGGTGGCGTTCAAGCTTCTTCAGCAGGCGCGCGCGGTTCCTGCGGGCGAGCACATGTTTCGGATCTGCAGTAATCGCTTCGGCGTAATCCGCGAGTGCGGCCTCGGTGTCGCCCGCCTTCTCTCGGACCAATCCACGGTTGTTGTGCGCGGTCGGTTCGGCCGGCCGAAGCCGCAGGTACTCGGCGTAGTCGGCGAGCGCTTCGGTATTGCAGTTGCGCCGGCTGTTGTTCCACCCGCGTGTGAACCAAGCATCCCTGAGGGTCACATCCAGACGCAGCGCCTCGGTGCAGTCCACTATCGCGTTGTCGTGTTGTCCAATCTGGCCAAGGCTGTAGCCGCGGCGTTCGAGAGCGTGACTGTCGGCCGGTTTCAGGGCCAGAACCCGAGACCACGCCTCAACGGCCTCCTCGTGCCGGCCTTCGCGCGAATGGCCTTCCGCCAGGGTCACGATCCCTGTTCGTGCGTCCTCCAGCGCCGTCAAGGCGAGGGTATGTGCCGGGCTGAGCCGGACGGCCGCAGAATAGGCGCCGATCGCACCCGGCGTGTCACCAATGGTCTGTAGACACACCCCCAGTTCGTACGGCAGTTCCGCGTTGCCGGGATCACGCTCGACAGCGACCGTGTAGTCCTCGACCGCAGCTTGATGGCGCTCCAACTTCTTGAGGAGCCGCGCACGGTTCCTTCGGGCCCACACGTGTTTCGGATCCAGCCTGATCGCTTCGGTGTAATCCGCGAGTGCGGCGTCCAAGTGCCCGACCGCCTCGTGGGCCCAACCGCGGTTGTTGTGCGCGGATGGACCGGCGGGCCAGAGCCTTATCGCCTCGGTGTAGTCGGCGATGGCTTCGCGCTTGCGGTCGAGTTGGTCGTCGTTCCATGCGCGTGTGAACCAAGCTGCCCGGAGGGTCGGATCGATGCCCAGCGCCTCGGTGCAGTCGGCGACCGCTTCCTCATACCGCCTAAGCTGCCCGAGACTGAAGCCGCGGCGTTGGAGTGCGTGACTGTCCGCCGGATTGTGGGCCAGCACCTGAGACCAGCCTTCAACCGCTTCTGCGTGGCGGTCCGCCTGCACATGGCTTTCTGCCAGTTTCCGTATTGAATCACTATCCACGGATCTGCCTCCTCTGTCGCGGGATCGTTGAAGAACGCTAGCAAGGCTGGCGCGGGCCGAGGCGTGGCCGGGCACTAGACGCAGCGCCGCTTCAGAGTCCGTTCTCGCGCCATGCCTGAGTCCGAGACTCGCTTTGCAGGCGCCGCGAGCGTGCAGCAACTCGCCGCGGATCTCGTCGGAACAAGAGTCAATTTCGAGGCCTTCGGTGAAGTCGGTGATCGCTTGCCGGAAATGCCCGGCAGCGGATCTTGCCGCCCCGCGTGCAAGCCAAGCCTGCGGTTCATCCGCGTCCAGTCGGATGGCGCAGGTGCCGTCGACGATGGCCGCGCCGAAGTCGCCCTTTGCTCGCTTTGCATTCGCACGTGACCAATGCGCATAGGCGTCTTCACCGTCCAGACCGATGGCGCTTGAGTAGTCCGCATCGGCTGGTCCGAATTCCTGCAGTCTCATCCATGCGTCGCCGCGCCAAGTGTACCAGTAGACGTCGCTCTCGTCGCCGCGTATGGCCTTCGTGTAGTTCGCGATGGCCCCCGCGTAATCGCCTATCCGCTCGTTGGCAATCGCGCGTTCGACGTAGTCGTCGGCGGTGAGACCTGCGGCCATAACCTGCCCCGTGTCTATTCGTTACCTACGAAGCGACAGCCGACCAAGTCGGTCGGCCGCGCCTCGGGTGCGGTGGGAGCGTGCACCGGTGCACGCACAGTGACCTGTGGCCGCGGGTTGGGCGGGTGACGGCTACTTTGGCTGTGGCGCCGTCGTCTTCCCGAGGGCTTCTTCGAGGTCGCTGGTGTCGGCGCTTCTTCTCAGCAATTCATTGAGGTCCTGGGGGGCAACACGCACCATCTCCAACGTCTCCAGTAGTTCATCTTCTGTCGGGTTCGCAGCAAGCGCTGCGACAAGGGCATCATTATCGTTTCTCTTTTCCATGGGTTCCTCATTAACTATACCTATCCTACACCTTGGCCTGCGCCGTGCTCGGGGCGACGTATCGGGCAAGAAATCATGATGGGCGGCCTGGATCCCCGGTCAAGACTGGTCAGCGGCGGTGAGCCGGCGACCGAACTCAGCCATTTCCGGAAAGAACGGGAAGGCCCCGTCCGGGCCCTGGTCCCGTGCGTTCGCATGCACCAGCCTTCTGAAATTGAAGATCTGCTGAACGACGTCCATAGAAGCGCCGGCCAGGAACCGGCTCAGGCGCCCCGCAAGCACCGCGTGAGCATGAATGACATCGTGTTCAGGCGTGCCGGCGACGGCCGTGAGCCGACGCTCGGAATGCAGGGCGCCGCTGTAGAGTCGCACTTCGAGCCAGTGCTGATACGTGCGCGCGTCCGGGGCCCGGCCTTTGCCCGATTCGGACCTCAGCACCCGGTCGGCCCCGAACTTGGTGTTCAGGCGCCTGATAATCTCGTTGTACCCCAATCGGAAGACCTCCGACTCGCGCATCACTTCCGTGACGGCGGTGTGCAGGCTCTCCGGAAAGAAGAGTTCGCCCTTTACGACAAACTGGCGAGTGCGAGTGAGCAGGCTCTCGAGGTGAAACTCATCGAAGTCCAGTTCCACAGCGCCCGGCCCTTCGTCCCGAACCGTGAAATGCACCCCGAATTCGCCGCCGGCAGCATGCCGGCACACAAAAGGATGCTGTTCAAGCCCGTCGCAGAAAGCGAAGAACTCGCGCAACCGATCCCGCGGTTGCGGCCCAAACGCTGCCTTGGGGCGCTGACTGGGTGCGAACTGCAGCCTCTCCAAGGCTGGCAACGAACAGGTCATGTCACCCTCCCCAGCATCGCTCGCTACTGAATCATCCTCGCATCCACCGGCGCCTCGTCGCGGCGGCCGGCTGGCGAGATTCCAGTTCGTCGCTCGCCGCATCTGACGGCACCGATTGACTCCGCCCTCGAGGGCCGACGCCCACCCGCGCACGGGAGCACAGATGCTAGCAGCACCACCGGTGCGCTGCCCAGCTACCGGCGCGATCGTCCTCCACCGCCCCCTACCCCCCAAAAACCACCGCCCCCAACGCCTCGACGCTCTCGACCGCCCCGTCAACGCCCGCAGCCAGCACCCAAGGCCCACCGCGAGGGTTCTGAACCTCGAGCGGATACGCATCGTCGTCGCCGCGCAAATGCAGGACCGCCACGGACCGCGCACCGCCATACACCCACAGCCACGCGCCGCGCTCGTCATATGCCGGTCGGGTCCAGTACCCCACGGCCTCAATTCGAGCGCGGGCAATGTCGAGCGGCGTGCGCATCGGGTTGAACACACGGCGGCGGTACAGGCGCCTGAAGTGCACGGCCCGAAACGCATAGACGACGGAAGCCAGCAGCGGCACGGCGTACATCCAACTCAACCCCGCCAGCCACCAAGCGAGCGGCGCGCCCAGAACGGCAAGGCCGATGGCGGCGGTCTGGGCGCTCTCCGCACGGTCGCGCAGGCGATCGGGGTGAGCGAACAGGGCACCAGATCCCTGCGCGTCACTCGACCCCAAGTCCGTGTCCGGTGTCGCCGTGAACAAGTCCCGCATCAGCAGGACCTTGTGCATCTCGGCAACTTCCCGCAGCGGGTCGGGGCGGTACGACGGCTCGTCGTTCAGACCGGGCGGGTGGTGCGCGTAACCGTATGAATCGTGCGGGTCGTGGGAATCTGGGTGCATGGCGTGCCTCGCGACGAAAGCATCGCCGGACCATGCGACAGATGGTGTCGGATATCGATGGCTCGGCGCAGGGTCCGGTGACGCTCACCGTATGGGGCTGCGCCTGCGTTCGCGACGGCAACGGACTACACCTGCGATCCGGCAAGATCCTCGAAGCGACGAAAATCCTCCTCCGACGGTGTCACGGTGAAGACAAACTCCACCTCGGTGTTCTCGGCTTCGGTGAGCTTTTCATAGAGATAGCCCCAGACCCGCGCTTGGCGAGCGGCCTCGTCCTGGTCGTTGAAGGCGCTCGAGACAACCTTGGCGACAAGGTGCCCAGCGTTGCCTTCCACCAGGATCTTGGCGTCGGTCAGGCCCATGCCTTTGAGGACTTCTTCCAGTTTCGCTTTCGACAGCATTTCCGATCTCCTGAGCGCTTATCGCGCCTGCTCCAGAATCTTGTCTCCAGTTGAGCGGACCGCCTGCAACCAGGTTTCGACCGTCTTGTGGGCGAGATGCGCGGCCGAATACTGCCCTCGCCCGATCGTGGCGTTGCGATCTGCACGGTGCGCGATGCGATGCCGGCGCTTCATCATGGAATCGAGGTCCGGTTGGTGTTCGCGGATTCCGGCGGGGTCGAGCCCGAGTTCCACGACCGCGCGGGCAACCTCATGAAAGCTGTTGTAGTTCGAGCGTTCCAGGTGCTGCTGAATCGCGAATGAGAGGACCTCGTCAATGTCCCGGCCGCGGAACTCAAGGAGGTCCATCAGCGACAGCTTCGCGGTCTTCTTATCCGGCGACGACGGCAAGGCAAGCTCCCACTTCGCGAAGACTTCGGCTGGTCGTGTGGGCAGGAGCAACTCGGCAATCGACCGAAGGACATCCTCAAGTGACGCATGTAGCAGGACCACGGCCGCTCGCAGCAAGTCGGTTTCCGCGACGGCCGGGCGACCGCGCCCGGCAGACAGTTTGCCGTAGAGTGCGATCAACGCGGCGACTCGCCCAAGGTTGTAGGTGAACCGCTGTTGAATGTCGTCTTTCGTGTCCGGCATCAGTTCACCGTTTGCGCCCCAGCGGGGGGTAGAAGTTCGAGCGTCCGTAATCTGTCGCCGCCGAGGCGCTGGTCGCCCGGAATGGTCGGCAAAGTCGCAACGCTGCCACCAAGTCCGCCACGGTGTGATGCTACCAGCGTGGCGGCCGGCTGCGCTACTCTTGCCCTCAACCCCCGCAAAATGCTACCACCACCCCCAGCACTTCCCCCAACAAACAATTCCCCCTCCACCAGCAAACCAGGAGCCCCCCATGCCCACCGACCTGGCGCCCGCCCCC
>JBMOIG010000155.1:0-9736 GCA_049317445.1 Myxococcota bacterium | reverse complement strand
GGATCGTGCAACGGAACGGTCACGTTGGTGACATCGGGCGCGCTACGCAACACCAAGCGGAGATGTCTTAGCGTACCCGCAGTGGAGCCTCCAGCAGAAGGCTGACCTGCACAAGGCGGTCGTGGACGCTGAGGAGTGGTTGAAGTCCTGGCCGGGCACGCCCGTCGAGCCGGATCCGTTGCCGGTGAACCTCGCGGAATCGGTTCTGCAGAAACACTACGAGCACTTCACGGTCTGGAGCGAACAGGACGCGTGGTTCCGTTATCTTGCCCTTGTGGCCCACAGCATCGCCGTGGATAGACTCGATCTGGTGCCGTGGTCGTTGGCGGACCTGACTCAAGCTTCCCAACTCTCCGTTCTCTTCGATGCGCGCTACTTCCTGATCTGGCTCGAGCGATGTCTGAACAAGTCATGGGAGAGCAAGGACAAGACACTGTATCAGCGGTACAAGATCGATGGGTACGCCGTCGGATTCCACAAGTTCAGCTTCAAGCCGTTCAACGACCCTGGGAGCGGCTATCCGACAATCCCGGCGGACCCACGCTACCTCTGGTCAGTGCTGCAGAAGTTCGTCGAATGGGGAAAGCAAGACGCGAACCAATGGGCAACGATCTCGCATGTTTTGGGCTACCTGCGCGGCGGGCTCCCGGAACCGTCGGGCTCGGCTGGTCCGCCGTTTGTGCGGGGACTGGGCGAGGTCATTGGCGACCCCGTCGAAGTCTGGGATTATAGAGGGGGGGCGCCGCTTCAGATTACCCTCAAGGGGAAGTTCATAGACACCTCGGTCTGGAAAGGATTCGCCCACGTGGTACACGGCAATCAAGGGGTCGTGGACGTACTGCGATACGCCCTGCACAATCTGAACGTCCCCGTGGAGGACGCCACGCCCAACGGCTACAGCATGGCAGTGGCTCGGTTCATGACCGTCGGCCTTTACATGACCAATGGCGACGATTTTCACGCGCCCTTGAACCCAGAGTGGCCGTTCGTGCCTCCGGAGCAATCGATGGCATTGCTCGTCGGCGAAGATCGTTTCGCTGAACTGCACCCGCCTTCGAACACGATCACCCCGGACCAGATGAGCGGCAATGAGCACCGCCCGTACTTCGATGCGATCATCAACGTCCTGCCGGTTCAACTTGTCCGACACTACTGCTGCGACAAGAAGGATGCCGACGGAAGAGTCATGTACGACCTCAACAGCATGAACGGCGGGTACGGACCTGTGGAATTGGCCAAGACGTATCCTGACTTCTGGGCGCGGCTGGAGAAGAGGTCGGCAGAACTCGGATGCAACTACCTGATTGCACTCGGTGGCTGCAAGCCGATGCCGTAGCCACTACCTCACGCAACGGGCGCGGTGGGCCTCCGTGCCACCGAAACCGGCGAACCCGAGTTCAAAGTCCACCATCCACCATCCCGGCACACCGAACGCTGGTGTACTGGACCACGTATGGTCGTCGATCGGCGTCGGTCCGAATACCGACTCGTCGATGGCCGGTTCGTGGCGTTTGACGTCCGTGATCGAGATCAGTTCCACGACGGTCGGCAGGCGCCAACCGCTGCCGGCCGTTTGTAGGGTCGCGCAATACTGGCTGGCCTCGTTCCAGTCCTTCTTCCCGCTTGCCGCGCCATCGCGTTCCCAGGTCAGGCCTGTCGCAAGGTCCTTCACCGTCCCCACTTCCGCGTCCACTTCGTACCGCGCCGGCTTTCCGCTTGCACCCGAAGACTGGATGCATCTCGTAGCGTTGGGATCGCCAAGGACGTCGTAGTACGCCACGCCAGCATACATGCCGACCACCCACACCATCCAACTGGCGTACCCGTGCAGCGGCGTGACCGTCCAGAAGAAGCTCAGCGCCGGACCAAACACATCCGGCGTCGCGGGCTCGTCCTTCGTGTAGTCCACCAGCGTCAGCAGTTCCGCGCGACTCGGCAGCCGCCAATCCGTCCGCCCGCCAAGCTCGAGCCCGTCGCAGTACGCGTACGCGTCCCACCACGTCATCGGCTGCGGCGCGTACTCCTTCTGCCAAAGCAGCCCGCTCTGTGTGTCGTTGACGGTCCCGTCCCCGTTGTCGACGAACCACTCGGCCGGCGGGCTCTCCGGCCGGATCCCCCATGCCGGGTACTCCGGGGCGCACACCGTCGCCCCGTCCACGTAGACCTGCGTCGTCTCCGGCGGGCACGGGGGCAGTTCGCATACCCCGCCCTTCTTTTCGTACCCGGGGTTGCAATTGCAGGCACCGCCGGCGCATGTCGCGTTCGCGCCGCACTTCTTCGGCTGTCCGGGCAGGCACTTCCCTGCCTGGCACTCGTCGCCGATCGTACAGTAGTCCGCGTCCTTGCACGCCATTCCGTCCAGCCATGCAACCGCCATGCACGCGCCCGTCGTCGCGTCGCAGGCCCCGTGGTTGCAGTCGTCATCCAGGCCACTGCAGTCCTTGGCCGTGCCGCCTGTGCACGTCCCGGCCGAGCAGACGCCTGAACCTACGGTCTTGCACTTGTCGGCCGCGGTGCACGCGTGCCCATTGGCCGCAACAGCATCGTTCACGCAGCCGGTAGCCGGGTCGCAACTGTCGATGGTGCACGGGTTGCCATCGCCACAAGGCGTGTCATCAACTGCGCACGGCCCCGGCCCGACTTCGGTTGCGACGTCTGGCAGGTCTGCGACTTCGGCGTCGGGCGATGACTCGCCGTCGGGCAGGGCGTCTGCGGGGCGGTCGTCGGAGCCGGTGTCGGTTGCGGAATCAGCCGGTGCGTCCGGTGTACCGTCCGAATCGATTTCCGGCGGAACATCGGAGATCGCGTCCGACGTCGTATCTTCGGCGATCTCCGCCGCGTCCGAGACACAGTCGGTTGTCGCGTCGACTCCGTCATCATCCGAACCATCAAGTTCTGCTGTCACATCAGGCGCATCGCCGAGGTCCGCGACCAAGGCCAGATCGGAAGTCGTTTCACGGCACCCCGCTGAACACGCCAGCAAGAGCGAACCGATCACGGTCATCCAACCCGTTGCCGTCATCCGGTCGGCCTCCCTTGCGCCAAGACCCTTGCGAACCGCACCGACTCGCCATGGCCCTGCCTGCAAACACAGCGAAGTGTATACCGATCGTCGCGCGGATGCGACCGAATCCACTCGGAGGGCAGGGGTCAGGTAGTTCCAGTTACCAGTTCGGGAGCGGGCCCAAGGACGCGGAAAAGCGCCACCACCCTCGGCGTGACACCGCCGGCCGGTTCGAGGCTGCGGCGAACCGCGTGTCGCGCATCTGGCACATGGCAATACCTGACACCTTGCTTCAGGGCGTGCAGCGCGAGCGCGCCCCGCGACTTCGGCCGTCGGACGGTACTAGACCTCAGCCACCTTGTCGCCCGCGCCCCAACGGCGAGCAAACAGCGCGTAAACCGTCGGCAACACGATCAGCGTCAGCAGCGTCGACGTGACCAAGCCGCCCATCACCACCACGGCCAACGGCTTCTGGATGTCGGCGCCCGAACCGGTGGCGTACAGCATGGGTAGGTGGCCGATGAAGCTGACGAGGGCGGTCATGAACAACGGGCGAAACCGCAGGTCGCATCCCTGGATCACGGTCTCGGTCACCGACGCGCCCTGGTCGCGCAGCTGGCGAAAGAAGGCGACCAGCACGACGCCGTTCTGCACTGCGACGCCCAGCAGCACGATGAAGGCGACCGCCGCCGACACCGAGAGCGGCAGACGAAACGCAACCGCGGCCAACACACCGCCGATCAGGGCGAACGGCAGGTTCAGTAGCACCAGCAGCGCGTTCCAGAACGACCCCAGCGCCAGGTAGAGCAGCACGAGGATCAACAACAGCGCGACCGGCACGACGATGGCGAGCTGTCGCATAGCCCTCTGCTGGTTCTCGAATTGCCCGCCGTACTCCACGTAGTAGCCGGGTGGCAGCTCGCGGATCAGGGGCGCCAGCTTTCCTTGCAGCTCGGCCACGAATCCGCCCAGGTCGCGCCCACGGACGTTGGCCTCGGCCACCACCCGCCGCATGCCGTTTTCGCGGCTGACCTGTGCCGGGGCCTCGACGACCTTCAGCGTCGCGATCTGCGCCAGCGGCACGCGTTCGCCTCCCGGTGCCGTGACCAGCAGACGCTCGAGCTCGGGCAGATCCCCGCGCGCCGACTCGGGAAAGCGCACGACGACGGCAAAGCGGCGCTGCTCCTCGATCAGCGTCGTGGCCATCTTGCCCGCCACCGCCGTCTCGATCACCGCGTTGACGTCGGCGATGCGGATGCCGTGCCGCGCCACCGCCTCGCGGTCGATCACGACGTCCAGCTGCGACATGCCCGAGACCTGCTCGACCTTGACGTCCTTGGCCCCCGCGACGCCGCCCAGCACGCTGCCGGTGCGGTCTGCGAATTTCTTCAGGACCTCCAGATCGGGGCCGAACACCTTGACCGCCAGATCGCTTTTCACGCCTGAGATCAACTCGTTGACCCGCAACGCAATCGGCTGCGAGAACGAGAAACGCAGCCCGGGCGTCTGCGCGAGGTCCCGCTGGATCGCCTCGACCAGCTGCCCCTTGTCGCGCCCCGTGCCCCACTGCGCCGGCGGCTTGAGCATCACGAACACGTCGGTCTGCTCGGGACCCATCGGATCTTCCGAGATCTCGGCGCGGCCGGTCTTGCTGACGACGGTGGCGACCTCGGGGAATTTGCGCAGACGTTTCTCCAGGAACGACGCGACCTTGACCGACCCCTCCAGCGACGCGTTGGGCAGCCGCACCACGTTGATGGCGATCGATCCCTCGTCCAGGTCGGGCATGAACGTCGTGCCCATGAAGGGCAGCAGCGCCAGCGACGCGACCAGCACGATGCCAGCGATGCCCAGTGTGACGGCCGGGCGGCTGACGGCGCCGCGCAGCAGTCGCATGTAGCCGCGGTGAAAGCGGCGAATGAAGCCGAATTCCCGCTCGGGCGCCTGCTTCAAGAACAGCTCGGACAGCACGGGGATGACCGTCAGCGCGACGACCAACGAGACGACCAGGGCGATCAGCATCGTGGCTGCCAACGGCGCGAACATCTTGCCCTCGATGCCCTGCAGCGTGAACAGGGGCACGAGGATCAGGGCGATGACGATCACAGAGAATGCAACGGGTTTGGCCACCTCGATCAGGGCCTCGACCACCACGCGCCGCTTCGACTCGGGTTCCGTGCGGTGCGCCAGATGCCGCCGGATGTTCTCGACGATGACGATGGACGCGTCGACGACCATGCCGACCGAGAACGCCAGCCCACCCAGACTCATCAGGTTCGACGAGATGCCGGCCAACCCCATGACGATGAAGCTGATCAGGTACGTCAGCGGCAGCGAGAACACGACGATCAGCGCCGTGCGCAATTCGGCCAGGAACAGGAACAGCACCAGAATCACCAGCAGCCCGCCCTCGAGCAGCGCATCGACCACCGTCTTGATGCAGGCCGAGATCAGCGACGTCCGGTCGTAGAACACGTTGAGCTTCACGCCCGGCGGCAGCGCACCCTGGATGCGGTCGATCGATTCCTTGACCCGACGCACGACGTCGCCCGAGTTCTCGCCCTTCAGCATGATGATCATGCCGGCCACGACCTCGCCCTTGCCGTCGCGCGACACCGCGCCCTGTCTGGGTTCAGCGCCCACCACCACGTCGGCGACGTCGCGTACATACACGGGGGCACCGTCGGTCGCCTTCAGCACGATGCGCTCGATGTCCGGGATGTCCTTCAGCAATCCTACGCCGCGCATGTACAGCTGTTCCCAGCCGCGCACCACCACGCCGCCGCCCGCGTTGGCGTTGCCCTGCTCGACGGCCTGCACGACCTGGTCGACGGTCAGGTTGTATTTCAGCAGCTTCTCGGGCGACACCAGGACCTGGTACTGCTTGACCTCGCCGCCAAAGCTGTTGACCTCGTTCACGCCCGAGATGGGCTTGAGCAGCGGCGCGACGATCCAGTCCTGTACCGTCCGCAGCTCCATCGCGGTTTTGCCGTCGCCCTCCAGCGTGTATTGCAGGATCTCGCCCAGTCCGGTCGAGGTCGGCCCCAGCTCGGGTTCGACATCCGGGGGCAGCTGCTCGCGCGCCAGACTCAGGCGCTCGAACACGATCTGGCGCGTCCAATAGGTGTCGACGCCGTCCTCGAACAGGATGACCACCTGCGAGATCCCGGCCTTGGACAGCGAGCGGACCTGCGTGACGCGAGGCAGACCGCGCATCACCTGCTCGATGGGATAGCTGACGCGCTGTTCGACGTCGACCGCGGCAAGTCCGGGTGCCTTCGACAGAATCATCACCTGCGTGTTGGTGACGTCGGGAAAGGCATCGATGGGCAGCTGCCGCCACGCCACCACGCCGGCGGCCAGCAGCAGGGCAGTGCCCAGCAGCACCAGCAGTCGGTTCTTTAGCAGCAAAAGGGCAAGCTTCATGGGTACCTCCGTCAGTCCGCGCAGCCCGCGCCCATCTTCGAGCGCAGGACATCGGATTTCAGAAGGAAGGCGCCCTCGGCCACCACGACCTGACCCGCCTGCAATCCCTTGGTGATCTCGACCCAGCCCTCCCAGGTGCGACCAGTCGTCACCGGTCTTCGCAGATAGAACTCGCCTTGGAGGTGTACGAACACGAACGAGCGGCCCTCGTCCTCCAGCACCGCGACGCGCGGAACCGCCAGCGTCTCGTCCAGCCCGGGCAGGTACAGCCGAACGGCCGCGAACATCCCGGCCAGCAGCCTGCGATCCGTGTTCGCCACGTCGACCCGCACCTTGACGGTGCGCGACGACTCGTCCATCGCCGGGCTGACCAAATCGACGGTGCCGGGAAACGCCATGCCGGGATAGGCCTTGACCGACACCGACGCCGTCAGCTTCTGCGCCGCCTGTCCCAGCGTCACTTGCGCGATGTCCCGCTCGTACAGGTCTGCCCACACCCACACCCGCGTGTTGTCGCCCACCGTGATCAGCGACTCGTCGGTCTTGGCCACCTCTCCCGACACCGCGTGCATCACCAGCACCGAGCCGTCCATGGGCGCCCGCAGCGTCAGCCGCCCCTCGCCGCCGTAGTCGGTGCCCAGTCGCTTCAGCTTGCCCATCGCCCCGTCCGACCGGATCCGCGCGGCGTCGAAGTCCCGTTGCGCCTGCAACAACTCCTTTTCCGACGCGATGTTCTCTGACCTCAGCGCCGTCACCCGCTCCAGACTGCGGCGCGCGAGCTGGCGCATTCCTTGGGCCTCGAAGAAGTCCGCCTGGGCCTCGCCGACCACGACGCTCTCGATCTCCATCAACGGCTGACCCGCCACCACCGCGTCGCCCAGCGCGACATGCACCCGCTTGACGATGCCCTCGACCTGCGAGCTCACGTGGCCCACCCGCCGCTCGTCGAACCGCACCTCGCCCGTCAGCGCGATGGGGACGGCGACCTTGCGCCGCTCAGCCGTCACGGTGGTCAACAGGCCCTCGTCGGTCAGGCTGGTGGGCGCCCGCGCCACGCCCACCTCGTAACGGCACTCGTCGCACTCGAACATCTTCTTGTGGTGTTCGCAGGTTCTGGCCAGTAGCTGGGCGATGGGCTGGTCCAGGTCCGACGGTTCCGTCGCTGCTTCTTCGTGGTCGGACTCGCTGGCTGCGGCTGGCGCGGGCGGGACGGGTTTGTCCACGCGGTTGCACGCCGCGGCCGCCGCCAGGAGCAGGAACACCACGTGATGGGTGAAGAGTCTCGTGTTCATGGGGTTGCCTCGCCTATCAGGGATTGCAGGCGGCCACACTCGATGCGGGCCTGGGCCAATGCGCAGGTCGACAAGCGACGGGCGTCGAGCAGGGTTCTGCGGGCGTCGATGACCTCGAGCAGGCTGACCTCGCCCAGACGAAACGTCTTTTCCATCGTCGCCGCGGCCAGTTCCGAGCGAGGTACGATCTGGTCGCGAAACCGCCGGGCCGTCTCGACCGCGGTCTGGCACGATGACTGGGCCTCGATGACCGCGAAGTCCAACTCTGCGGTCGCGGCGTCGGCCTGCTGGCGCGCGGCGGCTACCCTGGCGTCGGCGCGGGCGATGCGGTCCGTGTTCCAGTTCCACAACGGCAGGTCCATCGTCAGCGCCACGCCAAACGCCCTGCGGTCCAGCTCAGACGCAGCAAAGCCCGTCGCGGACACTTGGGGCACCCGGGCGCCCCGTTCCGTGTCGGCCTCAGCTTGCGTCAGTCGCGTCCGAGCCGCAGCGAGCGCGAGCGACGGATGCGCCTTGCGGGCCTGGGTCAGCGCCGCGTCGCGGTCCATCACTGGCGGCAGGTCGGCCAGGTCCGCGACTGCCCGCAGCCCCTGGTTGGCCGGCGCCCCGATCCACACGCCCAGCTCGGCCTGCCGCGCGGCCAGCGACGCCTGGGCCGCCTGTCGTTCACCCGCCACCTTCTCGAGTTCGATCTCGACGCGGATCGCCTCGACCGGCCGGCTCTCGCCCTTGTCCACCCGGCTGCGGACGCTTTGGGCCAGCGCGGCCGTCTGCGTCTCCAACTCCTCGAAGGTCCGCACCTTGTCCTGTTCGTACGCAAGGTTCCAGAACAGCGTGCGCAGCCGCAGCAGCACGTCACGCGTCAGCACCGCCTGTTCGGCCAGCGCAACGTCCAACTCGGCCCGCGCGGCGTCCTTGCGGGCGCCGCGTTGCGCAATCCAGCCCAGCGGAACGTCGAGCGCCAGGCCCCACTCGGCCGAAGCGTCCACGCCCGCCTGCGCCGCGCCCCGCCCCGCGCTGACCTCGAATGTCGGGTTGGGTACCGCTCCGGCCACGCCCACACCCGATCGGGCCGCGTCGACCTCGCTGCGGCCGGCCGCCAGCCGGGGGTGCGTGGCCACTCGACGCACGACGTCTGGCCAGGTGACGTCGAGACAGGGCGGGGCCGCCCGCGCCGGGAGCGCGAAGAACAGCAAGAGGATCCAGAAGATCGGGGCGCTCCTCCACCAAAGGGGGCGCAAGCGGGGGCATCGCATGCTCGAAGACCTGCCTTGTCCTTGGCGCGGCCCGCAACGTCCGATGGGGACGGGGGAACGCGCGAACGGAATGCGCAACGGTCCGCCGTCCGCAGTGCGCGGACGGTACGGGACCGTGACGAGGCAAACGCCCCGGCAGCGCGGACGACGGTCCGACGCACACCGGGAACGCGAGCGTCAGGCGCGGGGCGGGTGGAAGATGGGGAACGGGATGTCTTTCGGGTCCAGGTCGTTGACCACCGAGCCGCAAGCGACCGCAGAGGTCAGGGTCGAGAACTCCGCAGAATGCGAGATGATCACGGCCGCGCCCGAGTGGCCGGGGCAGCAGGTGCAGGGGCAGGTGGGACCGCAGGGCGCGTCATCCGTGTCTGTGTCGGGGCACGAGGCGCCGCCGACGACATCCGTCTGCCCGGCATGACCGGATTCGTGCACGGCCTGGCCGAATGCGCCGGCCACGAAAGCGACGAAGAACAGGGACACTACGGCACCGGCGACACGCCTGACGACCGACCGCCGATGATGCGGGTCCGGGACCGCTATGCGGCGAGCAGCAGCGGAAGCAGCCGCAGTGCGGGTGATTCCAACGGTGGTGGTGCGGTCGAGGTCCATCCGGTCCGGCGTGCCCCACGGTGGGGAGGGCGCAGGGTCTGGAGATTCGGGGCTGGTGTCAAGGGTTGCGCGCGGTCGTGCCCGTTCCGCCTCGTCTGAAGATTGGTCACATCTTCCTCGCGTCTGCGACCGGCAGGTCTGGTCGAAAC
>JBMOIG010000154.1:0-9782 GCA_049317445.1 Myxococcota bacterium | reverse complement strand
GGCCCGCCTCGGCGTCGCGCAGGTTGGACCAGTCGTTGAGGTCGAGGTTGCCGTTCGCAGGAAGCTGGGCAAGTTCAGCAACGGCCTCCGGCACACGGACGACGACTGCCGCACTTTCGACCGCCTGAACGACGGGGGCACCGACGGGCGCTTCCGCCACGGGCACGACGACAGGTTTCGCTTCAGGCACGGCCTCGTACACACGCAGCTGGAGCTCGGGCGGCGGCGCCAGATCCTCGACCTTGGCACGACGCAGACGCGGACGATTGTCCGTCAGCGCGGGCTGCTGCGGCGGCGCGGGGGGCGTCTGCACCGGCGCGGGGGGCGGGGCGGGCGCGGTCTCAACGACAGCAACAACGGCGGCGACAACGGCGACTTCGCGCTCCGGTGCCGGCGCGGGAGCTTCCTCAACGGCCGCAGGGGGTTCTGGTGCGATGGGAGCCGCTTGTGTCGGCGGTGCGACGACGACAGCGGGCTTGTCCGCAGGCTCGGCGGCACGGCGGACTACGGGGCGCGGCGCGGCGACTGGCGGCGCGACTGGAGCGGGCGCGGGCTCCACGTGGGCCTCGGGCCCATCTCCGTCCGCACGTGCGATGCGCCGGCGCACGACGGTGCGACCAGTGCCCTCGACGGCAGTCGTGACGGGGGCCGCTTCCGCAGCGCGGGCAGGACGAGCCGGTGCGAACATCCGCCGCAGCGTGTCCGACTGGGCCTGGTCCAAGCGCGAGATCGTCGACAACAGCATGCCGTTGTCACCCGCCCGCTTGACGAGGACGGCTTCCGGGATGCCCAACTCGCGGGCCAGATCAGAGACTCGAAGGGTAGTCGCGACCGCCAAGTGCAACTCCGAACGCGTGGTTACCCACGCCTGTGGCTCCCGTGCCCCTGAACGCGCTCCGCTTGCAGCGTCTGCGCGATCCTTGCGGCCAGGACCTTCCATGCCCCGATGCGCTCGTCTTCCGAGGCGTCGAGGCGTCGGCGGCGCAGTCCCGCTTCGCGTCGCTCGATCAGGCGCTGCGCCGTGTGCGCCGTGCCTTCGAGCCAAACCCGTGCGGGGCCATCGCCCCCTTCCCGTCCAGCCGAGGGGCCTGAACGAGCGTCTTTGCGCGTCGCCGACTTCTTGCGTGAATGCGAGAGCATCCACAGAGCCTTCTCGACGCAACCGAGGTCCGGGCACAGGTGCAAACCCTTGCCTGACCCCGCGACCGGCGATCCCTTCACCACCGGTCTCTTCACCGTGGGCGTGCCGGCCAAAGCCGAGACGTCCAACTCACCCGCGTCCGTCACCTCAACCCGTACGAGCTGGAGGGCAGGCTTTCGTTGCCGGCACCCCATGCACGTCCGGACCGGGCCGGTCCGCTCTGGGCTCACGCAGGCTCTCCCGGCAGGGCGTTGTCGCCCAGCTCGGCAGGCGTATCCACCTGAGCCTGTACCGTTTCTTCGCCGTCCACCACAGCCGGGGCCTCGACTTCGATCGGGGCAGGCGGGGCGTGGATCGCTGCAGCGGCAGCCTCGCGGGCTACCCGTGCGTCCTCGTCGCGGCGCTTCTTCACTTCGAACGCGATCTGCTGGATCTGCAGGGCCATTTCCTCGGAAACTCCGGGGATCGACGCGAGATCTTCCGCATGGGCGTTCAGCAGGTTGTCCGGGCTGTGATAGCCAAGCTTGAAGAGGTAGGAGATCAGCGACTCGTCGAGACCCGGCACGACCGCCAGCGCCTCCCCGAGCATCTGCTTCATGTCCTCGATCTTGCCTTCCGACTGGATGTCGATCTTCCAACCCACCAAGCGGCTGGCCAGACGGACGTTCTGACCACGGCGCCCGATCGCGAGCGACAGTTGGTCGTCGGGAACGATGAGCTCGATGGTCTGGTTGTCCTCGTCGATCAGCACGCGGCTGACTTCCGCAGGCTGGATGGCGTTGCAGACGAACTTCGCGATGTCCGGGCTCCAGGGCACGATGTCGATCTTCTCGCCACGCAGCTCCTGAACGACGGCCTGAACGCGCGAGCCCTTCATACCGACGCAAGCGCCGACGGGATCCACATCGGAATCCTTGGAGGCCACGGCGATCTTGGCGCGCTCACCCGGCTCGCGGGCGACGGCCATGATCTTGACGATACCCTCGTAGATCTCAGGCACTTCCAGCTCGAACAGCTTCTCAATCAGGCGCGAGTCGGTACGCGACAGGACGATCTGCGGACCGCGTGCATCGCGGCGGATCTCCTTGACGTAGGCCTGCACCCGGTCGCCGGCACGATAGCTCTCGCGGAACATCTGCTCGCGCATCGGCAGCACGGCCTCGGCGCGACCCAGGTCCACGATCACGTTGCCGCGCTCAAACCTGCGCGTGATGCCCGTGACGAGCTCGCCCTTGCGGTCCTTGTACTCGTTGAACACGACGTCGCGCTCGGCGTCGCGCACGCGCTGCATGATGACCTGCTTGGCGGTCATGGCGGCGATGCGGCCAAACTGTTGGCGCGCAGTCTTGATCCCGAGGATGTCGCCGTACTTGCGATCTTCCTCTTCGGCGCTCAGGCGGTCGCGGTCCAGATAGAAGATCTGGAAGCCCAGCTCGTCTCCCGGCTGGACCTCGGCGTCAATGAGTTGTGCCGTCGTGTGGGCGAACTCGCGCTCGTGGTTCGACACGGCGCCGTCATCGACGACCACCATGTACAGCATGAGTTCCACTTGACCGATCTCGTCGTTGTACTTCGCCTCGAGCTCGCGGTTGTGACCAAAGGTCTTCTTCGCGGCGGACAGGATTCCCTGCTCGAGGGCCTCGACCAGCACGCTGCGGTCGATGCTCTTTTCCTTCGACACCTGATCGATGATCTGGTTGAGGTTGCCGATCATCGCACTCTTGCTCCTTGCCGTTGCGTCACCGTTCCGCCGGACCCATGTGCCCGTCGACCCGCGCCACGCTACTCTTGTTCCGCACCGTCGTCCGACGCCCCGTCATCTTCCGGGTCGTCATCGATTTCATCACCGGCCGCGCGGCCTTTCGCCGCATCTTGGGCCGCCAGCTTGCGTCCCAGCGCCTGCCATTCGTCGAACGTGGGGTTCAACGCTGCGCGCTGGATGTCCGCCACCGCGAACGTCTGCTCTTCGTCCTTGCCCGTGCGTAACCGCAAAATGCCGTCCACACAGCCGATCAGGACACCGTTGACCGACCTGCGGCCCAGACCGTCGGCCCCCGCAAGCGTAACCTTGGCGGTGATGCCTGCAAACCGCAGGAAGTCCGCCACGCCGCGCAGGGGGCGGTTCATCCCAGGGCTCGAGACCTCGAGATCGTACTCGGGCTCGATCGGATCCTTCACGTCCAACAACGCACTGACTTTCTTCGACACCGTGGTGCAGTCCCGCAATCCCACAGCCCCATCGCCTTCGCGCCGATCGATCTGCAGCAGCAGCCGCAGCCCACGTCCAGCAGGCGTCACGCGCACGGCCAACAACTCAAGCCCCGCCGCATCGACGACGGGGACGAGCATCGCCTCGAGGCGGGCTTCCAAGGCCCTGAGGTCGGGTGCGATCGGGCTCACGTGCGGTCGGTCTCCTGCCTGCGTATCGACTCAGTCCTTCGTTTCGGTCACCCGGCCGTGTCGGTCGACACGGTGGTCCGGTCCGCCTCGTGCGCCCGCGATTCCCGCGGAGCGACGGTGCCGGTCATCAGCCTGGGCCAATGGGGGCATCATCACCTGGGCGGTCGCGCAACCCCCTGCGGCAGACGAAACGCCCGCCGGGACCGGGGTCGCGATCTTGGACCGCAGTCCAGGTCACGAGGCGCTGGTGAAGAGCGCCAGCTTCGCAGGGATCGGGACGCCGAACGTGGGACGGCGAGTTCCGACCGGACGAAGCACTCGGAGGCGGCACCCGGATTCGAACCGGGGATGGAGGATTTGCAGTCCTCTGCCTTACCACTTGGCCATGCCGCCGAGGGCGCGTGAGAGGTACTCCAAAACGTCTGACAGGTCAAGGGCCCACAGGGGGATCACGCCGTCGCAGCATCCCTTCGCGGGGCGTCAGCAGGCGGATGATTCGTCCCAGCGATCGCTAGAGGGAGGAACTCTCGATGCGCAGTGCTCCCTCCGCCAGGTCGTCGCGGCGGAACGTCACGGGGGGCGGCATCCGACGTTCTGCGCGCAGGAATACCTTGATCGTCGCAGTGCGATCGTCGACCACCGCGGGCACCATCTGCACGATGTCGAAGCTTGATGGGTCGGCGGCGTCGCGCAGGTAGGCGGTGGCGCGCGTGCACAGCGGGCGCCACTTGTAGTTCATCAACTCGCTCTCCAGCAGCGGCGAGCCCCGGCGCGCGTGGTGGAACAGGTCGGCAAACGCGCGGAACCTCTGCTCCGCTTCCTCGTCATCCTGCGTCGGGGGGCGTGTCGCCAAAAGGAACATAGAGGTGAGGATGGCGCGAATTTCGCCCTGCGGGGTCGCCGGGCGCGGGGGCGGGGTCGGGCGATCGGCGGGCAGCGCGGCCTCCGCAGCGACGGGTGCCACAGCGGCTATCGTGACAGGCGCCACCGCCTGCTGCTCCAACGCCACGACTCTGGCCAAGACCTTGGCAAGCTCGGTCTCTAGCGCGGCAAGTCGGTCCTCCGCGGAGCTGTTGGGGACGAGATCGGGTTGCGAAGTCATGGGCTTCCTGAAAGGTAGACCGTGCAGCGGTTGCGCCGGGATGTCAGCAGAAGCTACGCGACCTTCGGCTTGCCGTCCACCCGGTCGGTCAGCGGACCGGCGGCTGCGGCAGACGACCCAGACAGGTCACGTAGTCGGCGGCACGCAGCAGCTGGAAGTCGGGGTGAACCTGTGGCGCCGGCTCGCGCTTGGCGATCTGGATGGCCAGGCCCGACGTCTCGACGCATCGGTTCAGCGCCGGCATCGCCGGGGTCCACGGGGACTTGGACGCTCCCTCGATCGGCACCAAGTGGTTGTTCAGGTTCTCTTCACGGAAGCCGACCGGGATCTTGCCATCCGCTTCGGGGGCGACCTCGACATCCGGCGTGACACCGACCACCTGGATGGTCGTTCCGCTGGGGGCGTAGTACCGCGCGATCGTCAGCTTGATGTAGTACTCGGTGTGCAGGGCAGGCTCGAACAGCGTCTGCACCGACGCCTTGCCGAACGTGCGCAGGCCCACGACCAAACCTCGCGCGTTGTCCTGAATGGCCGAAGCCACGATTTCTGAGGCAGAAGCAGCCCCGTCATTCACCAGCACGACCAGTGGCAGCTTGATGTCCGAGCTCTGGCGTGACGCGTCGTAGACTTCCTCGCGGCGGTGGCGGCTCTTGACGCTCACGATGCGTCCCGACGACATAAACATGTCGGCGACTTCAATCGCCTTGTTGAGCAAGCCGCCGGAATTGTTGCGCAAGTCTAGTATGATGCCGGTCAACTGACCGCCGGGAGCTTCCTTGGCCAGCTTGTCCAGCATCTGCCGCAGGTCCTTGGTGCTGTCGGGGATGAAGCCCGTCATCTTGATGTGAGCGATACCTGGGTAATCCTTCAGCAAGTGACCGACGACGTTCTTGACGTCGATGTGCTCGCGGGTGATGGCGATGTCACGCGGTGTCGGGTCGCTCTCGCGGCTGATCGTCAGCTTGACCTGCGTGGCCTTGGGACCACGAATCAGCTTGACGACCTTGGTCAGTACCCACCCCGACACGTCGACGCCGTCCACCTTGTGGATGATGTCGCCCGCACGGATGCCAGCCCGCCACGCCGGTAGGCCCTCCATCGGGTTCTCGACGATCGTCATCTCGTCCCGCTGGGTCAGCACCGCACCAATGCCCTCGAACGAGGCATCCTGTGTCTCGTCGGTCGACTGCTTCCAAGCTTCTTTCGGGATGATCGATGAGTGCGGGTCCAGCGCGTACAAATAGCCCGACGCCGCCGATTCCCACACGCGGTTCAGGTCCGGGGGCGGGCGCGGCCGGTCGTCTGGCTCGCCAGGGTCCGCCGCTTTCGGTTCAGTTTGTGCCGGATTGTCCTTGGCCTGAGCAACCTTGGCATTACCAGACTTGCCCGCCTTGGCCTTGTCGTCGCTCACCTTCGCGCCGCCTTTGTGCGCGGGCTCTGAACCGGCGGCTGCGTCCGCGGGCCGTCCTTGCGCCTGCGCATCAGCCTTGGCGATGGCACCGACCGGAGCGGCTTGGACGACGGGCTTGGGTTCCGCGGCCTTGCGCGCAGCCTCTGCCTTGAATTCCTCCACCTTCTGTTCGGTATAGTCCATCACGCAGTCGAACTGAGGGCGAGAGAACGCAAGAAGCTTCCATGCATCGTTGTAGGAGTTGTTTCGCGTGCGGATGCGATCGCGCAGCTCGCGCACCTCGTCGTCGGTGAGTCGGCGGTGGCGCTTGGTCGTCTGATGGGCCTTGAGGTACTCGTCGTTCGGGATGTGGTGCAGGACGACGCCGGGGATGGGCGCACCGCGGCACAGGAAGGGCTCCGCGCTGCCGTCCAAGCGGCCTTCTTCGTCGGCAAGCCCCTTGCGTTGCTCGAAGAACGTCAGGGGCAACAGCTCGACCGCAGGCTCCAGCGTCATCAGCGCGAAGTTCGCCGCCTCGGTCCAGGCGCGCTTCCGGTCGGCCGTACTGTCGATGTAGTAGGTCGCGACATAGTCCAACACTTCATCGAAGTTGTGCACGTCGAAGGGCACGTCCTTCCAGTGATCGACCTCGTCTGCATCCTCGTCGGTTACGGCGATCGGGTCCCCCGCAGTAGCAGAGGCGGTCGGGGTGACGGCCTGTGCGGCGCCGCCCGGGCGCTCGTCAGCGGCAGCCATGGCCTTCGCCCGAGAGCTGCGCGGCGCGCGGGCTCCGGCGGCCTGCCTTTCGCAGCCTGTGGTGAGCCAGGCGGCGCCGACAAGGACAACCGAAACCCATGAGATCCATCCAAAAATTCGCGTCATCAGGTCTTTCGCGCCTCCCGCATCTGCGCCTTCCATCACGTCGTTGTTCGCTTGGGTTCCGTGGTTTCGAGCGTGCCAGCCCCCAGAACGCGGCGCAAGTCGCATGTCTCGAACGAAGCCAGCAACTGTCGGATGTCATCCGCGTAGGCAAAGGGTGCGGTCAGGCGCGAGCGCATCTTCCGCACCCTACCGATCGCCTGCAGGGCGGTCTGCCGCAGAGGGTCGTCCGGTGGTCGTCGCAGCACTTCGCCAGCTGCCTCGATCGCCTCTGCCCGCATGTCGTCGCGTCTGCACACCAGAAACAAGTCTACCCCCGCCAACAGGCCCGCCAGCACGATGGCCCTTGGCTGCAACACCTTTGCGATGCCGGCCATTTCCAAATCGTCGCTGACGATGACGCCATCGTATCCACACTCGCCCCGCAGCAGTGGCCGCAGGATGTCTGGTGAGACGGTGGCGGGGCGGGAAGGATCCAAAGCAGGGAACAGGACGTGGGCTGTCATGACCAACGAAAGGTGAGGCGAAAGCTCGCGGAAGGGGACGAGCTCGACCGCCCGCAGCCGGTCGAGGCCGTGGGGCAGCACCGGCAGCGCCAGGTGGCTGTCCGCGTCCGTGTCGCCGTGACCGGGGAAGTGCTTGCCACATCCCAACACGCCTTCCGCTTCCATGCCTTGCAGCAGCACCTTGGCGAAGCGGGCCACGAGATGCGGGTCTCGCGAGAACGAACGATTGCCGATGATCGGATTGGCTGGGTTGGTGTCGACGTCCAGTACCGGGGCGAAGTCGACGTTGAAGCCCGCCGCCCGGCACTCGCGTCCCAGCTGGCGGCCCACGCGGTGGATCAGGTCTTCGTCGCCGTGGTCGCCCAGCACGCGCATCGGCGGAATGGAGGTGAAGGGCGCCCGCAGCCGAGCCACAAGGCCACCCTCCTGATCGACAGAGCAGACTGCAGGCAGGCCAAGCGGGGAGCGACCGGCGGCGGTGTGGATGGTCCGGGTGTGCGCGGCAAGCGCCTCCAGATCGACCGCGCCATCCGACGTGAAGGTCAGGTTGCGGCGAAACAGGATGACGCCGGCAAGTCCGCGTGCGAGCTGGTCTTCCACCAAGGGCGCGAGGTCGGTGCCCTCATAACCGACGACGAAGAGCTCGAGCGCAAGGTCGGCGGCCTCCTGATCCGTCAGGGAGCGTTCCTGCAGCGAGGCGAGGTCGGCGAACTTCATGCAAAGCCTCTCGATAGCGCATGGGTGCGCCGCAGGAGCCCGGCAAGCGTTGGAAGAGGAGAGAATCGCGTCAGTTCGAGCACTTCTCGAGCATGCCCTGAAGCGGCTGGGCGTCGCCGGCGTCGGGGTAGCGGTCGAGGTAGGCCTTGGCGTGCTTGGCGCAGTTCGCCTTGTCGCCGCGCTGGAAGAAGATGCGCGCGAGCTGGCCGTGGGCCTTGAAGTAACCGTTGGCAACCGCCTGCTTGAATAGAGCGATCGCCTCGTCGGGCTTGCCGGCGAGGATCGCGTCGCGGCCTTCCTTGTGGAAGTCGGCTCCGGTCTTGCGGGCGGGCTCGGCGGCGGGCTCCGGAGCGGGCGCGGGGGGCGGCGCAGGCTTGGGCTCGACCTTGGGTTCGGGCTTCGGCTCCGGCTTGGGCGCGACGGCTTTGGGTGCGGGTGCAGGGGCCGGCTTGGCGACGGCCTTCGGCGCAGGCGCGGCGGCAGGCTTGACTGCTGCGGGCTTGGCCTTTTCGGCAGGCGGAGCTTCAGCGGCCTTCGCTTCCTGCTTGGCGGCCGCGGCGATCGCTTCCTTGCTCTTGGCGAGCAGCTTCTCGGCGCGGTCGGCGATCGGCGTCTCTGGCTTCGCTTCGGCCACAATGCCTTGGACCCGGGCAAGCGCCGTCGCGGGGTCGGTCTCGATCAACGTCTCCGCTTCATCCAGATCCGCCAGTTGACCCAACTCGAGCTCGATGCGGCGCAGCAGCAGGGCGATCGAGGCGTTTCCGGGGTTGTCGGCTTCAGCGGCCTTCAGCACCGTGCGGGCCTCAGCCAACATCCCGGCTTCGTGCAGCTTCTCCGCCTTGCGTACTTCGGTCGCGGCATCGCGCGTCGCCGGCTCGGCCGGAGAAGACCCTGTCTCGTCGTTTGCGGTGGCCTGAACCTTGACGTCCGACTTCGGAGGCGTCTTGCCGCCGTCGCCCTTCATCGCGAAGAACGCAGCCACCGCAGCACCGACAACAAGCAGTGCAGCCACAGCCAAATAGATGATCAGGTTACTGGACCGGGGCCTGCCGCCGGAGGTTGCTCCGCGGGCGCCGGCGGCCAAGAAACGCAGGGACACGTGGCCCAACTCGACGAGGTCGCCGCTGCGCACTTCGCACTTCGAGTAGGGCTCGCCGTTGACCTTCATCCCGTTCGCCGACCCGAGATCCATCACCTGCCAGGTGCCGTCCGTCAGGCGAGTGAACCGCGCGTGCTTCTGCGAGATCGAACGGTGGTCGATGACCAGATCGCAACTCTCGCGAACGCGGCCGACCGTGACCGGCGTGCGGGTCATGCGCAGTTCCAGCCCGCGCAGGTTGTCGCTCTCGACCACAAGGCGCGGCTGGGCTGACTCGGGCAGGGTGCTGGCAGAGCCCGCTGGCTCATTCTTCAGCATCTCCTGGATGTCCACCAGGTTCACGACCGCCGTCGAGTTCTCGTCGACGGGACGCGGTCGGCCAACCGGCGCTGCAGCGGGACGGGGCGGCGGAGGCGGAGCCTGACCGGCGGGAGCATCGACCAACGCGTTGTCGCGCTTGGCCGGGCCGCCCTCGGACACGAGCTCAAGGACGTAGTCGCCAACCTGGACCACGTCGCCTTCCCGCAGCTCGGCGCGTTCGCGCAGCA
>JBMOIG010000153.1:0-9867 GCA_049317445.1 Myxococcota bacterium | reverse complement strand
GTACAGGTCCGCGCCCCACAAGGCCGCTATGTCGTCGGGCTTCAGCGGACTCTGCCCCATCGACGCCGACGTCCCAAGCGCCAGCGACCAATCGTCCGACAGCGCGTGGAAGCTGGCCAAACGCCCTACGTAGACCAAGTCCTCCGGACCGTCCAGCCGCCCGGAAGTGGACGACTCGACGGTGCCAAAGGTCGAGCTCCGCAGTCCGGTCGCCTCGTGGGGGTCGATGACGTCGGCCGTCACCAGCAGATAGAACGGCAGCGGCAGCAACGCGCTCAGCTCCGCGCCTGCGCCTGAGAAGTGCTCTCGGGCCAGAAAGCGGCTGTGGGCCAGCGAAGGATTGGCAAAGCTCCACGAGTGCAAGTGGCGCGGATTCTCTCTGCCAAACGGGACGTTGAGGTACCCGGCACGCCCCTGCAGGCCTGCGGGAAGGGCCAGCGTGGTCAACGCCGCCTCCTCGACCTCCATCTCGGTCAGCTGCACGGCCATGTCGAAGCGAAAGTAGGGATCGACGTTGGCCGAGGCGACAAGCTCCAACCCCTGCATCCGCAAGCCGTTCTCGTCGATAGCGTGGCCGCCCTGACGCAGGTGGCGCTCCCGGCTGAAGACCCCGGCCGCCGAGTCGAGGATCAGGCTGAGATCCGGATTCATCTGACGGCTGCCCGCCCCCGCTGCCACCGTGTCCGACGCCGTGGAATCGGCTGGAGCAGCGACTTCAGCCGCGGCAGCCGCAGCGGCGGCCTCCAGCTCGGGATCGACGGCGGTCGTGGCCGATTCGTCCGCAGGGACGGTGGGTTCCGCGACGGCCGCCGCGGCGAACCCCATGCCCATGACAGCCCAAAGGACAACCTGACGCATCATGTCCGCACCCTCCCGCCGTCATTGTCGTCGTGCGCGTGTTCGTCGTGCTCGTGGTCGCACACCGGGTGGCGCGCGCTGCAGTCATCGCACTCGCGCAGAGGATGGTGCTTGACGAACCCTTCCCAGTGCCCACGCTGCTCCAACGTCAGCACACCGGTCCCCTGACAAAGCGGGCAGGCGCTGTCCAACGCCGCCAACAGCGCGGTGCGGATGAACTGCGAGCGATTGGGCACGGCGCGCAAGGCCTCTGCCAACGCAGGATCTGCCTTGAAGGTGAAGAGCGTCATGCCGACAGCCGAGTGGCCGTCGCCGACATCGTGCGGGTGATCTCGGTCCGTGTCGCTCATGCTGCCTCGCCAACGGTATTACCCAGTATGACTGGGAACCTACCGAAGGCGGAGACGCAGTGTCAAGAACGCTGGCGGAAGCGACTGAAAGGAGAGGAGGTTTCCGGCGGTTCGGGCTCAAGCCCCAGATAGGCGCGAGAGACCTCCCGCGTCATCACACGCGCTTGCGCGAGCATGGCGGTGAACCAGAAGGTGCTGCCGCGCCCCGGCTCGCTCTCCGCACCGGCATCGCCGCCCATCAGTACCGCCACCTTCTTCGCGATGGCCAGGCCGAGTCCGGCTCCACCCGCGCCTGCCGGGACGTCGGATTCCTGACGCTCGAACGCCGAGAACAGCTGCGGCATGGTCTCCGGCGGAATCCCCTTGCCCGTGTCGATCACCTCGAAGCGCACCAGCACGCCGTCCGCAAGCAACTGGTCGGCTCGCACGCGCAGGGTGATGGTCCCCGTGTCCGTCGCTTTCGCCGCGTTCAGCCCCAGGTGCATCAGCACTTGCATGATGCGGGTGGCGTCGCCCAGCAGCGGCTTGGGCAAGCGTTGGACGTCGGTCACGACCTGCACCTTGGGCGACCGCAGCCGGGCCTCAACGGTGGCCACCACGTGGGCAATCACCGCGTCGATCTGGACCTCGGCCCGTTCGAGCTCGAATCGCCCCGCTTCGATCTTCGAGAGGTCGAGCATGGAGTTCACGAGCTCGACCAGACGCTGCGCCTCCACGTCAAGCTTGCCCAATCGGTCCATCTGCAGCGGGGTCAGTCCCAACCGCCGAATCATGCTGACCAAACCGCCGATGCTGTTCAACGGTGCGCGGATCTCGTGCGACAGGTTGGCCAGAAACGCGCTCTTGGCGAGACTGGCGGCCTCTGCCGATTGCTTGGCGGCGGCAAGCTCTGCGGTTCGCTCCTCAACCAGTTGCTCCAGACCCTGGCGATACGCATCCAGCTCGACCTCAGTCCGCTTGCGCTCGCTGATGTCCGCGCAGCTGCCGACCATCCGCAACGGCGCGCCGTCAGCGTCCCTCTCGACGATGCGGCCGCGGTCTTGCACCCACACGGTGGTGCCGTCGTTGCGGCGCAGGCGGTGCTCGGAGTAGTAGGTCTCAGCCCTGTCGTGAAGGCAGGCGGCAATCCGCTCGCCGACGCGGCTGCGATCCTCCGGATGCAGCAGATTATCGAACGATTCTAGCGAGTCGGCGCGGTCGTAGTCGGCGATCCCCGCGATGCGGTACCACTGGTCGTTGTGCAGCACCCGTCCGCTGGGGATGTGCCAGTCCCAGATGCCTTCGCGCGTCGCGTTCATCACGTCCTGCAGCTGGCGCTCGCGGTCGGCCACCTGCTCCTGAGCGTGAACCAGATCGGTCACATCGTGAGCGACGACAAGAATGCGATTGTAACCGTCGCTATCCTTGAGCGGCTTCTTGATCGAGCGGTAGTGGCGGATCTCTCCGGTCGTCGCGTCCCGGCTGGGCTCGGCAACGACTTCGGTCTGACCCTTGGCCATGATCTCCAGCACGTTGCGCCGGAAGGCATCGGCGATGTCCGTCGGAACGCCGAAGTCGCCGTCGTGCTTGCCCACCAGTTCGTCCGGCGTTGTGCCGTACAGCTTGGCGACGGCCAGATTTCCCAACAGGAAGTCGCCCTTGTGATCCTTGAGCACAACGGGGTCCGGAATCTCGTCCAGAACGGTGCGCAGCAACGCACGGCTCTCGCGCAGGGCAGACTCGGCGAGGTGGCGGTCGGTGATGTCGCGGGCAAGCACCATGAAGCGCAACGATTCACCTTCGATCTGCTCCTTGCGGGCGACCGAGAGCTCGAACCTGCGATTTCCGTTCGGCAACAGCAGGTTGTATTGCGTTCCGACTGAGAATCCTGTGCTGCGGGCCTCTTCCATCGCGGCGCGACTGGCTTTGGCCACGTCTGGCGGCAACACGTCCTCCACAGCACGCCCCAGAAAGGCTTCCGGCGGCACGACAAGCAGCTCTCTGCGCGGCGAGCGGTAGTCCATGAAGCGGCCGTCGTCGTCGATCTCAAACAGCAGGTCCGGCAACGCGTCCAAGGTGGCCTGCAGGCGCTTCTCCAGAGCCTCGACCTGGTGCTGCCTCCGCTTGTCCTCCGTGATGTCGGTCGAAAAGCCCGTCAGCCCGACCAGGTGCCCAGCCGCGTCGAACAGGGGCTGCCGGGTGGTCCAAACGGTGCGGACCTCTCCGGTGCGGGCAAGGACGACCCTCTCCTCGCGCCGGATGGGCTCGCTGCCTTGAAGTGCCTCGTCTTCGTGCAGCCGAATGTCGGCCGCCCTGATCGTGTCGAAGAAATCTGCGGAAGTCCGACCCAGCACTTCCCGTGCAGGCAGGTCGAACAGCTGCGCCGCTGCGCGATTGATGTAGACGTAACGGCCCTGCACGTCCTTGGCGAACACGTAGGTGTCCAGACGATCCAGTACCGCGGTCATGTCGGGGATGGTCAACTCAGGGGGCAGATTGGGCAAGGGAATCCTCGGGTCAGCCATGTCATGCCTGTGCGAAGCAACCGCCTTCAGGCAACAGTCCAAAGGCAACCGCGAGGGAGTCTGCGTGCCCCCGCAGTCGCGCGCAACCCTTTCGTTGAGGGGTACCTGGTGCGGACGGCCGGAGGATGGCGTTCGCCGCCGCAATCGCACTCTTCATCTAGTTGACATTGATCTAGTGCCGGTCTGGGGAAGTCAACCGCAGGAACACGCAGGACCTTGCGGCCAGACTCCCGGCACCGACTACGCCGCCGATCTCCGGAACAGTCGCGCCTGAGACCAACTCGAGTGCATCGCCCGCCACTCCGCCGAGATCAAGCGGCCGAACACCCTGCCAATTCACGAGCTTCGGAGCAAGGTTGCACGCGACCACCACCCGCTCCTCACCCGCCTGACGCAGCACCGTCCACACACCCTCGGGCTGTCCCGTCAACGGCGTCAGGCTGCCGATCGACAGGGCCGGATGCGCCCGCCGCACTTGGATCAGCTGCCGGTACAACGCCCACAGCGACTGCGGCTCCGCCTGCTGCGTTTGCACGCTGACGCCGACGTCGCCCACCGGAAACCACGGCGTGCCGGTGGTGAAGCCCGCGTTCGCGCCGGTCGTCCACGGCATCGGCCGCCGCTTGTCCTCATCGGCGTTCGAGTCGCCGTTTGGCAGCCCCAGCTCCTCTCCGTAGTACACAAAGGGCGTCCCCGGCACCGCAAACATCAGCTGGGCAACCAGCCGCAGCCGCGCCGCCGTCGCCTCGTCGCCGCCGAATTGCGTCGCGATGCGGATCATGTCGTGGTTGGTCAGGAAGGTGCCGCGCCCTGCCCCATGCGGAAATGTCGCGTCCCAGGCGCACACGACCTTCTGCAGCTTGTCGGCCGTCTCTTCCTCCACCGCCGCACGCAGCGCCGTCGACAGGTCGAAGTCAAACGTCATGCCCAAGCCTTTGCCGCCCACGTGATACTTGGCCGCAATCGCGTTGGTCGCCCACGCCTCGCCCACCAACAACGCCTGAGGCGACACCTGCGCCACAACGGCCGCAAAGTCCTGCCACCACTGCAGCGTGGCTTGCGTGTCCTGCTGGCCGGCCTTGGGACCTTCCTCGACCAGATAGCGCACGGCGTCCAGCCGGTAGCCGTCGACGCCCTTCTGCAGCCAATACTTCGCGATGTCGTGCAGCTCTTGCGTCACCGCCGGAGTCGTCACCAGCAGATCGGGCATGCCCTGCCAGAACACCCCGTAGTAGAAGCGCTTTCCCTGCGCGTTGGTGTGCGGGTGCCAGACGGCGCTGCTGCCAAACGGCTGCTTCCACCCGGGGTCATCTGCGCGCCAGGCGTACCAGTCGGCGTGTCCGGTGCCGGCCGCCGAGTCTGTGAACCACGGATGCTCGCTGGACGTGTGGTTCAGCACCAGGTCGATGATGACGCGAATGCCGCGGGCGTGGGCGTCGGCTAGAAAGGCGTCGAAGTCCGCCTGCGTGCCGTAATCCGGCTCCATCGCACGGTAATCCGTCACGTCATAGCCGTGGTAGCTGGGCGAGCTCTGCACCGGCATCAGCCAAATCAGGTCGACACCCAGATCGCTGCCACCCGGCTTGCCGTCGTTCAGATAGTCCAGCCGCGACCGCAGTCCCTGAAAGTCGCCGATGCCGTCGCCATTGGAGTCCTGAAAGCTGCGGACGAAGATCTCGTAGCCAACGGCATGATGCCACCAAGCAGGGTTGTCCACGGTCGCCCGGCACGGCTGCGGTGCGACGGTCGCGGTGTCGGCGGGTGGTGCCAGCGCGTCCGGGTCGCCCTGCTGGGGGGCGGCACAGGCCGAGAGCGCGAGCAGCAGCCAGAGGAAGACTGTCGACGGGGCGAGCGGGCGCATGGCGGTGGCCTCCGGGTTCCGTGTGACGGACAAGGCTCCCACGCCAGCGCCGCAGGTGTCCATGCCAGCTTGTGATTGCTCCGGTTCGGCGCCCCGACTATGCTGCCTGTGGTTGGCGTCGCCCCCCGTTGCAGCCTACGGCCGCGCCCAGCGGTCGCAAGCCGACGCCCCGAGAACCCGGAGGCAACTTCATGCCTGAGATCCGCCGCATCCTGTGTCCAGTCGACTTCTCCTCGACGTCGCGCGAGGCCATGCGGTTCGCCGCGGACCTGGCCCAACGGTTCGGTGCATCCATCACGCTGCTGCACGTCTATCCCGTGCCGGGTTACGTACTGCCGGAGGGATTCCTGACGGCTGGACCGGACGTGCTCGCCGAAGTCGAGGAGCGCACGCACGCCTCGCTGGCCGAGTGGGAGGCCGAGGCGCGCAAGCTGGGCGTCGCCGACATCGAGGTGGCCACCGCGATGGGCAATGCCGCGTCCGAGATCGTGCGCCATGCCGCCGAAGACAAGGCCGACATGGTCGTGATGGGCACCCACGGCCGCACGGGACTTGCCAAGCTGGTGCTGGGCTCCGTTGCGGACAAGGTCGTGCGCATGGCGGGCTGCCCCGTCCTCACGGTCCCGTCGCGACACCACCGCCACGAGCCCAAGTCCGCCGCGTGACCCGCCGCCCTACCCTCAGCTTCCTCCAGCTTTCGTCACCTTTTCCTGTGGAGTTGACCATGGTTCGCTACGCTGTGCCTGTTTGTCTGCTGGCAGTCTCCCTTGTGCTCGCCGCGTGCGGTTCCTCCACCGGAAGCGGCGGCGGAACTGTGGCGGCCGACACCACGGGCGGGGACGCAAGCAACGATGCCTTGGACACCACCGCCAGCGACACCACCTTGCTGGACACCGTCGCCGGCGATGCCGTCGAGGACGTGCAGGCTGACGTGCCGGCAGACGTCACGCAGACGGTCTGCGGCAACGGCCAGTGCGAGGAAGGCGAGACTACCGGCAACTGCTTGAAAGACTGCGGCGTTCCCGGACCCGTGTGTGGCGACGGCGTTTGTGATGAGGGCGAGTCGGCAGCCACATGCACCAAAGACTGCTTGCCGGTGGACAACTGCGGCAACGGCGCTTGCGACGCGGGTGAGACGGCGGCGACGTGTCCGGCCGACTGCGGCGCGACGGGCTCGTGCGGCGACGGCACTTGCGGCGCTGGCGAGACCCCGGAGTCTTGCGTCGAAGACTGCGACCCCGCGACCCAGTGCATCATGCAGAAGTGCGGCCCCGAGGCGACGGCCTGTCTGACCGACGCAGCATGTGGGGCGATCTTCCCTTGCCTCGAGGCGTGCCCGCCAGACGACACGGCCTGCCAGGAGGCCTGCTACAACACCGACAACCCAGAGACGTTGACGCTGTTCCTCGACTTCCTGACTTGCGTCTCGGACAACGGCTGCGTGTGAGCGGATCCTGTCAGGTGCGGACCGACTTGCGCCAGGGTAGACGCCGGGCAACGGCCTACTTCACCCACACTTCCACGTTGTCGATGCCGAACGACTCGTCGTTGGCCGCCTGATTCAGCGTGCTGGACACAACGACCACGGCGGACGCTGCGGCGTGGCTGACCGTGACTTCGACGGGCCACTTCTCCTCCAGCCAGCCGTTCATCACACCGCAGACCGAAGAGCCGGCGCTGTACTGGCCTACCTTGCTCCATACCTGCTTGCCGGCGATGTACAGAAGGGCCTGCTCGCCGTCCCAGCTGTCGATGCGCACGTAGTCCATCTTGTAGCGCAGCGTGTTGTGCGCGGGCATCCCGGCAAAGGTCTTGGTCACGGATGCGTTGATGCCCAACAGGTCGTAGCCGCCCAAAATCCAACCCCAGCCACCGCACGTAGACCGCCCGGCCGGGGACCAGCCCTGACCGTCGACCTCGAAGGTGTCCAGCGCCACGCGCGTCCAGCCGCCGCCGGTCATGTCGCAATACAGCTGGACCTTGGGCAGGGCGCCTGCTCCATCGGGATCAATCCAGTACAGACCGTTGCCGCTGGTGGGTAGACCGAGAAGGATCTCGAGGCAGGTGGCGGCCGGTGCGTCGGCGCCTCCCAGCAGGTTGCAGGTCTTGCCGTCGCCCGTGTAACCCGCCTTGCAAGCGCAGGTGTAGCTGCCCAGCGAGTTGGTGCAGGTTGCTTGGGCGTTGCAGGTTGCGAGGCCCGCCTTGCACTCGTCGATGTCGAAGCAGGTCTTGCCGTCACCGTTCCAGCCCTTGTTGCAGGCACATGCGTACGAGCCGTCCTTGTTGGTGCATGTGGCCTGCGTGCTGCAAACCGATGGCGAGGACTTGCACTCGTCGATATCGGTGCAGGTCTTGCCGTCCCCGAGGTACCCCGCCTTGCACGAGCACTCCGCGCTGCCGGGCAGGTTGGTGCATGTGGCATTGGCGTGGCAGCCCGCGGTGCCGGCGACGCACTCGTCGATGTCGCTGCAGGTCTTGCCGTCGCCCTGCCAACCGGGCTTGCACGTGCACTGGACCTGACCGCTGCCCAGCAGCTGGCAGGCCGCCTGATTGGAGCAGCCGCCATTGTTGACCTCACAGGCCTCGTGCACGACGGTCAGGCTGCGGACGCGCCAGCCCAAGCCCTCCGCACCGCAGGGCGCCGAGAACTGCAGGCGAACCTTGAACTTGCTGCCCGCCAGCGCCGCCAGATCGACCTGCACTTTGCCCCAGACGGCGCCGCTGGCCGGGATCGTCGTACGCAGCGCCCAGGTCACATCGTCGGTCGACGTCAGCACCTGCGCCTTGGCCGCCGCCCCCCAAGTGCCGGCGCTGTCGAGTCGCAACCGCACCGGGGCACCCGGCGCAAGCGCGCTTGCATCCAGCGTGGGCGAGTCGGCTGTGACCCACACCTGCGACTGTCCGGCACCGCACGCGATGCCACCGATGCCGTTGCTGGCCTCGAGGGCGCACGCCGACACCTCGCCGGGTAGGGACGTCGCCACGGGGTGCCAGGTGACCTTGGGTCCCAGATTCTGCGCCGCGGGGTCCAGGATCTGCGCGAACTTCCAAGCGGCCAGACCGGGGTCGTCGCAAGTGAACGACTCGGTGTAAGGCAGCGCAGCCTTGCCACAATTGGCGTCGGGTCCGGGCTCGAACACACACCCGACGCTGGGGTCGCAGCTGTCGAGCGTACAGCCCCAGCCGTCGTCGCAAGTCACCACATCGCCAATGCACGCCGCGAACTGGCACAAGTCATTTCCGGTGCAAGCGTTTCCGTCATCGCACGGGTCGACGGTGGGCGTGAACTTGCATCCGGCACCCGTGACGCAGGCGTCGGTCGTGCAGGGATTGCCGTCGGTGCACGGAATCGGCTGTCCCACGCACTTGCCTTGGTCGCAGGTGTCCTGCTCGGTGCAGTCGTCGCCGTCGTCGCACGTGAAGTTCTTGAATTCGTGCTTGCAATCGGCGGTCTTGTCGCAGGTATCGAGGGTGCAGCCATCGCCGTCGTTGCACGGTTCGTCGTTCGGAGTGGCGACGCAGCCCACGCCCGCTTGGCAGGCATCGACCGTGCACGTCACGCCATCGTCGCAGTTTGCGGGGCCCCCCGGCTTGCAGCCGCTGCCGGCGCACTTGTCGCCGACCGTGCAGACGTCGCCGTCGTCGCAGGTCGCCTCGTTGGGCAGGTGCACACAACCCTGCGCTCCACCACACGAATCGTCGGTGCAGGGGTTGCCGTCGCCGCAGTCGACCGCCTCGTCGGTCGTACCGTCGCAGTCGTTGTCCAGACCGTCGCAGAGGTCGGCCGAGGGTGTCATCGCGTCGCACGCGGTCAACCCGTCGGCGGTGCAGCGGCGCTGACCCTGACAGGAGGAGGTCTCGCCGCCAGCCTGGCAGGTCGTCACGCGCTCGGCGGCGATGGCGGCGGGACTGCACGCGCAACCGACCGAAGGCAGGCAGCGCCCCTCGGCTACGGTTGCCCCCTTCGCCATGGCCTGCAGGCAGACGTAGCCGTCGCCGCAGTCGGTATCGACCGTGCAGGGCGAGGCGCAGAACCAGCCGTCAGGCCCCATGGCACCGCCCAAAGCGACGCAGGCGGCCTTGGTATCGGTCTTGGTCTTGCACGTCGACGAGTCCACGCAGGGGTCGCAGGCGGTCGGGAACGAATGTACGCACAGGTCTGCGATCTGAATCGGGGAGCCGGCCGGGTCGGTCTCGAGCACGCTGCGGCACACATGGTCGGCCGCACATTGGCCTTCCACGCACGGCAGGGCGCACTGCAACCCCTGTGGCGTGGGCAGGCAGGCGCTGCCGG
>JBMOIG010000152.1:0-10120 GCA_049317445.1 Myxococcota bacterium | reverse complement strand
GACGGCAATCCCTGCACCGTCCAGGCCTGCGACATCGCAAATGGTTGCGTGATCATGGGGTTCGACGCGACCGCGACCTGCGACGACGGCAACACTTGCACGGCCGACGACCTCTGCACCGAAACGGGCGGGTGTGCCGGCAGCCCGATCTGCGAGTGTCAGGACGACTCCGATTGCGTGGGCAAGAACGAAAACCTTTGTCTGGGTGCGCAGAAATGTGTTGCGGGCACCTGCGCGGTCGATCCGAACTTGACCCTTGCCTGCAATTCCGAAAACGACACGGTTTGTGTGCAAAACACCTGCGACCCGGCCACCGGCAATTGTCAGCCCAAACCGCGCAACGAGGGCAAGCCGTGCGATGACGGCGATGCCTGCACGTCTTCGTCCGCCTGCGCCGTCGGCGTTTGCGTCGGCGCGGAGACGACGGCCTGCGACGACGGCAATCCGTGCACCAGCGACGCGTGCGTGCCGCAGACGGGCTGTGCGTTCACGCCGACCACCTCGCCATGCAACGACGGCAACACGTGCACCACGCAGGACCAATGCCTTAACGGCGGATGCATCGGCAATTTGAAGAGCTGCGACGACGGCGTGGCGTGCACGCTGGACGGGTGCGACGCGGCGTCGGGGCAGTGCAGCCACGCCGTCGACAATTCCGTGTGCGACGACAAGAACCCTTGCACCAAGGACAGTTGCAACCTCAAGACCGGCTGCGCGCAAACGGCCGACAACGCTGCGGTCTGCGATGACGGCGAGACCTGCACGACCGACAGCTGCAAGGGCGGGCAGTGCGTGTCGGCCAACTCGTGTCCGTGCCTGGTCGCCACCGCCGCGCAGGACTGCAACGACAACAACCCTTGCACCGTCGATACTTGCGACACCGTGAACAAGAAGTGCGTCAACGACCCCAGCGCGGCGAACGGTCAGGCGTGCACGCCCTCCGACAAGTGCAAGGTGGTGGGGTCGGGCAGTTGCAGCGCGGGCGTGTGCGGCGGCGGAACGGCCAAGGACTGCAGCAGCACGGGCAACCTCTGCAACACTGGCACTTGCAACGCAACGACGGGTGCCTGCGTCGCCGTCCCCAAGCTGGACGGTACCGCGTGCGACGCGGACGCCAATGCCTGCACCACCAACGACTCGTGCAAGACGGGCAAGTGCACGGCCGGACCGCTGAAGACGTGTCCGGGCGACACCTGCAACCTCGGCACCTGCACCCCGGTGACCGGCGCCTGCGGCTTGAAGGCCAAGGCGGACGCAACCCCCTGCAACGACGCCAATGTCTGCACGGCCGTGGACCTCTGCGGCGGCGGTTCGTGCGTGGGAGGTGCCCCGCCAGCCTGCGACGACCTCGCCAAGAATGGCGCAGAGACCGACGTCGACTGCGGCGGGACCGCGGTCTGCGGTGCCAAGGCGTGCCAAGCCTGCGCGGAGGGCGACGGCTGCAAGGTCGCCTCGGACTGCGTCACGCTGCGGTGCGTCTTGGGCAAGTGCGCGACGCCCACCTGCTCGGACGGCGTCAAGAACGGCACCGAAGAGGGGTCCGACTGCGGCGGCCCGTGCGTGATGTGTCCCAGCCTGTTCCTGGTGGCGGGCGGTCCCGACTCCTTCGCTGCGCGTCTCATCGCCGGTGGCACCTGGCAGAAGTCCAACTTGGGCGTGCCGTCCACCGACGGCGTCTCGGTCGCGATGCTCGGGGTGGCCGGCGCTGGCACCGCGGTCGCCGTGCTGCGGTACTCCAAGTCTTCGGATCCACAGCAGGACTCCGTGCACTATTCGGTCTTCTCCAGCAAGACGTGGGCCGCACCGAAGGCGATGGCGGGCGGCCACCTCACGGTGTCTGCCCCTGCCCTGACCGGAGGCGCCGGCAAGGCCTATCTCGTGTTCTTGAACGACAGCTTCAAGTACGAATTCGCTCAGTTCGATGGGAGCGCCTGGTCTGCGCCCGACGCCGTCGGACTGCCGCAGCAGGGCGGAGTGGTCGCCGCTGCGATGGCGTTCAAGACCGGGAAGCTCTCCTCCGCGTTTGTCGCCGACGACTCGACGCACGGCCTGATGTCGATCGACAACGACGGTGGCTGGGGCGCCCCCGTGACGATTGCCGATACCTTCAACGTCGCAATTCCGCCCACACTTGTGGTTCCCACCAGCGGCCCCGACTTGATGGTGGCCGCCGTGCGCGCGAACCAGCACGTGGCCTTCGGCACGCGAAAGGACGGGGTGTGGTCGTCCGCCGTCGATGTCAGCAACGCGACGACGAGCGACCGGGTGTCGCTGGCGGCAGCCTACGGTCTGGTGGCCGCTGCGTATCGCGGTCCCGGCGGCAAGGTGTTCGTCACCGTCTGGTCCAGCCTGGTCGGCAACTGGACCATCCCCGCCACGGTCGGCAGTCCGGCGGCCATCGCCATCGGGACTCCCGCCATCGCACCCGGGCTGGCGGGCACATGGGAGGTGGCGTGGGTCGCTCCCGACGGCTCGGTCTACCACTCGTCGCTGGTCGATGCGGTGTGGAGCAAGCCCGTGCTGGTGGGGACCAACGCCGTCTCGGTCGCGCTGATCCGCGGCGGGTAGACCAAGTCCGCGGGTTGCCGTCAAGGGTCCGCGGGTTGCGTCGGGCCGGCTGGCGTGTCGGCCGCGCGCGCGCGCAGCGCCTCGAGCATCCACGCGTCCGCCGGTTCCAGAAGACCCGTTCGCTGCAATTCCTCGGCAATCGCGAGTGCTTCGACCCAGTGACCGCCACCGCCGGGCAGCTCGGCCAGCTTGGCGTGCGAGATGATCAGGTCGCGCCGCGCCTGCACGCTGGCGGGATAGGCGCGGGCCAGCCGCAGGGCGATCTCCAGGCACTCCTGAAACGCGACCCGGGCCGCCTCGACCTCGTTCGCCGCCAGCAGCACCTCGCCCCACCGCTCCAGCCCCACGCGCAGGTCCCGCTGCGCCTGCGCGCTCTTGGGGCTGGTCCTCACGACCGTGCGCGCCACGGCCAGACTCTCTTGGAACGCCAGGCGAGCCGCCGCCACATCCCCCAGCTGCAGGGTCGCCTCACCCAGCGCCCGCAGGCCCGCGCACAAGTCTGCCTGCGCTTGCCCCTGCGGCTCGACGGCAACCATACGACGCTGAACCGCCACGTTTTCCCGCAGTACCTTGCACGCCTCGGGCAGCTGCCCCGTCTGCATCGCCACGGCCGCAAGGCGGTCCAGACTGACGCCAAGCTCGCGCAGGGCCACCAGACTGGCCGGATGGGCGGTAGCGACCTGCCGGGCGTCGGCGGCCACGGCCTCGAACGCCCGCCGCGCCGTCGGCCAATCCCCAGCCTGCACGCCGACTTCGCCCAGCCGCACCCTCGCGGTGTTGAGCTCTCGCCGCACCAGGGAGCTACCGGGGTAGGCCCGGGCCAACCGCTCGGCGGCCTCGACGCTGGCCTCCATGTGCTTGTGGGCGTTGCCCAAATCGCCCTGCTGCGCCGTCGCTTCGCCCAATCGCTTCCAGTTCAGCACGACGTCGCGCTGCGCTTGAAAGCTTGCCGGCAGGGCCTTGGCCAGACGCAGCGCCGTGTCCAGACTGTCCTCGAACGCCTTGCGCGCCGCTGCCGGGTCGCCCGTCTGCAAGGTCAGCTCTCCCAACAGCCGCTGGACCTCGCACAGGTCACTTCGGGCCGCGGCGGGGGTGGGCTGGGCCATGGCCAAGTCGCTGCGGATCTGCTGGCTTTCTTCCAAGGCAAAGCGCGCTGCCGTCAGGTCGCCCGTCTCTGCCGCAACCTCTGCCAGCCGGTGCAGCCCCAAGGTCACGTCACGTTTCTGCTGTCTTTCCGAAGGATTGGACTCTGCCAGCTGTCGCAGCAGCGTCAGGCAGGTCTCGATGGCCGACCGTGCAGCTGCCGGGTCCCCGGCCGCGATCGCCACGTCAGCAAACTTCAGCAGCCCCAAGGCCAAGTCGCGTTGGGCCGAGCGATTCGCGCGGTCGCTGGCCAGGCGGACCCGGAGGGCATGGCTTTGGTCGAACACCTTGCGCGCCCACGCCACGTCGCCCGACTGCAGGGCGACGTCCCCCAGCCGGTCCAGACTGGTCGCCAGGTCACGATCGGCGGCGGCGTTGGTCTGGGTGTCTTCGCCGGGCATCGACGCTGCTTCTGCGCTCGACTCGTACGCGGTGCGTGCGGCCGCCAAGTCCCCGCCCTGCAAGGCCACGTCGCCCAAGCCCAGCCAGCTTGCGTGCACCTCTGTCGCCTGCAGTCCGGCGATCGAAGGCAAGGCGGCCGCGCGCCTCGCGATGTCCAGACTCTCCTGAAACGCAGCGCGAGACACCTCCCGCTCTCCCGTTCGCAGCGTCACGTCGCCCAGCAGCCGGGCGCTCAGCCACCCATCGTGCCAGACCAGGTCGTCCACGGGCCGCCCCTTTAGCTGCTTCCGTGTCAACTTGACCGCCTCTTCATAGGCTTTGCGCGCCTCTGCGAGGTCGTCCGTCTCCAGCGCCACGGCCGCCGACTCGTGCAGGCTCAGGACGCACGGAACATCGCCGCGGCATCGCGTCACCGCAGCGGCCGCCGCCACCTTCGCACGCTTGCCCTGCCCCGCCTGACGCAGCAGACGCGACAGGTTCAGCCAGCCCGACCAGTCCGTGGGGTCAAGGACCAAAACCTCCTGCCACAGCGCGGCGGCCTCGGCGGGCGGCTTCTCGCCCCGGTCGGCCAGATCGAGGGCCAGCGTCGCCACGTAGCGAATTCGCACCGCCCGACGGGCAGGCGCGGAAGGCGGATCCGTCGCGACCTGCGCGCGCAACTGCGCCTCAATCAAGGGGAAAGCCACACCACGGTCCCCGTCGGCATAGCGGCGCAGGGCGGCAAGCAGGGGCCCCGGGGCGTCTGCGACCAGGGCCGTCAGCTGCTGCCGATACGCCGCAACCGCCACGTCCAGCGCGCGGCGTTCCATGGCATGTTCCAAAACGGTTCTATGCTGAGCCACAAGGTCTCGAATCAGGTCGGCTCCGGCGTCAGGCTCCGTCGCAAGCGCCGGCCAGACCGCCCAACACGCACACAGGCAAGCCCACACCAGCGAGCGCCGCATCTCCGTCCTCCGTTCCGTCATGACCATCGACCCGAGAGGCTACACGACATGAGACGGCCGGTCAGCAGGCGACGAAGAACTCGCTGTAATGCGGGTCTACATGGTCCGCTTTCTGAAATATTGCTCAATAAATGTCGGCGCCTATTAATGGTGCTGAGTTTTCGTCGGTCACAGTGGGGTGTTCATGATCGCGGCAGGATTCTGGGGATCTATTTCCTGCAAAGGGACAGGGATTTGGTCCGCTGAGGTCCGGGCGAAGGCGTGCGGTCGAGAGATGTGCTTACGATTGCCATGGGTTCCGCTCAATCGGCTCGTCTACGACCTCGATGTGCCCCGAACTGGCACGCTTCTTCAATACCTGTTCACCATTGTGAGACGTCGCCCCGATTTGGGGATATGCGTTGACAGCTTTTCGGGAGATCGTCTAGGTCCGACCCGTGGCAGACGGGAGAGACCCGAGGCCGCCCCCGCAGTGTTTCTACAATAGGAAGCAACCCCATGAAGACTCGTCTTTCTGTCCGTATTCTCGCGACCGTCAGCGCGCTTTCCCTTCTTGCCGCTCCGGCGTTCGCCATCGACCTGATCTCCATCGCGTCTCTGGACCTGGTCGCGCCGCTCGCCATCACCGAGCAGACGCCGATGTACTTCGGTATCGTGTCGCCGCCGACCAACAACGCCCAGAACATCTACATGACGTACTCGGCGACGGTCGGCAGCTCGGGCCTCGTCATGGACGCCGCAGGCGACGGCAAGATCGTCGACCAGAGCAACACCACGGCCGCCTTCTTCATGATTTCGGGCGCGCCCAGCCAGACCTTCAGCCTCAACTGCACCCAGAACGCCGACTGGACCGGCGGCATCACTTGGGCCGGCTGGGACACCGAGCAAGGAGCGAGCACGCCCGTGACGAACAGCTTTGACGGCAACGGCGTGTACGGCACCAACGGCGCGCAAGGCAACGCGATCGGCATCGGCGCGACCATCACGATTCCGGCGGGCATGACTGCCGGCAACTACACGGGCACCTTCACCATGACCCTGGTCTACAACTAGGCCAGTCCTACCGGCTAGTCCGAGTTCCATCGAGCGCCGCCGCGGGCAAGGCTCTCTGCCTCGCACGCGGCGGCGCTTGTCGGCTATCAGGCGCCCAGCCATGTCCCAAGACACGACATCCTTTCGGCAGGGACGCCCCTTTGCGGGGTGGCGCAAAGCAGCAGCCAGCACGCTGGCCGCGGCCGGCGTACTGCTCGCCCTCGCCGTCTCGCCCGCGCAAGCGGTGTTGGGCCTGGCGATGACCCATTCGCTGGACTTCGGCCGCCTGAGCAAACCTAGTTCGGGCACACAGGAATTCACGCTCGACGAGCTGACGGGCACGGTCACTGAGGGCGCTGGCGACGGCAAGTACCTGGACGGTGCGCAACGGGGCGAGGTCGCTGTGTCCGGCGACGCCGATACCGCTGTCACCGTTGCCGTCAGCATCGGCTCGTTCGGCCTCTCCGGAATCGCCGTGCTGGCCGTCACGGTCGAAGGTACCGCCAACCAGAAGCAGTTGACGCTGGACGGCGCAGGACATGCTTCCGTCAGGTTCGGTGGAACGATCTCCGTGTCCGGCCAAACCAGTCCCCAATCCAGCTCCGCAGCGGTGGTCGTCACCGCGACCTATGACTAGTACCACTGGGAAGAAGACCATGATCCGTCCCGCTTTGGTTCAACTGGCCATCCTTTCTGCACTCGCGGCGGTGCTGGTGTGCGCGGAGCCCGCGCCCGCGGAAGCGACGCCCGGTGGCGGTGGCGGCGGCATCGGCGGCATCACGCTTGTGCCCACGCGCATCGTGCTCGAAGGCAACGTCCGCTCGGCGGAGGTGCTGGTCCAAAACAGCGGCAGGACGCCCGCCACCATGCGGGTCAGCTTGGTACACACGCGAATGACTCCGGCGGGCGTGGTCGAGCAGGTGGACTCGCCCACCCCAACCGACTTGCTCTCCGAATCGCTGCTGCGCCTGTCGCCCAAGCAGGTGCTGGTCGAGCCCGGCAAGGCGCAACGCATCCGCCTGATCGTCCGCAAGCCCGCCGGCCTTCCCGAGGGGGAGTACCGAGTCAACCTGCTGGTTCAGCAGATCCCCACCATCACCAAGACGACCGGGAACCTACCTGCCGGCAAGGTCGGGCTGCAGGTCGTCGCAATCCCGGCAATCTCCATCCCGGTCATCGTCCGCCACGGAAAGCTGACCGCCACGGCAAGCCTGTCGGACGTCCGCATCGAGCAGAAACCAAAGAAGCCAGCAGAGATCGTGGTCAAACTGCACCGCAGCGGCAACCGCTCAGTGTACGGCGACCTCGTTGCGACCTTCCAGCCCGCGAAGTCCCGCAAGGTCGTTGACGCCGGCCTGATCCGCGGCATCGCCGTCTACGTGCCGCTCGAGGCACGGCAGGTGTCGATTCACATCAACCCCGAAGCGCTGCCCCAGCTGCACGGCGGCCGACTTCGCCTGACCTTCAACCTGCCGGCGGACCAGGGTGGGGCCCAGTTGGCAGAAACGACCGTCGCGCTTCCCTGACGATCGCGATGAGTCCCCGAGTCATGCAGGCGAACGCCGCATGAGCCTTCAAGAAGCGTCAAATGCTGGGCAGGCAAACGGCGCACCGGTGAACAGGAACTGAATGCGAGCGTGGCTGTGCATGTTGGTGATGCTGGTGGCGACCCCTGCGTGGGCCGGCACTCGCGTGGCGTCCAGCGATGCCCTGCCGGAGATGGACGCTGACTCCAGCGACCGCGCACCCTTGACCCATCCGGCTTCGACCCCGAAGGCCAAGAAGCCGGCGCCAGCGCGGCTGGCGACCCGCGTCGCGGCGGCGACCTCTTTGCGTGCCAAGGGCCTGCGCGCCACTGCCCAGACCGTTGCGCGGGCCGACACGCCGACCCAGCCGCGACCCGGCGCCTTCCCGCAACGATCCCACCCGCAACAGGTTGCGTCCGCGCACGTCCCGCAAACCGTCGCGCAGGGCCCCGCCTTGGGCGAGACCGTGGCCGATGCGAACACCACGTCGAAGGTGCTGGCACTGCTGGCCGCCAACCAGAACCTCGCCTCGGACGATCTGGTCAACAGCGACCTGACCGCGGACGACACCGCCCGCGCGATGCGGGGCAAGGCGTGGCGGCCGAAGCCCGGTACGCCGGGGAAGGATTCGTTCGAGGAGCTTGTGCTCGAGCTGCGTCTGGGAGGCGTGACGCTGATGACCGACCTGCTGGGCCTGCAGCGCGGACAGGTCGTGTGGGTGCCGCTGGGTCCCATCATCGAGGCTCTGGAGTTCCCCATTACCGTCGATGTACAGGCCGGGACGGCGATCGGCTGGTTCATCGAAGAGTCGCGTCGCTTCGAGCTCGACGTCAGCCAGCGCACCGTCAAGATCGGCACCAAGGTCATCCGCATCGACCCGGAGCACGTGATCTGGCGGGATGAGCTGTACATTCGTCTGGATGCGCTGTGCGACTGGTTGGGGATGACGCCGCAGCTGGACCTGACCTACATGCGCCTGAACCTGGAGACCGCTGACGTGCTGCCGGCCCAGCGGCGCGCCGAACGCGAGCTTCGTCACCGGCAGCTTGCGGCGCAGGCGCGGCCGCCCAGTGCTCCGCCCGCGACCATGTCCGGTCCATCCCTCGTGGGCGCGCCGCGCATCTCAGTGAGGGCGTCGGCGGCAACGCCGGACCCGGGCGGCGGCGCCACCGGCCGCAAGCCGACACCAGCCATCAGCACCTATGGCGTCGGCGGCCAGGGTGACCTGCTCTGGATGGAATCGGAGTGGCAGGTCGGGGGCACCGCAAACGACGCCCTGTCGCTCGCGCGCATCCGGCTGGCCCGTCGCGATCCCCAGGGCAACCTGCTGGGGCCGCTAGGCGCACGCGAGGTGGTGGCCGGCGACTTCACCACCGCCTCCATCCCGCTGGTCGCGCGCGGGCAACAGAGCCGCGGCGTATCGGTGTCCAGCTATCCCCTGACCAGCCCAACGGAATTCGACAAGACCCGGCTGGAGGGCGACCTGCCCGTCGGCTGGGAAGCTGAGCTGTTTCGCAACGGCGCGCTGCTCGCCTTCACCTCGTCGACCAGCGGGCGCTACGCGTTTGAGGACATCCCGCTGCAGTTCGGCCGCAACGAGCTGCTGGTCGTGCTGCACGGGCCGTACGGCGAGCGGCGCGAGATCGCGCAGGACGTCTTGGTCGGGTCCGGCATGGTCAAGCCGGGTGAGGTTCGGTACAGCGTGTCGGCGAGCCAGGATCGCGAAACGGTGCTGCCCATCGGCTACCAGTACGCCGGCCCGAACGTGGGCCAGGCGCGGGTCCTCGGCCGGATCGAGGGCGGCTTGACCCGACAACTGTCGCTGTTCGGCGGAGCCAGCAGCCAGGTCAACCCGGCGGGAGAACGCAACGGCTTCGGCAGCTTGGGCCTTCGCGGCGTGGTCGGCCCAATCCTCGCGCAAGCCGACGTCGCTACGCAGTTGGACGGCAAGATGGCCGCGCACGTCGGAGCGCAAACGCGGTTGGGCGCGGCGACCCTGGTCGCGGATCACGCGGCATTCAACACAGGTTACGACAGCGAGGCCCCCAGCAGGGCGCCCGACGTCACCTCGCGGACAAGGCTGCGGCTGGATGGGCCCATGAGCCTGGGCGGCCTGGGGAATCTGGGACTTGGCTTGGATACCGAGGTCGACCTGTTGCAGCAGGGGGGCTCGCGGGCACGGGCGTCCGCGCGCGGGGCATGGTCCGCGGCCGGCTTCTCCGTCTCGACCTCCGTCCAAGCGGTTGCCGAGGACTTTGCGGATTGGAGCCTGTACGGCGTCACGACGACGCGCTATCGCACTGCGGTCGTCACGCCCCGCGCGGATGTGATCTGGCGCCAGCAGGGCGCGTCGGTTGCCCTGAACGAGCTGGTGGGCGGCCTGGACGTCCGCCTGGCCGCGACGACCTCGGCCCAGGTCGAGATCCACCACCTGTTCGCCGCGAGCGATACCGTCGGCAGGCTGGGTGTCTCGCGGCGCGAGGACCGGCTGGTGTGGGGCGCGCA
>JBMOIG010000151.1:0-10142 GCA_049317445.1 Myxococcota bacterium | reverse complement strand
GCCGGTCAGGAACACCATGCGCCGTGCGTGTTCCGGGTGGGTGCGCACCAGCTCGGCGTAGACGTCCATGCCGGTGCGCTCGGGCATCATGAGGTCGCACAGGATCAGAGCGAAGGGTCCGTCGCGACTCAGGATCTGCAGGCCCTTGGTCGCGCTGGTCGTCGGCACCACGTCGTAGTCGGCGGCGAACATGCGCTGCACGACCATGCCAATCATGGGCTCGTCGTCGATCAGCAGCAGCCGCGGGCGCGGGTTTGGGGCGGTCGGATCTGGGGTCGGCATGTCTGGCCTTTGGGACGCAGGGGTTGGCGGCAGCGGCCGTCGGTTGCGCGGGGGGGATGGCACAGGCCTTGCGTTGTTCGTCGGGCGGAGGATAGGCCGGCATCACGCACGACTCAAGGTGTCCAGCAACGGGCAGATTTGGACGGCACTGCACATCAAGGACCCTTTCCGCCGGGGAATAGGGCGAAGCTGCTCAGGTTTGACGCCGTCGGGACCTGCGTCCATCATGCCGCCGCCCCGTGTGCTCGGTCAGAAGCTGCCGCGCCGCGGAACCCCAGACCCCTTCAGGATGCCCGCCATGACCCACGCTCGCACGTCCCGCCTCCTGTCCCGCACGCTGCTCGCCTTGGGCGTCGTCGCCTTTCTGGGCGCCTGTGGGTCGGGCTATCTGGACCAGGACCGCAAGGTGAAGGCCACCAGCGAGAACTCCGAGGTGTTCGAGGTGGTCAAGGCCTACCACGCCGCCATCCAGAACAAGGACTTGGACGCGCTGAAGAAGCTGATTTCGCCCCGCTATCACGAGAACGCGGGCACCACCGAAAAGACCGAAGACGACTACGGCTACGACAAGGCGATCGAGCGGCTGCCGATGCTGCGCGACAACGTCAAGAAGATTCAGCTGCGCATCAAGCTCATGGCCATGGAGGTCGGCGAGGAGTTCGCGACCGTGGACTACGAGTTCGTGGGCCGCGTGTTGCTGACCGAGGGCGGTGTCGACAGCTACAAAACCTGGAACGACTTCAACCGCATGGAGCTGGCCCGCGAAGGCAGCGAGTGGCGGATCGTCGGTGGCTTGTAGCAAGATGGTGCGATGAAAGGCCTTCTTCAAGCGCTGCTTCGCACCTTGCCGGTCCTGTTCGCACTCGCGATCTGCCCCTCGACGCTGCTGGCTCAACCGCCTGAGGCGCCTTCGCCGCTGGAGCGAGAGGCCGCCGACCAGCTGCTGCACGGCAACATTGCGCCAGCCCTCGCGTTGTTCGAGAACGCCGCCCGCAAGGGCGCGGCCGCCGACAAGCCTTTGGCGCTGGAGAAGGCGACGTGGACCTCTGGCGAGGCCGGCGTGCTGTCGCGGCTGCTGCTGCGTGCAGGACGCACCGCGGAAGCCCGCAAGGTGCTGCAACCCTTTGCCATCGGGCCCAAGGCGACGCCAGAGCGGGTGCTGGACTTGGCCGCGGTGCTGCGCCAGACGGGCCCCGTCGACGAGCGTCTGAAGCTGCTGATGGGCGCGGCCGTCAAGCACAAGGGCCACCTGCAGCTGACCGTCGCGCTGGGCGAGCAGCTGTATGAGGTCGGTCGCCGTGTCGAGGCTCGCAAGATCCTGGATCCGCTGGCAGATCGCTATGAGGCCGACGAGTTCAAGGAGGCGCCCGATCTGGCCGCCGTGGCGAAGTCGCTGTGGCTGAACGGCTATGTCCGCAACGCCAACGACGTCTTCGAGCAGGCCGCGAGCGCCGCACTGGACGATGCCGAGCGGCTGGGCGTCGAGCTGCAGTGGGGGCAGCTGTTCGTCGACAAGTACAACTGGCGCGACGCCGACAAATCATTTCGCAAGGTGCTGGACATCGACCCAAGCGAGCCGGACGCCCTGTGCGGCATGGCGCGCATCGACCTTGCGTCCGAGTTTGCGGTCGCCAAGGCGCGCGCGCGGGTCGACGGCGTGTTGAAGGCCAACCCGAACCACCTGCAAGCGCTGGTGTTGCGGGCCGAAGTGGCCCTGCACGACGAGAACTGGCCTGAGGCGAGGCAGTTTCTGGAGCGTGCGCGCAAGCAGCGGCCCGACTCGCCCGAGGTGCTGCGCGTGTTGGGCGCCGCCTGCAAGGTCGCCGACGACCAGACCTGCTATGCCGATGCGGAGAAGGCCAACACCAGGGTCAACCCCACCGACGGTCGCTTCCACACCGAGGTGGCGCGCTGGTTGGAGATGGGGCACCGCTATCGCGAAGTGCTGGACCTGTTGAACCAGGCGTTGGTCCGCGACCCCGAGCTTTGGCAGGCACACGCGGCGCTGGGCATGGGCTATGCGCGGGTGGCCGACGACGTCAACGCCCGCAAGCAGCTGGAAGACGCGTACAGCGGCGACCCGTTCGACGTCAGGACGTCCAACCAGCTGAAGATCCTGTACGACGGCGTGCTGAAGGAGATGGTGCTGCTGCCCGGCCGTGCCGTGGATCTGCGCATCCACCGGCGCGACCGCAAGGCGTTGGAGCGGACCATCCTGCCGTACCTGCAGAAGGCCTACGACGATCTGGTCAAGAAGTACGGTTTCGCGCCCGCCCGGCCGTTGCAGGTCGAGATCTTTCCTACGGTCGAGCAGTTCAGCGTGCGCACGGTCGGTCTGCCGCGGCTGGGGGCGCACGCGGTGTGCTTTGGCCACCTGATCACGTCGCGGTCGCCGGTCGAGGACCCGTTCAATTGGAAGAACGTGCTGTATCACGAGCTTTCGCACGTTTTCCACATCCAGGCGAGCGACGGCCGCGTCCCGCGCTGGCTCACCGAAGGCCTGGCGATGATGGAGAGCACGTGGGCCGACCCGCGCTGGCGGTCGCGGCTCGACCGGCGCCAGTGGGACCGGCTGCAGGCAGGTGAGCTGGCCAAGATCGCCAGCTTCAACCTCGCGTTTACGCAGGCCGAGTCGCTGGACGAGGTGGTCGATGCCTACCATCAGGCCATGTTTCTGGTCGAATACCTGAACGAGCAATACGGCTTTGCCAAGCTGCAGGCGCTGGTGGCCGGGCACCGCGACGGCTCGGCGACCACCGACCTGATCGTCAAGATTTTGGGCGTGACGCCCGACGCCATCGACGCGGCGTTCGCCACTTGGTTGCGGCAGAAATTGATCCGCTACGAAAAGGACTTTCGACCGTCGGCGGCCGTGCTGGCCAAGGAACTGGGGCTGCCCGCACGGGTGCGAGCCACCGAAGCGCCTGAGGAGTCCGAGCCGAGCGGCGACGCAACCGACGCTGAGGCGCCGGCCACTGCCGAGCCTGCGCCTGCCGGCAAGACGCCGCGCGACTGGTTGGTGCAGGCGATTGGTGCGCTGCGGCAGGGACGTCCCGATCAGGCATTCGCCTTGCTGAAGAGCGAGTTGGCCAAGGTCGACGACAAGGCCGCGCCGCCGCAGCCCGTGCCCGGTCCGGAACGCGACCTGTGCGCCGCGCGCTTTCTGCTGATGGAGCTGGCAGTCGAAGCCAAGGACCGCATGACGGCCAACGCGCAGGCCAAGGCCCTGGTCGACGTGCCAGCCGGGCGCTGCGACGGCGTGCGCCAGCATATCGTGCTGGCGTTGACGTTCATGCCCAAGGCGTCGGAAGGGCTGAGCCAGAGCCTGACCGCCGACATCGCGGGGCTGGTGCAGATGCGCGCCGAGATCCTGCTGCCGGCCCTGCGCCTCGACCCCAGCGACGCTAGCGTGGGCGGTCTGTGGATCGACCTGGTGGTTCGTGCGGTGCCAGGGCTGGAACGCGGCGACGACCGCGATGCCCAAGCGTGGTTGAAGAGCGTGGCGAATGCGGGCAATCCCGCAGACTTGCGCGACATCGCGCGTACCGTCACCCAGCTCGAGGCCAACGACGTGCGGGCCCCGGCCCTGCTGGGTCGGCTGGCGTGGGCGGGCTGGCGGGTGGCCGGCGCAGAAGAGAAGCCCAGGTACCTCGAAGACTTGCGGCTGGCCGCGCAGGCGCTGGAAGAGGCGGACCCTGCCGGTCGTGCGTCGGTGCTGGCGGAGGCGCGCGCGTCCATCGCTGCGGGAAGCACGATGGCCGCCCTGCCGGTCTATCGGCTGGCGGCAGAGCGCTCCAAGACCAAGACCGAGCGTGCCGAGGTGTGGTGCGAACTGGCCGACGTGGCGCAAGGGACTGCGGCGACGGCGGACCGGGAAGAAGCCGTGCGCCGCTGCGCTGCCGAGAAACCGCCCTCGACGGTTCCTGCAATCCGTTGAAAAGGTGACGTTTTGATTGTCAAGAGCCTGTTCCGCCCTGCTCGCTGGCTGCCGGGCCCGCACCTGCAGACCCTGTGGCATCGCGTGGCCAAGGATCCGCCGCGTCCGGCGACCCGTCGCGAGCGTTTGGAGCTGCCTGACGGCGACTTTCTGGATCTGGACTGGCTGTCGGCCGCCCCCGGAGTGCCGGAGGATGCGCCGCTGGTCTGCGTCTTTCACGGCCTGGCTGGCTCGATCAACTCGCCGTACGCCCGCAGCATCCTCAACGCGTTGCAGGCCAAGGGGTTTCGCGCCGTCCTGATGCACTTTCGCGGCTGCGGCGGCACCCCCAACCGGCTGGCGCGCGCGTACCACTCGGGCGACACGGGCGATGTGCGCTATTTCGTGCAGCAATTGCGGGCGCGCGGCGAGGTGGGACCCTTGCTCGCGGTCGGCTTTTCGCTGGGCGCCAACGTGCTGGTCAAGTTTCTGGGCGAGGAGGGCGAGCAATCGCCGTTCGCCGCCGCCGTCGCCGTCTCGCCGCCGTTGGTGCTGTCGAACGGTGCCGACACGCTGCGCCGGGGCTTTGCGCGGGTGTACCAGACGTGGCTGCTGCGCCAGCTGAAGGCGACGGCGCGCGATAAGGCCAGCGCGGGCCTGCTGCCCCCGACGGTGAGCATGGACAAGGTGCTGAACGCCAAGGACTTCTGGCAGTTCGACTCGGCGTTCACCGCGCCCCTGCACGGCTTTCGCGATGCCGCGCACTACTTTGAGGCGTCGAGCGGCAAGCCGTTCCTCAAGCGCATCCGCGTGCCCACGCTGGTGATCCTCAGTCGCGACGACCCGTTCTACACGTCCGACGTGCTGCCGACCGATGCCGAACTGAGCGAGCGCGTCACCCTCGAGCTGGCCGACCACGGCGGGCACGTCGGGTTCGTGGGTCCGGGCGGCAAGCCCTGGCTGGACCTGCGGATTCCCGAGTGGCTGACCGCCCACGCTTGACCGCCAGCCCCAGCCGTCGCACCTTGCCCGGCGCGTCCTGCAACCCCAGAGGAGTCCCCCCATGACCACCAAGACCACGCCCGCCAGCCACCTGCCGACCTGGCGCACGCTGCAGCAGCACCACCAAGCCGTCCGCGACCTGCATCTGCGCGACCTGTTCGGCGGCGACCCGGGGCGTGGCGAGCGGATGGCCTTGGATGTGTTGGGTATTTACTTTGACTACGCCAAGCACCGTGTCACCGACGAGACGTTGAAGCTGCTGGTGCAATTGGCGAACGAGGCGGGGTTGCGGGGGCGCATCGACGCGATGTTCGCGGGAGAGAAGATCAACGTGACGGAGGGTCGCGCGGTCCTGCATACGGCCCTGCGCGCGCCCAAGGGTCGCCAGATCTACGTGGATGGGCAGGACGTCGTGCCCGGCATCCACGAAGTGCTCGACAAGATGTCGGTTTTTGCGAAGCAAGTGCGCGCGGGCCGGTGGCTGGGGTTTACGGGCAAGCCGATCCGCAACATCGTCAACATCGGCATCGGCGGCTCGGACCTGGGCCCGGTGATGGCGTACGAGGCGCTGCGGCACTACAGCCAGCGCGACCTGACGATCCGCTATGTCTCCAACGTCGATGGCACGGATTTTGTCGAGACTACGCGCGACCTTGACCCCGCCGAGACGCTATTCCTGATCTCGTCCAAGACGTTCACCACGCAAGAAACCATGGCCAACGCCCAGAGCGCCCGCGACTGGTGCCTGGCCGCGCTGCACGACCCCGCGGCGGTTGCGCGCCACTTCGTCGCCATCTCGACCAACGCCAGCGAAGTCAGCAAGTTCGGCATCGACACCGCCAACATGTTCGGCTTCTGGGACTGGGTGGGCGGCCGGTACTCGATGACGTCGGCGATCGGCCTGTCGACGATGATTGCCATCGGTCCTGAGGGGTTCCGCGAGCTGCTCGACGGCTGCCACGCGATGGACGAGCACTACCGCACCGCGCCGTTCGACCAGAACCTGCCTGTGATCATGGGGTTGCTTGGCGTGTGGTACACGAGCTTCTTCGGCGCCGAGACGCAGGCCGTGTTGCCGTACGACCAGTACCTGAAGCGCTTTCCCGCCTATCTGCAGCAGATGACGATGGAGAGCGTGGGCAAGCAGGTCACGCTCGACGGCGCGCGGGTCGACTATCAGACGGGCGCCATCTACTGGGGCGAGCCGGGCACCAACGGCCAGCACAGCTTCTACCAGTTGATCCACCAGGGAACCAAGCTGATCCCCTGCGATTTCATCGCGTTTTCGCAGTCGCTGAACCCGCTGGGCCAGCACCACGACTTCCTGATGAGCAACGTATTCGCACAAGCCGAGGCCTTGGCGTTTGGCAAGACGGCCCTGCAGTTGCGTGCAGAGGGGGTGCCTGAGGAACTGGTGCCGCACAAGACGTTCGACGGCAACCGGCCTTCCACCACCATGCTGATCGAGCGGCTGACGCCGCGCGTGCTGGGCGAGCTGGTGGCGTTGTACGAGCACGCGGTGTTCACGCAGGGGGCGATTTGGGGGGTCGGGCCGTTTGACCAGTGGGGCGTGCAGCTGGGCAAGGAGCTGGCGAATCGGATCGTGCCTGAGTTGGCCGGTGGGACGGAGCTTCGGCATGACTCGTCGACGAATGCGTTGATTCGCAGGTACTTGCTGGCGAATCGGCGGGGGTGAGCGCAGGTGGCGGGCGCTGGGCGTCACGAGTCGCACTCGTCATTCTGGGGTCCGGCCCTCGCCAAACTTGACCCCACCCAAGCACGCGCGTACAGAACCCTCGTTCCGCTGGGAGGTTCCGATGCGTCGCCCCATTTCCCCCCTGCTCCTGCTCCTGACCCTGACCCTGCTGGTACTGCCCGCGTGCGGCGATCACGTCCAAGACGGGCCCGAGGCGGCAACCGACGCCGCGCAGGACACCACCGTCGCCGACGACGCGCTAGACACCGCCGTGCCAGGTGACGCCGCGGAAGTCGCCGCCGATGCAGCAGAAACCCTTGCCGACACGGAAGACGCCGCGGACGTGGCAGACGCCGACGACGCCGAAGATGCGGCAGACGCGGCGGACGCCCAAGAAACAGCCGCGCCCGTCTGCACGCCCGACGCGGTCTTCTGCTCTCCCGACGGCAGCCAGACGCTTTCGTGCGACGCAACCGGCCAGACCGCCACCCCGAAGGACGCGTGCGGGTTTGGCTGTGCCGACGGCGCCTGCTTGCCGCCCGCCTGTGACAAGGACGCGACCCGGTGCGCCGCCGACGACCCGAAGTCGGTCGAGAAGTGCCAAACCGACCAAAAAGGCTGGCAGAAGGTCGAGCCCGCCTGCGCAGAGAAGTGCAAGGACGGCGCCTGTTGGGTCGGCGTGTGCACCCCGGGCGTGGGCAAGTGCAGCGCCGACGGACTCGAGCAGTGCAAGGCCGACGCGTCGGGCTGGGACCTGGTCCAACCGTGCCTGCTGGGCTGCACCGTGGGCGGCGACGCCATCGCGGGCTGCAACAAGTGCAAGCCAGACGAGCTGACGTGCGCGCCCCACGCCATCTGGAAGTGCGAGAACCCCCTGGCCGGCAAGCAGGAATTCCAGAAATGCGGCGATGGGCAGTTGTGCGCGGGTGGGGCTTGCATCCCGGGCGTCTTCCTGGGCAAGAACGCGTCGCAGGACGACAATTACCTCAAGCTGGCCAAGGCGTTCGCCGACTGCCTGCTCACCAAGAAGGACGGCCGCTGTGGCGCGCTGGACACGCTGGGCTGGGCCGAGGAACCCGGCATCACCTCAGGCATCTCGACCAACGACCTGACCAAGTGGTTCTGCGACAACAAGGATGCGCTGAAGGCGAAATTCGACAGCACCGCGCAATTCGATGCCGCCAACGACGTGATGGGCTGCGGTCTGCTGAACAGCCAGGACCTGACCTTCAACGCCGGCATCTCGCCCGGTGTCGCCGCAGCCGAGTGCTACGGCTTCTCGAGCGACGGCGGGTGGGCCGACAACAAGAAGGAAGTCATCGTCGACTTGTGCACTGCGTGGCCGTAGTCGGCCGGTAGCAGCTCCGCACCGAGCGATCGAGCCACACGGCTAAACCCCAATCTTCCAGCACCGATGCACCTGCTTGTTGCGGTAGTCGGCGGGCACCGTTCGCGCGGTGACGTCCTCGACCGACGCCGCAGGCAACCCATCGAGATCCGGCTCGAAACGCTGGTGATTGGTCGAGAAGAACAGCGTGCCGCCCGGGGCCAGGACCGCCAGCGCCTCGAGCACCAGTTGCCGGTGGTCGCGCTGGACGTCGAACTCGGCAACCCCGCTTCGCCCGGCCGAATACGACGGCGGGTCCAGCAACGCCAACGTGTAGCGCCGCTCGCGCCGGGCCGCGTCGCGCAGAAAGGTGCGGGCGTCGGCCGACACGAGCGTGTGCTTGGGGCCGCGGATGTCGTTCAGCTCCAGGTTCTCGCGCGTCCACTGCAGGTACGTGTCCGACAGGTCAACCGTGGTCGTGCGCTCGGCCCCACCGGCGGCGGCATAGCAGGTGAACGTGCCTGTGTACGCGTACAGATTCAGGAAATCGCCGCCCTTGGCCAGCTCGCGCACCCACGCACGCGTCAGCCGGTGGTCGGCAAACAGCCCGGTGTCGATGTAGTCAGACAGGTTGACCCAGAAGCGCAGGCCTTGCTCGGACACCTGAAGTCGGTCGCCCGTGCGGTCCAGTCGCTTGTAGCGGGCACCCTGACCCGTCTCGCGCCGCTTGAGGTGCACGTGCTGCGGTGGCACCCCCAGCACCTGGCCGACGGCCGCGCCCATCGCTTCGAGCCACCCGGGCAGCTCGTCGGTCTGGCGGCGCGCGTACTCGGCAACTTGCAGGTGGCCTTGGTACCAGTCGACCACCAGGCGGATCTCGGGGATGTCCCAGTCGTACAGGCGATAGGCGCCCACGTCCTCGCGCTTGGCCCACTTCTGCAGGTTGCGGGCGGTCTTGGACACGCGGGCGGCCAGCATGTCGGCCTGCCGTTGGATGATCTGTGCGGCCTGGTTGGGCGTGGGGCGAGGGGGCATGCGGTGGGGGCCTCGGTCGTGGCAGAGGGCGGTAGCCTAGCACGGTCGCGGGGTTTGCGCGCTTGCCGCACCTTGCCGGACCCGGGCGAATCTGGCACACGGGGCGACCACGCCTACGGAGAACCTCGCATGGAAGCCCTTCTGACCCCCGACGTCTGGATCAGCCTCGCCACCCTGACGCTGATGGAGATCGTGCTCGGCATCGACAACATCGTCTTTATCTCGATCCTTTCCGGCCGCCTGCCCCTGGACCAGCAGCCGCGCGCCCGCACCGTCGGCCTGTCGGTGGCGCTGCTGACGCGCCTGGGCCTGCTGTTCGCCATCTCGTGGGTCATGGGGCTGACCGAGCCGCTGTTCACGGTGCTGGGCAAGGCCATGTCCGGGCGCGACCTGATCTTGTTGGGGGGCGGCCTGTTCCTGCTGGCCAAGGCGACCCACGAGATCCACGAGAAGCTCGAGGTCGAGGTCCCCGACGCGCAGACCGGCGGCAAGGCCAAGGGACGGACCTCGTTCTGGCTGGTGATCGGTCAGATCATGGTGCTCGACATCGTGTTTTCGCTCGACTCGGTCATCACCGCGGTCGGCATGGCGCCGATGCTGGCGGTGATGGTCACGGCGATGGTGCTGTCGGTCGGCGTGATGCTGGTCTTCGCCGGCTTCATCAGCGAATTCGTCAATCGCCACCCGACCATGAAGATGCTGGCGCTGTCGTTCCTGCTGCTGATCGGCGTGCTGCTGGTGGTCGAGGGCATGGGCCAGCACATCGACAAGGGTTACATCTACTTTGCGATGGCGTTTTCGCTCGGCGTCGAGTTGCTGAACTTGCGGATGCGCAAGGCGCAGCCGTTGCAGTTGCATGGGACGGTCGAGATGCCGGGGGGGAG